>JAKOYE010000099.1 GCA_029780675.1 Actinomycetes bacterium
GGTCAACACCCCGCAGTGCCTGATGGCAGAGGGTCTGGCTGACCTGGCGCTGCACGCCGCTGTCGGCCCGGGCTGGGGCCGCTGGGCCCAGGAGATCTACGCCGACCTCGGGCTCCGGTTCGACGGCGAGCGCGCCGAGGCGATCGCGACGGCGTCCGCCGGTTTGGCCGAGGTCCGACAGGATGCCGCGCTGATGCTGCACGACGAGCACCGCGACACCGACGAGGTGGCGGCGTTCCTGCGGCGCTGGCTGCTGGTCGACGACACCCGGGCACGGCAGAGTCTGAAGTTCGTGTGCTCGCCGCTGTGGCGGGCCTATACCTCGACCTATGTGGAGGGCTACCGCCTGCTTCGGGCCTGGCTGGACGACCGGCCGGCCGGGGTGGGCCTGACCGAGCGGTTCGGCACGCTGCTCGACGAGCCGTTGATCCCCTCCGCGCTGCGGTAGAGCCAGCGATACCCGGCCGCGGGGATACGCCGATTACGCTTTGGGCATGACTTCCGATGCCACCCTGCATGCGGCGCCCGGCGCCGACCCTGCCGGTCATGCGGCGCCCGGCGCCGCTTATGCCGCCACCGCCAGCGCGGCCTACCGCGCGGCCCTGAGCGTCATCGAGAGCGTCGAACCGCGTATCGCCGCGGCCACCCGCAGGGAACTCACCGATCAGCGCGAGTCGCTGAAGCTGATCGCGAGCGAGAACTATGCCTCCCCGGCGGTGCTGCTGACGATGGGGACCTGGCTGTCAGACAAGTACGCCGAAGGCACCGTCGGCCACCGGTTCTACGCCGGCTGCCAGAACGTCGACGACATCGAATCCATCGCCGCCGAGCACGCCCGGGAGCTGTTCGGCGCCCGCTACGCCTACGTCCAGCCGCACTCCGGCATCGATGCCAACCTGGTGGCGTTCTGGTCGATCCTGGCCACCCGGGTGGAGGCGCCGGCGCTCGGCGACGTCGGGGTGAAGAACGTCAACGACCTGTCCGAGGCCGAATGGGAGCGACTGCGCGCCAAGCTCGGAAGTCAGCGGTTGATGGGCCTGTCGCTGGATGCCGGCGGCCACCTCACCCACGGTTTCCGGCCCAACATCTCCGGCAAGATGTTCCATCAGCGCAGTTACGGAACCGACCCGAAGACCGGCCTGCTGGACTACGACGCCATCGCCGCCGCCGCCCGGGAGTTCAAGCCGTTGATCCTGGTCGCCGGGTACTCCGCCTATCCGCGCCGGGTGAACTTCGCGACCATGCGGGAGATCGCCGACGAGGTCGGCGCGACCCTGATGGTCGACATGGCGCACTTCGCCGGTCTGGTCGCGGGGAAGGTCTTCACCGGTGACGAGGATCCGGTGCCGCACGCACACGTCGTCACCACCACCACGCACAAGTCGCTGCGCGGCCCCCGTGGCGGACTGGTGCTGGCCACCGAGGAGTACTCCGACGCCGTCGACAAGGGCTGCCCGATGGTGCTGGGCGGCCCGCTGTCCCACGTCATGGCCGCCAAGGCGGTGGCCTTCGCCGAGGCCCGTCAGCCGTCCTTCCAGGCCTACGCCCAGCGCGTCGCCGATAACGCCAAGGCCTTCGCGGACGGATTGATGCGCCGCGGTGCGACGCTGGTCACCGGTGGCACCGACAACCACATCGTGCTGCTCGACGTGCAGTCCTTCGGGCTCACCGGCCGGCAGGCCGAGGCCGCACTGCTGGACGCCGGCATCGTCACCAACCGCAACTCCATCCCGGCCGACCCCAACGGGGCCTGGTACACCAGCGGAATCCGGTTCGGCACCCCGGCACTGACCACCCGCGGGTTCGGTGCGGCCGAGTTCGACCGGGTCGCGGAACTGGTCGTCGAGGTGCTGTCCAATACGACCGCCGCCAGTGGCCCCAACGGACCGTCCAAGGCCAAGTACACGCTGGTCGACGCCACCGCGGATTGGGTGCGCTCGGCGTCGGCGGAACTACTCGACGCCAATCCGCTTTACCCCGGCCTGACGCTGTAGCCAGGGCGAAACGCCGACCGGGCGATTTTCAAACACCCGTTAACATCGGTTACAGTTACCGCATGGCACAGAAACCTGTCGCAAATGCGTTGACCCTTGAGCTTGAGCCGGTTGTCGCCGACAATCTGGCCCGCTACCTGGACTCCGCCGACGAGTGGTACGCCCACGACTACGTCCCGTTCGACCAGGGCCGCAACTTCGCCTTCCTCGGCGGTGACGACTGGGATCCGTCGCAGGCCACCCTGCCGACCGCGATCGTCGACGCCCTTGAGGTCCTGCTGATCACCAAGGACAACCTCGCCGGCTACCACCGCGAACTCGTCGAACACTTCATCCTTGAGGACAAGTGGGGCCGCTGGCTGGGCCGGTGGACGGCCGAGGAGACCCTGCACGCGATCGCCATCCGCGAGTACCTGGTCGTCACTCGTAACTTCGACCCGGTCGCCGATGAGGAAACCCGCATCGCCCACGTCATGCGCGGCTATCTGGCCAACAAGTACACCCAGATCGAGACGCTGGTGTTCATGGCACTCACCGAACGCGCCCACGCGGTGTACCTGCGCAACCTCGAGGCCAAGATCGACGAGCCGATCCTCAAGAGCCTGGTCGCGCGGATCGCCCGCGACGAGGAGCGTCACCAGGAGTTCTTCGACAACCTCGTCGCCCACTGCCTCGAGCACCACGAGGACCAGACCGTCGGCGCCATCAACCGTCGCGCGTTCGGCTTCGGCGTGATCGGCGGCGACATCCTCGAATACCGCGAAACCAAGCTGCGCAATGTCGCCGACGCCGGCATCTTCAGTCAGGAGACCGCCGAGCAGGTCGTCGCCGACGCGATCCAGGCCTGGGGTCTGAGCGGTAACGCGCTGCTCAAGCGCTACAACAAAGACTGAGTCGTCACAGCCTGAGGGGTCACAGCCTGAGTCGGGCCGTCACTGACCAGTTGGCGACACGCAGGCGGTGACTCGGCGGCAGGGCGCTTGACGCGGGTAGCGTCGGTCTCGATGGCCAGTGAGCCTTCGGCTCCGAACACGGCCAGCGAGCCCAGGGGAGCGCCTGTGACCGACATCCGGACCTACGTACTCGACACCTCAGTTCTGCTCTCCGATCCGTGGGCGTGTACCAGGTTCGCCGAGCATGAGGTCGTCGTCCCTCTCGTGGTGATCAGCGAACTGGAAGCCAAACGCCATCACCATGAACTGGGCTGGTTCGCCCGGCAGGCACTGCGGCTCTTCGACGACATGCGCCTGGAGCACGGTCGCCTGGATCAGCCCATCCCGGTCGGCGATCAGGGCGGCACACTGCACGTCGAGCTCAATCACAGCGACCCCGCGGTGCTGCCGGCCGGTTTCCGCACCGACACCAATGACGCCCGGATCCTGACCTGCGCGGCCAACCTCGCCGCGGAGGGCAAGCGGGTGACGCTGGTCAGCAAGGACATTCCGCTGCGGGTCAAGGCCGGTGCGGTCGGCCTGCCCGCCGATGAGTACCACGCCCAGGACGTGATCACCTCCGGGTGGACCGGGATGGCCGAACTCGAGGCCGGCGGTGACGAGATCGCCGCGCTGTTCGCCGAGGGCGAGATCGACCTGGTCGACGCCCGGAACCTGCCCTGTCACACCGGGGTCCGGCTGCTGGGCGGGACCTCGCACGCACTCGGCCGGGTCAACGCCGACAAGAAGGTGCAGCTCGTTCGCGGCGACCGCGAGGTGTTCGGGTTGCGCGGCCGTTCCGCCGAACAACGGGTGGCCCTCGACCTGCTGCTCGACGAGTCGGTGGGCATCGTCTCCCTCGGCGGGAAGGCCGGGACCGGTAAGTCGGCGCTGGCGCTGTGCGCGGGCCTGGAAGCGGTGCTGGAGCGGCGCAGCCAGCGCAAGGTGGTGGTGTTCCGTCCGCTGTACGCCGTCGGCGGGCAGGAACTGGGCTATCTGCCCGGCAGCGAGAGCGACAAGATGGGGCCCTGGGCACAGGCCGTCTTCGACACCCTGGAAGGTCTGGCCAGCCCGGCCGTGCTGGAGGAAGTCCAGGCCCGCGGCATGCTGGAGGTATTGCCGCTGACCCACATCCGTGGACGGTCGCTGCACGACTCCTTCGTGATCGTCGACGAAGCCCAGTCGCTGGAACGCAACGTCCTGCTCACCGTGCTGTCGCGGCTGGGGGCGGGATCGCGGGTGGTGCTCACCCATGACGTCGCCCAGCGCGACAACCTGCGGGTCGGCCGCCACGATGGGGTCGCCGCGGTCATTGAGAAGCTCAAGGGTCATCCGCTGTTCGCCCACATCACGCTGATGCGCAGTGAACGGTCGCCGATCGCGGCGCTGGTCACCGAGATGCTGGAAGAGATCACGCCCGGCGCGCTGCCGTAAACTTGCCCGGTGCCGCGCCCGCTCAGCTTTGCCGCCGTCATCTCAGCCGCGGCGCTTCTGCTGGCTGGATGCGGTAAGCCCAGCGCCACCACCGCGGATCGGGCGGTGGATTGCACAGTCGACAAATGCGTCGCCTTCACCTTCGACGACGGCCCCGGGCCGTTCACCGATCGTCTGGTCCGGGTACTCGACGACGCCGGCGCGCGGGCGACCTTCTTCATGATCGGCAACAAGGTGGCGGCCGATCCCGCTGGAGCCAAGCGGGTGGCCGACGCGGGTATGGAGATCGGCAACCACACCTGGGAACACCCGAACATGACGACGATCCCGGCCGAGTTCGTGCCCGATCAGTTGTCGAAGGCGCAGCAGGCCATCCGGGACGCGACCGGTGTGACTCCCAGTCTGTGGCGCCCACCCGGCGGTCTGACCAATCCCGCCGTGGACGCCGTCGCCGCCAAGGACGGCCTCGCCGGAATCCTCTGGGACGTGATCCCGTTCGACTGGATCAACGACGCCGACACCGCCGCCACCCGGTGGATGCTGATGACCCACATCAGGCCGGGGTCGGTGGTGCTGTTCCACGACACCTATTCGTCCACTGTGGACCTGGTCTACCAGTTCCTTCCGGTGCTCAAGGCGAACGGGTACCACCTGGTCACCGTCAGCGAGCTTCTCGGTCAGCGTGCTCCCGGCAGCGTGTACGGCGGCCGGGAGAACGGCCCGCCGGCCAACCTGCTGCAGGAGGTTCCGTCGGCGGACATTCCGTCACTGCCCGCCACGCCGTCGCCCGCGCCGATGCCCAACTTCCCGATCACCGACATCCCGGGTGCCAACAGCGGCGGCCCGAACGGCGGCATGTAGCAGCCCCGCGTGCACCACTCGATCACCCCGCTCGTCCTGGCCGTCCTGGTGCTGGGGTACGCCGTGGTCTCCGAACAGGTCAACCGTCGCTACATCGCACCGGCGCTGATCTTCATGCTGCTGGGCATGGCGTTGGGGCCGTTCGGTCTGCATCTGCTGGACGCCGGCCCGGCCACCGAGGGCTACACCGTGCTGGCGCAGCTGGCGCTCACGGTGATCCTGTTCAACCAGGCGGCCAAGCTTCGCCTCAACCGCATCCGGTGGCACGGGCCGGTGGCGTTACGCCTGCTGGTGGTGGGCATCCCGGTGTCGGTGGCGCTGGGTGCGCTGACCGCGGCCGCGTTGCTGCCGGTGTTGCCGTGGTGGGAGGCGGTGTGTCTGGCGGCGATCGTCGCACCCACCGAGGTGGCGCTGATCGAGGCTCTGCTCGACGACCGTCGGATTCCCGAACGGGTCCGGCACGCGCTCTCGGTGGAGACGGGCTTCTATGACGGGTTCGCCCTGGCGATCCTGCTGATCGCGCTCGGCCTGGCCTCGCAGCGCTCCGATCCCGCTGCCGGCCGGTGGGCGTGGTTCATCTTCAGCACTGAGATCTTTTCGCTGCTGGCGGGAGCGGCGGTGGGTCTGGCCGGCGGCTGGGTCATCACGCGGTCCCGCCGGCAGGGCTGGATGACCGACACCTGGGCGCAACTGGCGACGCTGGCGTTGGCGTTCATCTGCTTCCAACTCGGCGAGCGAATAGAGGCCAGCGGTTTCGTGGCCGCGTTCACCGGTGGGCTGGCGTTCTCGCTGGTGTCCCGGCGCGGCAGCGATGACCCGCTGCCCACTCAGGTGTCCGACGCCACCGGGCAGTTGTTGGAACTGCTGGTGTTCGCGATGTTCGGGGCGTTCGCCGTGATCGACGGCTGGCTCCGCGCGGATTGGCGGGTGGTGGCCTTCGCGGTCGTGGCACTGTTCGGCGTCCGCATCGGGGCGGTGTTCGTCGCCCTGGTGCGCACGGGTGTGCCGATTCGGCAACAGCTCTTCATCGGCTGGTTCGGTCCCCGCGGAATCGGCACCGTTGTGCTCGGACTGCTGGTGGTCAACCGTGGCGAGATCCAGGGCGGCGGGGTGATCGCCACCGTCGTGGTGGTGGTCGTGACCCTGAGCCTGGTGATGCACAGTCTGACCGCGGGCCCCGGCATCCGGCGGTTGGCGCCGGCGCGCTAGGCCACCCGCCGGCTACCCCTCGTCGCGGACCTTCGCCATCGCCAGGACGTCGAGGCGGCGGTCGAGTTCCTCCTCGGACAGCTTGTCCCCGATCAGCCCGCGGTCGATCACCGTCTGCCGAATCGTCTTGTGCTCTTTGAGGGCCTGCTTGGCCACCGCGGCGGCCTCCTCGTAGCCGATCGCGGAGTTCAGCGGCGTCACGATCGACGGCGAGGACTCCGCCAGCCGGCGCAGCCGGTCCTCATCGGCGACCAGGCCGTCGATGCAGCGCTCGGCGAACAGCCGGGACACGTTGGCCAGCAACGTGAACGACTCCAGCAGGTTGCGCGCCATCATCGGGATGTACACGTTGAGCTCGAAGGCCCCGGACAGCCCGCCGACGGTGATGGCTGCGTCGTTGCCGATCACCTGCGCGGCCACCTGGGTGACCGCCTCGGGGATCACCGGGTTGACCTTGCCCGGCATGATCGAGGAGCCCGGCTGCAGGTCGGGTAGGTGCAGTTCGGCCAGGCCGGTCAGCGGACCCGATCCCATCCAGCGGATGTCGTTGGCGATCTTGGTCAGCGACGCGGCGATGGTCTTCAGCGCGCCGGAGGCCTCGACCAGGCCGTCGCGGGCGGCCTGGGCCTCGAAGGAGTTCTTCGCGGTGGTCAGCTCGGCCAGGCCGGTCTGGGCCACCAGCACCTCGACCACCTTGGCGCCGAAGCCGTCCGGCGCGTTGAGCCCGGTGCCCACGGCGGTGCCGCCGATGGCCAGTTCGCCGAGGCGGGGCAGGCACGCCTTCACCCGTTCGATGCCGGCCTCGACCTGGCGGGCGTAGCCGCCGAACTCCTGGCCGAGGGTGACCGGAACGGCGTCCATCAGGTGGGTGCGGCCGGACTTGACGACGGTGCGCCACTGCCGGGCCTTGTTCGCCAGCGACTCGTGCAGCACCTCGAGCGCCGGAATGAGCTGGCGCACAGCGGCTTCGGTGGCCGCGATGTGGGTCGAGGTCGGGAAGGTGTCATTGGACGACTGGGACATGTTGACGTCGTCGTTGGGATGCACCGTCACACCGTTGCGGGCGCAGATCGAGGCGATCACCTCGTTGGCGTTCATATTGGAGCTGGTGCCCGAGCCGGTCTGGAAGACGTCGATGGGGAATTGGTTGTCGTGCTGGCCGTCGGCGATCTCGTTGGCCGCGGCGATGATGGCGTCGGCCTTCTCGGCGGGAAGCTTGCCGAGATCCTTGTTCACCTGAGCGCACGCGGCCTTGAGCAGCGCCATGGCCCGGATCTGGTTGCGATCCAGACCGCGGCCGGAGATCGGGAAGTTCTCCACCGCGCGCTGGGTCTGTGCGCGCCACAGGGCCTTGGCCGGCACCCGGACCTCGCCCATGGTGTCGTGCTCGATCCGGTATTCGCCGTCAGCCGGAGCGTTCGCGTTCATGTATGCCTTTCAGGTGATCTCGGGGTGTTCTAGGGGAGGGGATAGGCCGCCGAGCTGTCCCCGGTGAAGTCCACCGCGGAGTACTCGTTGAGTTTGGAGAGCCGGTGATAGGCGTCGATCATCCGCACCGTGCCGGACTTGGCCCGCATCACGATCGACTGGGTGGTGCAGCCGCCGCCGAAGTAGCGCACACCCTTGAGCAGGTCGCCATCGGTCACGCCGGTCGCACAGAAGAAGACGTTCTCCCCGCCCACCAGGTCGGTGGTGGTGAGCACACGGCTCAGGTCATGACCGCGGTCGATGGCCTTCTGGCGTTCCTCGTCGTCCTTGGGGGCCAGGGTGGCCTGGATCTCGCCGCCCATGCAGCGGATCGCTGCGGCGGTGATGATGCCCTCCGGGGTGCCGCCGATGCCGACCAGCAGGTCGGTTCCGGAGTCGGGCCGGCAGGCCGAGATCGCGCCGGCGACGTCACCGTCGGAGATGAGCCGGATTCGCGCGCCTGCCGCCCGAACCTCGGCCATCAGCCTCTCGTGCCGTGGCCGGTCCAGAATGCAGACGGTGATGTCCGACACCGAAGCCTTGCGCACCTTGGCGATCCGCTGGATGTTGGCGGCGATGGGCGAGGTGATGTCGATGAAGTCCGCGACATCGGGTCCGGCCGCGATCTTGTTCATGTAGAACACCGCCGACGGGTCGAACATCGCGCCGCGTTCGGCCACCGCCAGCACCGAGATGGCGTTCGGCATGCCCTTGGCCATCAGCGTGGTGCCGTCGATCGGGTCGACGGCGAAGTCGCAGTCCGGCCCATCGCCGTTGCCGACCTCCTCGCCGTTGTAGAGCATCGGGGCGTTGTCCTTCTCGCCCTCGCCGATGACCACCACACCGCGCATCGAGACCGAATTGACCAGTTGCCGCATGGCGTCGACGGCCGCGCCGTCGCCGCCTTCCTTGTCGCCGCGTCCCACCCAGCGACCGGCCGCCATGGCGCCGGCCTCGGTGACCCGGACCAGTTCCAGGGCCAGGTTGCGATCGGGGGCTTCGCGGCGACGGGCCTCCGCCTGACGACGATGCGGGACGGAGTCCCGAGGAGGAGTCGGGCGATCGGTCTCAGGCATGGCTGAGATTGTCCCAGAGGCCCCCACGGCGTCCGGACCTGGGATACTGGCAGCCGTGACAGACGGCATCCCCGGGCCCAAGCCGCCCAAGCCCAGGCTGCTTCAGGACGGCCGCGACATGTTCTGGTCGCTGGTTCCCCTGGTGGTGGCCTGCGTGATTCTGGCCGGTCTGCTGGGGATGTGTTCGTTCCAGCCGAAGGGTCCGGCCGAAGGCGCCCTTCCGACGTACGACACCGTCGCCGCCCTGCAATCCGACGCCGACACCCTGGACTTCCCGGTCCGGTTGCCGAAGCTGCCGGAGGGCTGGCACGCCAACTCCGGCGGGCGCGGCAGCATCGAGAACGGCCGCACCGATCCGGGGACCGGTCAGCGGGAACGGGCCGTGACGACCCGGGTCGGCTATCTGGCCCCCTCGAAGATGTACGTCAGCCTGACGCAGAGCAACGCCGATGAGACCGCGCTCGTGCGTTCCATCCAGCGCGATCTGTACCCGACCGGGGTCGAGGAGATCGACGGTGTCAAGTGGGTCGTCTACCAGGGTGGGGAGGACAGCGAGCCGGTCTGGACGACCCGCTTGAGCAGCCCGTCCGGAGCAGCCCAGCTGGCCGTCACCGGCGCGGGCACGCCCGACGACTTCCGGATTCTGGCGGCGGCGACGCAGAGCCAGCCGCCTTTGGTCCCGGAGCGGTAACTCTCCGCCGGCAGGGGTGTGGGCCCGGCGGTTGCGGCAAGATTGCGGCATGTCGACGACCGCCCCCGAGGCCGACCTCACCGGCTGGACCGCCACGCCGTTCACCGCCGCCGGATACACCCACGACGTCTACTACAAGGGCTCCGGTCCCGGGGTGGTGCTCATCCCGGAGATGCCGGGGGTGCACCCCGGCGTGCTGGCGCTGGGAAACCATCTGGTGGACAACGGATTCACCGTCGCGATTCCGTCGCTGTACGGGACTCCCGAGGTGCCGGCGCGCAGCCCGAGGCTGGTGCCCACGTTGTTGCGCGGGTGTGTGGCCAAGGAGTTCGCGGCCCTGGCGACCAACGCCGAACGCCCGGTGGCCGACTACCTCCGCGCGCTGGCCCGTGATCTGAACGCCGCGACCCCCGGCAAGGGTGTGGGCGTGATCGGCCAGTGCTTCTCCGGCGGATTCGCCCTGGCGGCCGCGGTCGACGACAGCGTGCTGGCACCGGTGCTCAGCCAGCCGTCGGTGCCGTTGGCCCTGACACCGGCGATGAAGCGGGATCCGGGCGTCTCGGAGCGGGAGATGGCGGTGATCGAGAAGCGCGCCGCCGAGGAGGGCCTGTGCGCGCTGGGGCTGCGGTTCTCCGGTGACCCGATGGCGCCCGCGGAGCGGTTCGCGACGCTCAAGAAGCGGCTGGGCGACAACTTCGAGGTCATCGAGATCGACTCGGGCCGCGGTAATCCGGGAGGTTTCGGCCGGACGGCGCACTCGGTGCTGACGGTCGAGGTCCGCGAGGTCGAGGGGCAGGCCGCCTACGAGGCCCGCAAGCGGGTGGTCGAATTCCTCAAGGAGAGGCTGGTTTAGCCAGGTTTAGCCAACCCGGCCGGCGGCTCCGGTTGGGCTCCCGCTTCTGGGACCGTGTCGGGGACGGCTGCGCGCTTGGCCTTCCTCCGTCGGAAGCGACGCCGGGATTGCTCCGGTTCGCTGTGGTCCGTCATCTCCACGCCGCGGTAGACGAACAGGTACACCGAGATGGTGGTGACGATGAGAATCATCAGCACCGGTCCCAGGATGATCCCGAAGAAGCCGAACATCGCGATGCCGGAGAACACCGACAGCAGCATCAGCGCCGGATCCAGTCTTGCCTCGCGCGGCACCAGGATCGGCCGCAGGAAATTGTCGATATTGGTGATCCCGATGATGTGGAACAGCACCACGAAGAGCCCACCGGCGACGTGGCCGAACAGCATCATCCCGATACCGAACGGGATCGTGACGATTCCGCTGCCCAACGGGATCACCGACAGGGCGGTCAGCAGGATCGCGAAGATGAAGAAACCGTCGTGGAAGCCGGCGATGTAGATGGATGCCGCGCCCAGGGTGCCCTGGATCGCCGCGATGATGAACTGGCCCTTGACCGTTCCCTTCACCATGGCGCCCATCTTGGAGAGATAGAGGTCGGTCACCTCCTCGCCCAGCGGATTGAGGCGGCGCAGCAGGACGACCACCTCGGTCTTGTTGACCAGCAGGGAGATCAGTACGTAGAGGAAGATGATCGCCGAGGTGATGAAGCCGATCGCGCCCCCGGCGGCCCCGCTCACCGAACGCAGGAGCCATTCCCCGACGGTCTGGGCGATCTTGCCGAGGTTGGCGCGCAGCGACTCGTCGGTGATCGTCGGGGTCTGGAACGGCAGTCTGCCCAGCAGATGGTTGACCGCCGCGATCGCCTTGTCTCCCAGAGCGTTGAGGTCGGCGGTCTTGGCCCACTCGGCCACTCCCATGAGCATGTGCGAAATCTGGACAGTCGCAAGGGAGACGATGGCGGTGATCGGAATGACGACCACGGCCAGTGCCGCCAGCACGGTCAGCGAGGTGGCCACACCGCCATTGAATTTCGCCCGCAGCCGGTTGTAGAGCGGTACGAAAAGGTAGGCGACGATCGCCGCGATGACGATCAGCATGAAGTAGCGGCGCAGGAAGTAGGCGCCGAAAAGCAGCGCGAGACCGGTGACGATGGCCAGCGCGCGCTTCTGGGACAGCGTGAACTCGGTCTTCACCGGACTGAACCTAGTGCTTCGGCCGGTCCGGACTCATCAGCTTGGGCCCATCAGCTTGCTGAGGTGCTCGTGAATGTTCGGATAGCGCTTGAGGTGCGCTCCACCGTTCAGGTCGAGCACGTCGCCGGTCAGCCAGGAGGACTGCGGCGAGCACAGGAAGACCACGGCGGCGGCGACGTCCTCCGGAGTGCCGGCGCGTCCCAGTGCGGTGTTCTCCAGGTACTCCTCGACCACACCGGGGATCGCCGCCGCGCCCTGGGTGAGCGGAGTGTGCACGAAACCGGGTGCGACGGCGTTCACCCGGATGCCGTGCGGGCCCAGTTCCAGGGCCGCCACCTCGGTGAGCATCGACAGGCCCGCCTTCGCCGCGCAGTAGGCGCTCATCCCGATCGCCGGTTGCCGGGCGTTGAGCGAGGTCAGCGACACCACCGACCCGCCGTCGCGCAGATGGCGGCCGGCGTGCTTGATCACCAGGAAGGCGCCGGTGAGGCAGACGTCGACGACCGAACGGAACTGGTCGGCATCGAGATCGGTGATCAGGCCGAAACCGCTGAAGCCGGCACAGTTGACCACCACCTGCAGTCCGCCCTCCCGAGCCGCGACACCGTCGAACAACGCCGCCACACTGGCCTCGTCGGTGACCTCGACCGATGCTGCGGTGTGCGGTTCGCCGAGCTCGTCCGCCCGTTGGGCGGCCAGTTCGGCGTTTCGGTCGGCGATCGTGACCCGGCAGCCGTCGGCGGCCAGTGCCCGCGCGGTGGCCCAGCCGATTCCCGATGCCCCGCCGACGACGACGGCCACCCGCGCTACCCGGTCACTCATGCACCGCTCCTGTCTGCCTCGGGTGCACCCCATTTGCGGCGCACCGCCTCCCACGGATCTGCATAGCGGCCGGGCTGACCGCGGTATGGAGACCGACGCTCCAGAAACATCCGCGACAGTGGGGCGATCACCCGCAGCGGGTAGCGCATCCAGCCGGCCCGGTCGGCGGTCTCGGCCAGCATGTCCGGCCACGAGTGGTGCTGGTGCCCGAGCAGGTCCTGCGCGGTCGCCGAATCCATCCAATCGGTGGCGAACCAGGCGTCGTCGTCATCGGGATTCCCCGGCCGGCCGGTCGGCATGCCGCCGACCAGGCCGAGGGCTGCGGCGGTCGACGAGGCGATCTCACCCTGCAGCAGCCGGTGCGAGTCGTCACCGCCGATCAGCAGGGTCCGGCCTACGACCTCCGCGGTGGTGGCCGCGGCGAACGCATGGGCGACATCGCGGACGTCGACGGTCTGCAGGCGGCCGTCGGTGGGCAGCAGGCCCTCGAAATAGAGCATGTCCGGGTCGATACCAAGACTCAGATCCACGGTCAGCACTCCGCCCAGGCGCAGGATTGCCCAGTCCAGTCCCGAGTTCCGCACGACTGCTTCGGCTTCCACCTTGTGCCCGCCGTAGACGTCGTAGGGCCGTACCGGGGTGTCCGCGGTCAGCACGTCGCGGAGGTGGTGCGGATTGCGCGGGCCGTACACGGCGATGCTCGACGCCTGAATGAACCGGGGTGGATCAGCTTGCGCGGCAGCGGTATTCACCAGGTTCGCGGTCGCATCGACGTTCACCGCCCGGGCCAGGGCCGGTTTGGCGTAGCACAGGGGCGGGATCACCGCCGCCAGGTGGATGACCGATGCCGGGGTCGTCGCGGTGAGCAGCGTGCCGACCTGTTCCGGATCGGTGAGATCTGCCCAGTGCACGTGGACGCCGGCGGGTAGGGCGCTGGCGGACTTCCGGTTGGCGGGGGTGTCCAGGTCGGTGGCGATGACGTGGCGGCCCTGTTCGGCGAGGTGCTTGACGGTGGCGGTGCCGACGAGGCCGAACGCGCCGGTAACCAGTACGGCGTCGGTCATGTGGGTCCTCTCTGATCGGCTGTTCCCACGAACCGTATCCCCAGTCTCGGACTTGTCCCCAGGTTGGGTTCGGCCGTGGGGGAATGTCGGACCGGCGACGTAGTGTTTCGAACATGAGTTCGATTGCCGTGGCCGAAGCGTTCACCGCGCTGGAGGCCGGGGTGCAGGCGGTCGGCGCGCTGGATTGGGACGGTCTGCCCATTCGTCAGCGACTCGAGCTCATGGAGCGGCTGGAAACCGTCCGGCGCCGGGCGGCGGCCTGCTCGACCGACATCGCCGATTCGGTGGCTCGGGCGGGTGACCCCGCCATCGGCACCTCGGCGCACAAGGTGATCGCCGACGTCCTGCGGATCAGTCCGGCGGATGCCCGTCGCCGGCTGCGCGATGCCGGACAACTGCGACCCCGGACCTCGCTGACCGGCCAGGAACTCGCCCCCGAACTGCCGGCGACGGCCAAGGCGTGGCATGCCGGATTACTCGACGGCGCCCACCTGCGGGCGATCCAAAAGTTCTTCCGCGATCTCCCCGACGACGTTCACCCCGACGCGGTGGCGAAGGCCGAGGTGTTCCTGGCGGAGAAGGCCGCCGAACTGCGCCCGGACCAACTGGAGATCCTCGCCGACCGGCTGGCCGTCGAGCTCAATCCCGACGGCACGTTCTCCGAGGATTACCGGGCGCTCAGGCGCGGTTTCACCTGGTGCGGCCGGCAGCGTCCGGACGGAATGAGTATCGGTCGCCTCGTGGCGACGCCGGAATTGCGCGCCATCATCGAGGCGCTGCTGGCCAAGTTCGCCGCCCCCGGGATGTGCAACCCCGCCGATCAGAGCCCGCTCACCGAGGGGGAACCGAGTCCGGAGGCTCAAGACCGCGATCGACGCCTGCATGCCCAACGCCAGCACGACGCGCTGGTTGCTCTGCTCCGAAGCCAGCTTGGTAACCCCAAACTCGGACAGCACAACGGCCTGCCCGTGACGATTATCGCCACGGCCACGGTGGCGGACCTGTGCGCCGCCGCCGGCTACGCCATGACCGCGGGCGGCACCCAGGTGCCCATGCGCGATGTGATCCGGATGGCTTCTCACTCCTGGCACTACCTGTGCATCTACGACGAGCATTCCGCCCGCCCCATCTACCTCGGGCGCACGAAACGGATCGCCACCGCCGATCAACGGATCGTCCTGCACGGCCTCGACCGTGGCTGTACCCGACCAGGCTGCGATATGCCCGGCTACCTCACCGAGGTCCACCACGTCGACGAATGGGCCGCAGGTGGTGCCACTGACGTCGACAGACTCACCTTTGCCTGCAAGGCCGACCACCGCCTCCTCACCGTGGGAGGATGGAAAACCCGAAAACTGGCCGATGGCCGAACGGAATGGATTCCGCCTCCGCAACTTCCCTTACGCCCCGGCACCAATGATTTTCACCATCCCGAACGTCTGCTGCCCGGGAATGATCAGTGCGATCAGTCCTGAACGGCCTTCGCCACCGCGATGCACACCGTCAGCCAGTCCCGGTTGATCTGTGGCTCATCGAGTTCCCACATCGCGTTGTGCACCATCCGCACAATCACCCAGGCCCGGGCGCGGTCCTCATCGAAACCCGCCGCGTCCACCAGCGTCCAGAACCGCGTTCGGACTCCGGAGCGAACGGCGCCGGCGATCTCGGCGAAGCGGTTCCACAGCATCGGGGCGAGTTCGTAGCTCGGGTCGCCGTTGGCGGGCTTCGGGTCGATCGCCAGCCACGGTTCCCGGCTGGCTGCCAGGACATTCGCGTAGTGCAGGTCGGTGTGCAGCAGCCGATCCCGCCCCGGACCGTCGGCGGTCAATTCGACTCCCAGCGCAATGGCCTGCTCGATCAGCCGGTGCGGAATCGGGGCGCTGCGGGGCAACCGGCGCAGTCCGGCGGTGCACCGCTCGACAAGGGCCGACAGCGACCGCACCTTCGGCAGCGGCGCGACATGGAGCCGGCCGTAGAGGCCGCCCACCACCTCGCAGGCCCGCAGGTGAGGCACGCCGGTCAGGTCGCGGTCGCTGAGCCGTTCGAGCAACAGTGCGCGATGGTTCGGGTCCGCGGACAACAACCGCACGGCCCCGTTGCCATCCCAACGGCGCAGCGCGAGGTGCTCGTACTCGGACTCCTCATCCGGGAAAACGAGTTTCAGCACCGCCGCCCGACCGTCGGCGCTCCGCACCGGCAGCACCAGCGAGCAATGGCCGTGGTTGGCCCGGCCGTCGGGGGACAGGTTCCACCGGTCGATCAGTGCGGTGGCGGTGGCGGGCAGGGTTCGGACCCAGCTTTCCCACCGGGGTCCGCGCTGCCCCATCGCCACCACAGCGGCGGGGATCCGGACCCACTCAGTCGTCGTCGTCCCCGTCGCGGCCGATCGTGTGCTCGATGCGGGCTCGCGCCCCGGCGAGGTGCTCCTCGCAGCGTTTGGCCAGTGCCTCGCCGCGTTCCCACAGGGTCAGTGACTCGTCGAGGTCCAGACCGCCCTGCTCGAGACGTCGCACCACCGCGGCGAGTTGATCGCGGCACGCCTCATAGCCGAGGTCCTCGACCGGGGTGTCGTCACTCGTCTGGTCATTCGGTGCACTCACCTGTCCGGGCTCCCTCATCCGTCTCCATCTCCCGCGCCGGTGCTCACGGCGCCCACCGCACCGTCGGCAAGCCGGATCCGCAGCCTGGTGCCGGCCGGTGCGTCCGCGGCCGACCGCAGCACGGCTGTGCCTCCGGGTTCGCCGTCCATCCGTTGTACCCCGTCCATCCGTTGCACGACGGCGTACCCGCGGGCCAGCGTGGCCGCCGGGCCCAGGGTGGCCAGCCGGGCGGACAGATGTGTCACCCGGTCGGACTCCCCGGCGACCAAACGGGTGATCTCGCGGCGGGCTGCCGCGTGCGCGCGGGCCGTCTCGGCCGCACGCTCGTCGACCATCCGCAGCGGTTCGGCGAGGACCGGCCGGCTGCGCAGCGCGGTGAGGGCATGCTGCTCGCGGGCCACCCAGCCGCGCAGCGCGCGAGTGCAGCGTTGCCGCAGATCGGTGACCAGCGCCAGTTCGGCGGCGGTGTCGGGCACCACCTTCTTGGCCGCGTCGGTCGGGGTGGCGGCCCGCAGGTCGGCGACGAAGTCGCACAGCGGATTGTCCGGTTCGTGGCCGATCGCACTGACCACCGGTGTGCGGCAGGCCGCGATCTCCCGGCACAGCGTCTCGTCGGAAAAGGGGAGCAGGTCCTCGACGCTGCCGCCGCCGCGGGCGATGATGATGACGTCCACCTCGGGATGACTGTCGAGTTCGCGCAGGGCTTCGACGATCTGCACCACCGCGTTGGTTCCCTGAACCGCGGTGTTGCGGATGGCGAACCGGACGGCGGGCCAGCGGGCCGCGGCCACCGTCGTCACGTCGTGTTCGGCGGCGCCGCCCCGCCCGGTGATCAAGCCGACCAACTGCGGCAGGAAGGGCAGCGGACGCTTGAGCCGCGGATCGAACAGGCCTTCGGCGGCCAGCAGTTCGCGCAACTGGGCGATCCTGGCCAGCAGCTGGCCCAGGCCGACGGCGCGGATCTCGCGAATCCGCAGGGAGAACGATCCGCGACGAGGGTCGAACTGCGGCCGGGCGCAGACCACCACCTGCACGCCCTCGACCAACGGCACGGGGGCGGTGCGGACCAGCTGGCTACCGCAGATCACCCGCAGCGACATGTCCGCGGCCGGATCGCGCAGCACCATGTAGGCGGTCGCGCCGCGCACTTTGATCTCGGTGAGTTGGCCCTCCACCCAGACCGTGCCCAGCCTGTCGATCCAGCCCTGCACCCGGGTGGCGACGGACCGGACCGGGAGCGGATTCTCCGCGGAGGAACCCGAGGGGCTGACCGACGTGCCGGTCACTTTGCGGTCGCGCGGGTGATCCTGTTGGCCAGCAGCGTCTGGAACGGAGCCCGGGCCCGGCCGGCCTCCTCATAGGCGAGCAGTGCGCGCAGATCCTCGACGCTCAACCCCGACAACCGGGCCCGGAGTTGGGCCAAGGTCAGCCCGTCGTACTCCAGCTCTTCGGCGATGGGCGGGGCCACCACAGGCTGGGACGGACCGGGAGCGACCGCGCCGGATGGTGGTTCGGTGGCAGCCCTGCGGCCCTCGGGAGCGGAACCGCCCAAACCGGACTTTCCGCCTGCCGCGGTCTCCGGGTCCGCAACCGAGTAGAGGGCGAACCGTCCCTCGGTGCGGCGTTCGGTGCCGGCCTGCGCACGCGGTGCGGGCTGGTCGCCGAGATCCTCGTCGAAGGTCGCCCAGTCCGGCTGCTCAACCTTGGGCGGGAACAGACTCTCCAGCGCGGCATCCCCCTTGATTGCCAGATCAGCCAGGTCCTGCTGCACCTTCATGACGATCTGGGCGACGGTGCTCGCCATCGTGATCGGGTACATCAGGACCGTCTGCGGCAGCTTGCGGGTCTCCTCGATGGCGGTCACGGCGGCGCCGACGAGCAGTCGGACCCCGTACGGTGCTGTGGCCATGCGGACAGCCTAAGCTGGCCGGACCCCGGCGGCGGAACGTACCCTGAAACCATGCCACCGACCGTCGACATGGGGATTCCGGGTGCCCGAGGAGATTGGGCCGCCTCCGCCGCGCGCCAAACCGGCAAGCGGGTGCTGCTGGCCGAGCCGCGCGGGTACTGCGCCGGGGTGGACCGGGCGGTGGAGACCGTCGAGCGTGCCCTGGAGAAGCACGGTGCGCCAGTGTACGTGCGCCACGAGATCGTGCACAACAAGCATGTGGTGGACACCCTTGCCCGTCGCGGGGCGGTGTTCGTCGCCGAGACCGACGAGGTGCCGGAAGGTGCTCTCGTGGTGTTCTCCGCCCACGGCGTCGCGCCCACTGTGCACCAGACGGCGGCAGCCCGGAACCTCAAGGTGATCGACGCCACCTGCCCGCTGGTCACCAAGGTGCACAACGAGGCCAAGCGGTTCGCGCGGGAGGACTACGACATCCTGCTCATCGGCCACGAGGGCCACGAGGAGGTCATCGGCACTGCCGGCGAGGCACCCGACCACGTTCAGTTGGTCGACGGCGTTGAATCGGTGGATCGGGTCACCGTCCGCGACGAGAACAAGGTGGTGTGGCTGTCGCAAACCACGCTGAGCGTCGACGAGACCATGGAGATCGTGGCGCGACTGCGTGAGCGGTTCCCGACCCTGCAGGATCCGCCCAGCGATGACATCTGCTACGCGACGCAGAACCGGCAGGGCGCGGTGAAGGCCATGGCGCCGGAGTGCGAACTGGTGATCGTGGTCGGCTCCCGCAACTCGTCGAACTCGGTCCGGTTGGTCGAGGTGGCTCTCGATGCCGGGGCCAACTCCGCTTACCTGATCGACTACGCCGAAGACATCGACCCGGCCTGGCTGGACGGTGTGACGACGGTCGGGGTCACCTCCGGCGCCTCGGTGCCGGAGATTCTGGTCCGCGGGGTGATCGACCGTCTCGGTGAGTTGGGCTACGGCACGGTGCAGACCGTGACGACAGCGAATGAGACCCTGGTGTTCGCGCTGCCCCGGGAGATTCGTCCGGCCCGCTCCGCGGGCGGCTAGCGGCTTCGCCGTGGCGGATGGTCCGGGTACTCCGGACCATCCGGCTCGCTGCCCCGGTAGCGGACCCGGGACACCGGGTGGTGGTCCCGCTCGCCGCGGCGGGTGGTCGGCTCGGATCGCCGGCGCGCCGGACCGGGGTCCGACTCGTACCGCCGCGGCGGATCCTCGCTCCGACGCGATTCGTAGCCCCGGCGCGGCTCCCGGCTGCGGGGTTCGTAACCACTGCGGGGTTCGTAATCACGCGGTTCGTCATCACGGGGCTGGTAACCAGTCCGCGGTCCGTAATCAGCCAGGGGTTCGTACCCTCGGCGCGGCTCGTACCCCCTGCGGGGGGCGTAACCGCTGAGCGGCGGCTCGTCCGCCCCCCGTGCGTGGCGGGGTGCATAGCCGTTCCAGCCGTCACGTCCCTCACCGCGATCACGCCGAGAGCCCCGGGGTGCGTCACCCATCCCCGGGCCCCGCCCTGAGCCCCTTGCCGGACGCGGGCGGGCCGGCTCACCCGCGCCTTCGGCGGACGGTCTGACGGGGCGACGGGTGGACTGCCGCCGCGGCTGATCGGACGGAATCCGTTCACCACGGTGCGAGCGGGTTGGGCGCTCCCGGGAGTCGCGGCCGGTGCGTGCCGTACGTGACGAGCGCCGTGCGGTCCCGGTCCGATCGATCCCGTGCCGGGGTCGCTCCTCATCGGAGGGGTCCACCCGGTTGAACAGCCGGGCTGCCAAGCCGCCGAAAAGCCCGGCCGCCCTGGCGCCGTAGCCGGACTCGGCCGGATCATCCTCTTCCACCGGATCAGAAGCGAACGATCCACTCCGCGGCGACGGGAGGTACCGGCGTCCCACGCCGACCAGCAGCACCGCCAACGCGGTGAACAGCATCAGCGGGAACCGCTCGATCAGCGGGTAACCGCAGGAGATCAGCAAGCCCTTCAGCCCGCTGAGTTCCTCGCCGCGAAACAGGAAGTAGGCCAACGGCACCGCGACGAACAGCAGCAGTGGCGGTTGGATCACCGCGGTGAAGATTCCCGACTGGCGCACCGCCAGAACGGCGCCGACGCAGCCCAGGACGTAGCAGACGGCGAAGGTGGCACCCAGTTCGCGATGTCCACTGCCCGATTCGATCGCGATACCGAGCAGGGTGCCCGCGACCGCGATCACAACGGCAGCCCAGGCGGGCACGCCGGCGACTCCCGGGTATGCCGAACGGCGGGCGTGGGAAACCGCCGTCGTCCGCTCTGCTGGCATCCTTAGACCGTACCGGCTCACCTGCGGCGGACCGTGCCAGCGCGCCCGGCGTGGCTGCGGGCGGGGAGTCGCTTTGGGTGGTTCTCCTAGACTTGGCAACCCGTGAGCCTCAGCCTCGGAATCGTCGGTCTGCCCAATGTCGGGAAATCCACCCTGTTCAACGCGCTGACCCGCAACAACGTGTTGGCTGCCAACTATCCGTTCGCGACCATCGAGCCCAACGAGGGCGTCGTTCCGCTGCCCGACCCGCGGCTGACCAAGCTCGCCGAGATCTTCTCCTCGGAGCGGATCCTGCCGGCGCCGGTCACCTTCGTCGACATCGCCGGCATCGTGAAGGGCGCCTCCGAGGGCGCCGGATTGGGCAACAAGTTCCTGGCCAACATCCGGGAATGTGACGCCATCTGCCAGGTGGTCCGGGTGTTCGCCGACGACGACGTCGTCCATGTGGACGGCAAGGTCGATCCACGGTCGGACATCGAGGTGATCGAGACCGAACTCATCCTGGCCGACATGCAAACCCTGGAGAAGGCGCTGCCACGTCTCGAGAAGGAAGCCCGCACCAACAAGGACCGCAAGGGCATCTACGACGCGGCGGTGGCAGCCCAGGCGGTGCTCGATTCCGGCACGACGTTGTTCGCCGCGCAGGTCGACACCGCGCTGTTACGGGAACTGAACCTGCTGACGGTCAAGCCCTTCCTGTACGTCTTCAACTGCGACGAGACGATCCTGGGAGACAAGGCCCGGGTCGCCGAACTGCGGGCGCTGGTCGCCCCGGCCGACGCGGTGTTCCTCGACGCGAAGATCGAGGCGGAACTGCAGGAACTCGACGACGAGTCGGCGGCCGAACTGCTGGAGTCCATCGGCCAGGACGAGCGGGGACTCGATGCCCTGGCCCGGGCGGGCTTCCACACCCTGAAACTGCAGACCTATCTGACCGCGGGGCCCAAGGAGGCCCGGGCCTGGGTGATCCACCAGGGAGATACGGCACCGAAGGCCGCCGGGGTGATCCACTCGGACTTCGAGAAGGGGTTCATCAAGGCCGAGGTGGTGTCCTTCGACGATCTGGTGGCTGCCGGGTCGATGGCGGCGGCCAAGGCCGCCGGGAAGGTTCGCATCGAGGGCAAGGACTATGTGATGGTGGACGGCGATGTGGTCGAATTCCGTCACGGCGCAACCACCAAGCCGAGCAAGTAGGCAAGCCGGGCGCGTAGGCAATGCAGGCGGGAGTCCCGCTCGATCGGGGGAGGCGGGATCACATGTCAAGCGGCGTTCGTCTGGAACTGCGGAACCGGCGCTTCCTGCCGGGATGTGCCTTCGGACTCGCCGAGCCCACCGCTCTGGTGGAGTTGGCGGTCACCGGCGTTGACACGTTCGATGCGGCTACTGAACAGCGGCTGAAGGCCCGCGCGGGCGCCTTCTACCCGGAGGAGAACTACTACCTGTTCTTCGGTGTCGATGAGCAGGACTGGCCCGCACCGTTTCTGGTCGACGGCGCCGCCGGCCCGTGCACCCCGGCGCAGCGGTTGGGTCAGTGGGTGGTGGCACTCACCGTCATCCTGCAGCGCTGGGCCTACGACGTCGCGTTCCGTGGTGCCGTCGTCGACGCCGATCCCAGCCGGCTACTCCTGGCCATCCCGTGGCGGCAGCAATCGGTGTTCTCCGGTGCGCTCGAACTGGCGGTGCGACTGATCCCGTTGTGGTCGGAACCGGAGCCCGACGCTGCCGACCTGGCCGAGGTCACCGATTACTTCCACACCGGACTGGAAGCTCTGCACACGTCGGGGCTCGTGCTCGACGGACTGCGCTTCGCCCAGGCCGCCGTGGCGCGCGATATCCCGATCGCGATCACGCTGGGGTTTCTGCGCCTGGGCTGGGGCGCTGATGCCGAGCTGCTGCACGGGACCTTCACCGGGCACACCGGTTGGATCGCCCACTGCACGGCGAAGGACAAGATCGCCACGAGTTCGTTGTTGGGGGCGGTGGGTGTGCCGGTCCCCGCCATGCGGGTGGTGGCCGATTACGAGGGGGCCGAGTCGGCGGCGGCCGAACTGGGGTGGCCGGTGGTGATCAAGCCGCCGGCTCTCGATATGAGCGCCGGGATCGTCCCGGGTATCGACAGCACCGACAAGCTGCGCAGCGCGTTCGCCGCCGCGGCCGCGCTGAGCCCTGGCCGGGTGATGGTCGAAAAACACGTTCCCGGAGACTCGCACCGGCTGCTGGTGGTTCACGGCCGGCTGCTGGACGCGGTCCGCCGGATCCCTCCCGAGGTCACCGGCGACGGCGTGCACTCGATCGCCGAACTGATCGTCATCGCCAACGCCGATCCACGCCGCGCAGTCGTCGTCAAGCCGGTCAAACTCGACGACGAGGGCGTCGAGTTCCTGCGCGAACAGGGCCTGGATGAAACCTCGGTGCCCGAGAAGGGCCAGGTGGTGCGGTTTGCGCACCTGACCTACCGGCGAGTCGGCGGGTACGCAGAGGATGTGTCGACGGTGATCCACCCGGACAACCGCGCCCTCGCCGAACGGGTGGCCAGGGTGGCGCAGCTCGATATCGCCGGGGTGGACCTGCTGATCGAGGACATCAGCCGATCCTGGCGCGAGGTGGGCGGATGCGTGTGCGAGGTCAACTCCCAGCCCGCGCTGATGCCGCACTGGCTCGCCCGGCCGGACTGGGACGTCAACGGCGAGATCCTCGACCTGCTGATCGCCGGCCGCCCGATGCGGATCCCCACCGCGGCCGTGGTCGGAGTCGGTGAGACTGGCGCCACCGCCCTTCTGCTGCAAGAGATTTGGGAGGCGACGGGCAGACGTACCGGGGTCTGCACCACGGAGGTGCTGCGCATCGGGGACGACGTCGTCAGTACCGACAACCTCGCCGGGCAACCCGGAACCCACATGATCCTCGCCGACCCGGGCGTCGAGGCGGCGGTTTTCGAGGTGCCCACTGACAACCTCATCGAACTCGGGCATGGCTGCGATCGCTACGACGTCGTCGCGATCCTCGGCACCGACGCCGACGTGGTGGATTTACATACCGACGTCCTGCATCGGGCGCACCGGGCGATCGTCGTCAACGCCGACGACCCGCTCTGCATGGACCTACGGCTGCGGATTCCGGGGCCACGCCACGTGCTGGTGACCCGGGATGCCGGTTCGGTGGCGCTGCACTGCGCGGTGGGCGGTGATGCGGTGTTCATCGAGACCGTCGACGGGCAGAACTGGCTCACGCTGGCGGAGGGGGAGAACCGGACCCGATTGATGTGTCCGGTCGGCAGCGGCCCGGCGCCACTCCCGGTCCTCTTCGCCGCCGCGGTGGCCTGGGCGCAGGGCGTCGACGCCGACGTCATCGGCACCGTGCTGGCCTCCGGTGACCCCACCGCCCCGGCGGATCCCGAACGGTAAGCCTCGGCGGTTCAGTCGCTCTGCCGCAGAAACGACACCACCGCCTCGCTGAAGGCGTCATTGTCGTCGCCGGCCGCGGTGTGCCCGGCGTCGGACAGTTCCACGAACCGGGCGTGCGGCACCTTGGCCAGAAAGTCGGCCACACCCTCGCTGCTCACGACGTCGGAAAGCTTGCCGCGAATCAACAGGATGGGAATCCGGAGGGCGACGGCCTCGCTCTCGAGCATGTCGACGTCGACGAACGGGTCACTTCCCGCGGAGGTGACGAATGCCGGATCCCAGTGCCAGTGCCACCGACCGCCCCGGTACCGCAGGTTCTTCTTCAGGCCCTCGGTGCTCTGCGGCCGTCGGCGATGCGGGAGATAGTCGGCGATGGCATCGGCAGCCTGCTCCAGGGTCGCGAAACCGTGCACGTGCCTGGTCATGAAGTCGCGGATCCGGTGGCTGCCCTCGCTTTCGAATCGGGGCACCACATCCACCAGCACGAGTTTGGTCACCCGCTGCGGGCCCGCGCGGTACGCCACCTTGATGCCGGTCAGGCCGCCCATGCTGGCGCCGATCAGCACGACCGGGCGCCCGATCAGGTCGAGCACCGCCAGGACGTCCTGGGCGAGGGCGTCGACGGTGTAGTCGCCGTTCGGGGAGCGATCGCTGTCGCCGTGCCCACGGGCGTCGAGTGCCACGACGTGGAACCCGTTGTCGGCCAGTAACTGCCCGGTGTTCTTCCAGGAGAGCCGATTCTGGCCTCCGCCGTGCAGCATGAGGACCGTCGGCTGCCCTGGGAGGTCCTGGTTGCGGTTCCATTCGTCGGCCACCAGAGTGAGCGAGTCGGCGACCGGGAACTCTGCGGTCGTGGGACCGGTCATGGACGGCCACGTTACCCGGGCCGATGTGGGTAACCTCTAGCCGGTGATCGGGTGGTGGGTTCCGGAGCAACCGGGCATCGGTCACCATGTTATGCGCCCGGCACCGGGTTCGGTATCCGCAGTTCGGGAGCGGTGATGGGCGAGGGTCCGCTGAGACTGCGCATCGAGGATGAGCGACTTTTCCGCGGCTGTACCGCCGGACTGCACCAGCGGACTGCTGTGGTCACCGTCTGTATCGAAGGCCTCGACGGTGTCGCGAGCGCCGATGGACTTTTCCCGGGCCTCCGGGCCGGACTGGTGGCGTTGTTTCCGGAGGATCCGTTGTTCGGGATCAGTCCGGCGGATTGGCCGTCGGTAGTGCTCATGGGGCCGACGCAGGGTGAGCTGTCCGTGCCGGGACGGGTGGGCGAGTGGATCGTCGCTGTGACCGTCGCCCTTCAGCGGTGGGCCAGAGACCCCGCCCATCGAGGACGGGTGCTCGGTAGCGAGTCGGGACGTGTTCGACTCGCCCTCCCGTGGCAACGCCAGGGTGTTCTGACTGACTGCCTGCGCCTCGCCCTGCGGTTGATCGAACTGTGGTCGGACCCTTCGCCCGCCCCGGCCCGAGACATCACCGCGGTCATCCGCCCCGGAATGGAAGAGGCCAGGAAGTTCGGGCTGCCGCCCAGCGCGCTGCGGTACGCATTGGCAGCCGCTGAGCGGGGCATTCCGGTCGAGGTCCAGTCCGGCCATGTGCAGTACGGGTGGGGAAGATCCGCCCTGCGGATGGCCGACAATTTCAGCGGCAGAACCGGTTTCGTCGCCGCGCTGCTCGCGGGAAACAAGCTTCGCACGATGCAGGTGTTGTGTGGTTCTGCCGTCCCGATACCCCGAGGCGACCTCGCTTCGTCGTTCGACGAGGCGCTGACGTTGGCCGATTCGCTCGGTTGGCCAGTGGTCGCCAAGCCCGTCGACCAGGAACAGGCACGTGGGGTGACACTTCAGATCCAGGACGAGGCGGCCCTGCGCCACGCCTACGAAGCCGCCGCCCACTACAGCCCGGGACAGGTTGTCATCGAGAAGCACGTCGACGGGGATGATCACCGGCTTCTCGTCGTCGAGGGAACGCTGCTCGCCGCCGCACGCCGACTCCCGGCCGGAATCACCGGAGACGGGGTGAGCAGCGTGGAAGAACTGGTGGAATGTCTGAACGCCGATCCGCGGCGCGGGACCGAATTCCACAGTCTGATGAAGAAGGTCGTCCTCGATGCCGAGGCGCTGGAACTGTTGGTCGAGGCGGGTGTTACCGCCGAGTCGGTTCCGGCGGCCGGGCGCTGGATTCCTTTGCGTCGCACCCCTAATATCAGCACCGGCGGGACGGCTGTCGACGTCACCGCGGTGGTCCATCCGGACAATCGGAACCTCGCCGAGCGGGTGGCGCGCATCGTCGGCCTGGACATCGCCGGGATCGACTTCCTGTCGCCCGACATCTCCCGGTCCTGGCGCGAAGTCGGCGGAGTCGTCTGTGAAGTCAACGCCCAGCCGGGATTCCGGCCGCACTGGATCAGTGACCCGGAGCGGGATCTCAATGGTGAGATCCTGGACGTTCTCCTGGCAGGCCGCTCGGGCCGGATTCCGACCGCGGCGATCACCGGGACGAACGGAAAGACCACAACGGCACTGATGCTGCACCACATCTGGATGTCCACCGGTGCGGTGGCCGCGGTGTGCACCACCCAGCAGGTGAAGATCGGTGGCGATATCGTCAGCGTCGACAACCTGTCCGGCTATCCAGGCGGCAGGATCATGCTCAACGACTCGGCGACAGAGGTTGCCGTGATCGAGGTGCCGCGGAAGGGCCTACTCGAATTCGGGCACCCCTGTGACCGATACGACGTGGCCGCGCTGCTGAACATCTCAGACGATCATCTCGGTGTCGACGGAATCGACACCATTGAGCAGATGGCGGAACTCAAAGCGGAGGTGCTGGAGCGAGCCCACGGCGCGGTGGTGGTCAATGCCGACGATCCGCAGTGTCTGTCGGTGTTGGCCCGCGCTGGCACCCGCCGGCACATCTTGGTGGCAGAGGATCCGACCGCGGGGCCCATCGCGCGGCACATCGCCGACGGTGGTGAGGCCGTCGTCCTGTCGGAGCGCTGCGGGCAGCGGTGCATCATGCTCGCGGTCGGCGCCGAGTCGACCATGATCATGCCGGTCGACGAGGTGCCGGCCACGATGGACGGTCTGCTGCGGGTCAATGTGAGCAACGCGATGTTCGCCGCTGCACTCGCGTGGGCCCAGGGCCTCGACCTTCCCGTCATCAGAACCGCGTTGGGAAGCTTCACCAACTCGGCTGACCAGAACCCGGGCCGCTACAACGTCCTCGACGGTCTTCCCTTTCGGGTCCTGCTGGACTACGCCCACAACCCGGCCGGAGTGGACGAATTGTGTCGGGTCGTCTCCGAGCTTCCGGTCACCGGCCGCAGGATCGTGTGCAACCTGCACGCGGGTACCCGTCATCCGAGCCATCTGACGTCGGTGATGGCGGTACTGGCGAAGACGTTCGACGTATTCGTTCTGGGTGCCTATCCGGAGGAGGTGAATCCCGCCTACGCCGCCGAGACCGCTGACCCGTTGGCGGCGATGCTGGCGAGGTCGGCCGCCCTGCTCAACGACGCCGGGGTGAACCCCGGCATGGTCACCGCTGTGCCCGACCCGATGGTTGCGATGCGGACGGCACTGAGTTTGGGCCGGCCCGGGGATCTGGTGGTTCTGATGGCCGCACCGGAGGAGGCACTGCCCGTCGTGGCGGCCCTGCGCGACGACGGCGGGCCGGTACCCTCTACGCGGTGAGCGAGGATCCGGCTCCGGAAGTCCCGGCGAAACCGCAGAAGCCGCCTGTGCTGGCTGTCGCACTCGCCCTGCTCGGGGTGCTCGCCATCACGCTGGGATTCCGGGATTATCAGGCCCGCGAACGGGAGGACGTCCGGGCCGAGATGGTTGCGGCCGCCACCCGGGGTGCCGTCAACCTGACCACCATCGACTACGAACGGGTGGACGAGGACGTGCAGCGCATCCTGGATTCGTCGACCGGCGCGTTCCGGGACGACTTCGAGAAGCGGGCCGATTCGTTCAAGGACGCGGCGCGCAAGGCCCAGTCGAAGTCCGTCGGGACCCTCGTCGAGGCGGCCGTGGAGTCTGTCGAGGGCGACGAGGGCCGAGTGCTGGTCGCGCTCAACGTCATGACCTCCAACCGGGGTGTGCCGGAGCAGTCACCGCGTGGATGGCGCACCCGCATCGGTGTGGTGAAGACCGACGACGGCATGAAGGTTTCCCAAGTGGAGTTCGTGCCGTGAGCCGCGTGCGGATCCGGGTGCCCGCCCCGGTGAGCGCGGCAGTGGGTTCCGTGGTGGGCGCCGTGAAGTCCCGGATCGCCCGGGACGGCGCCCGATCGTTGCTGGCGCCCGGTGCGCTGGTCGTCCTGGTGGCACTGTCGATCGGGCTGCTGTGGGACGGTTCGGCGCGCAACGACGCCCACCGGGCGGGGGACGAGGCGGTCGTGGCCGCCCGCGAATCCATCGTCGTGATGGGCAGCTATCGGCCGGAAGATGCGGAGCAGACGCTCACCGCCGCCCGCGACCGGTTGACCGGGGCCTTCCTGGAGGCTTACACCCAGGCCATCCAGACCGTCGTCATTCCCAACGCCAAGGGTAAGAAGATGTCGTCGTCGGTGTCGGTGCCGGCTGCCGGGGTCATCTCGGCCGAGGAGGATCGCGCGGTGCTGCTCGCGTATGTCGACCAGACCCTGACCGTCGGTCGCGAGGCCCCGGTCGCCAACCCCGCGCGCTACCGGGTGACGATGCAGAAGGTCGACGGGCGGTGGCTGGTCGCCGGGTTCGACCAGATCTAATCCGACCAGATCTTAGGGGGAACGGTATGACTGAACCGGGCCGCATCGAGGTCCTCGCGCCGACCGTGCGACTGACGGCGCTGTCCTGGTCGCCCGACGGAACGGCCACGGAGTCGGCGGGTAGGTCCGGATCGGCGCCGATCGCGTTGTGCCTGCACGGGTTTCCCGATACCGCACTGGGCTTCCGCACCCTGGCGGGCCACCTGGTGGCGGCCGGCTACCGCGTGGTGGCTCCCTTCATGCGTGGCTACGCGCCCTCCTCGGTGCCCTCCGACGGTGCCTACCATCTCGGCGCACTGATGGACGATGCGCTGCGGGTGTACGCGACGGCCGGGCCGACCGATGCCGATGTGGTGATCGGCCACGACTGGGGTGCCATCGCGGCGACCGGCCTGGCGGCCATGCCGGACAGCCCCTTCCGGCGTGCCGTGGTGATGTCGGTACCCCCCGCCGCGGCACTGCTGCGCGGCGGGCCACCGCCCGCCGGGCTGGCGGCACTGCTGCCCGGACAACTTCTGCGCAGCTGGTACATCAGCTACTTCCAGCTGCCGTTCGCGCCGGAACGGTCCGGACCGTGGATCGTCCCGCTGCTGTGGCGGCGCTGGTCGCCCGGGTACGACGCGACCGAGGACCTTCGCCACGTTCACGACGCCATCGGCGCGCCGGAGCGCTGGCGTGCGGCGCTGGGGCCGTATCGCGCCACCATCCGCAACTACCGGCCCCCGGCCCGCTACGCCGAGCTGCACCGCTGGTGGACCCGACCGCCCCGGGTGCCGACGCTCTACCTGCACGGTTCCCGGGACGGTTGTATGACGGCCGCGTTCACCCCGTTCGTGCGGGACGTCCTGCCCGCCGGCAGCGAGGTGGCCGTCGTCGAGCGGGCCGGGCACTTCCTGCAGCTGGAACAGCCCGACGAGGTGGCCCGACGTATCGTCGGCTTCCTGCGCTGACGGCGCCGATGGCCGAGCTAGCCGCCGCCGACGCGCAACTGTTCTGGCTGTCGTCGGTGCTGCCCAACGATCAGTTCCTGGTCTATGTGTTTGATGGCCCGGTGTTTGACGGCCCGGTGTTCGGCTGCCGGGTAGACCCCGGGGCGCTGGTCGGGGTGCGGCGCCGGGCCCAGAACTGTGCCGAGTTCCGGCTGCGG
Source organism: Actinomycetes bacterium (assembly GCA_029780675.1). Classification (GTDB taxonomy): domain Bacteria; phylum Actinomycetota; class Actinomycetes; order Mycobacteriales; family Mycobacteriaceae; genus Mycobacterium. Next base: position 29,724 of record JAKOYE010000099.1, read on the forward strand.
GTGGCCGACGACCGCCGCTGGCGCTACCCGAGATGGGTGCCTGCGGAGGTGACCGACGAGCAGTTCGTCCTCCATGACGAGGAGATCGTCACCGCATCGGACCAGGGGCCGGCGGCTCCCGTCGACTTCGGGGCGATCGCGCGGCTGGGCCGACTCGACGCCACCCGGATGACCTGGCGGGTGCACCTCTTCGCCCCGGGGACCGTCGTGGTGCAGATGTCGCACGCCCTGGGCGACGGCAACCGGTGCTCCGCGCTGGCCGCATTGCTGTTGGGCCGCCGCGTGTCGGTGCCTCCGGTGGCCGCGCCCCGTCGCGGCAACCCGCTTCTGCTGGGTGTCGCGGCGGCGCGGGCGCACCGCGATCTGCCGCCGTCGCCTCCTCCGCGCCCCGTCCTCAGCGTCAATGCGGCGCCCGCGGGGGAACCGGTGCTGCGGTCGCTGGTGATCCCTCGGGACCGGTTGCGCACCCGCACGGTGACCGTCGCCGCCTTGGCGGCCATCGGCGAGGCGCTCGGCGGCTACCTCGACGGACGGGGCGAGGACATCAGCGCGCTCGCCGCCGAGGTGCCCGTCGCGGGACCGCCGCCGGCCCAGTCGCGCAACAACTTCCGCAACGTGTCGATCGGCCTGTACCCCGAACAGGCTCGGGGCGAACGGGCCCGGCGGATCGCCGCCGATCTGGCCGCGGCGCGCCACCGCGGTGAACACCCGGCCACCCGGTCGGCGGCGGCGGCCTTCGCGGCCACCCCCGCGGTGCTGCTGCGCTGGGGGATGGGCAAATTCGATCCGGCGGTGCGCTCGGCCACCGTCACCGGCAACACCGTCGTCTCCAGCGTGAATCGCGGGCCCGCCGATCTGAGTTTCGGCGGCCGACCGGTGCGATTCTCCGCGGGGTTTCCCGCGCTATCGCCGATGCAGAGCCTCACCCACGGTGTCCACGGACTCGGGGACACCGTGGCGATCAGCGTGCACGCCGATTCGGTGACCGTCGACGTCGATGACTATCTCGACCGCCTGGTGTTCGCGCTGCGGTGACTCTGCGCCGGACGGGCACCCTCTTTGACCAAACGGTTGGTTGGTTGTCAGAATCGGGGAGCAACCATTGCAGAACTGAAGGAGATGTCGATGGCGGAAGCGGTAATCGTCGAGGCTGTGCGCTCGGCGGTCGGCAAGCGTAACGGTGGACTGTCCGGTGTCCACCCGGCCGAACTGTCCGCGCAGGTGCTGCGCGGACTGGCCGATCGCGCGGGGATCGACCCGGAGATCGTCGACGACGTGATCTGGGGCTGCGTCATGCAGGCCGGTGAACAGGCCCTCGACATCGCCCGTACCGCGGTGCTGACCGCGGGGTGGCCGGAGACGATCCCGGGTGTGACGGTGGACCGGCAGTGCGGATCGAGCCAGCAGTCGGTGCACTTCGCCGCGGCCGGCGTGGTGGCGGGCCACTATGACGTCGTCATCGCCGGCGGCGTGGAATCCATGTCCCGCACCCCGATGGGCGCGTCGCTGGCCAACGGTGGCAACCCGTATTCGGCCAGCTTCAAGGCTCGTTACCACCGCGCTCCCAATCAGGGCATCGGCGCGGAGATGATGGCCGAGAAGTGGGGCCTGACCCGCGAGATGCTCGACCAGTTCTCGCTGGACTCGCATGAGAAGGCCGGTGCCGCACAGAGTTCCGGCGCGTTCGACGACCAGATCGTCGGCATCACGGTTGAGGCCGCCGACGGCGCCGAGTCCGCGGTCATGAACAAGGACGAGGGCATCCGGCTGGGCACCACGCTGGAGAAGATGGGCCAGCTCAAGCCCGCCTTCAAGGAAGACGGTGTCATCCACGCCGGCAACTCCTCGCAGATCTCCGACGGCTCCGGCGCCTTGCTGTTCATGTCGGCGGAGAAGGCGAAGTCGCTGGGGCTCAAGCCGCTGGCCCGCGTGCACACCGCCGTGCTGGCGGGCGCCGACCCGGTGATGATGCTGTCGGCTCCGATTCCGGCCACCCAGAAGGCGCTGAAGAAGTCCGGGCTGAGCGTGTCGGATATCGGGGTGTTCGAGGTCAACGAGGCGTTCGCCCCGGTTCCGATGGCGTGGCTGAAGGAGATCGGCGCCGACGAGAAGAAGCTCAACCCCAACGGCGGTGCCATCGCGCTGGGCCACCCGCTGGGCGGATCGGGTGCCCGGATCATGACGACGATGCTGTATCACATGCGGGACAACAACATTCGGTACGGTCTGCAGACCATGTGTGAGGGCGGCGGCCAGGCCAACGCCACGATCCTCGAGCTGCTCTGATGACAGACGCAGTGTCGGACGTAGCCCCCGGCGCTCTGACCGAGCGCCGGGGTAACACCCTGGTCATCACGATCAACCGGCCGGAGGCCCGCAACGCGGTCAACCAGGCGGTCAGTGTCGGTATCGGTGACGCTCTCGCGCTGGCTCAGGGCGACCCGGAGATCTGGGCCGTCGTGATCACCGGCGCGGGCGACAAGTCATTCTGTGCCGGCGCCGATCTCAAGGCGATCTCCCGGGGCGAGAACATCTTCCATCCCGACCACCCCGAATGGGGATTCGCCGGCTTCGTGCAGCATTTCATCGACAAGCCGGTGATCGCCGCCGTCAACGGCACCGCTCTCGGTGGCGGCACCGAACTCGCCCTGGCCAGCGACCTGGTGGTCGCGCAAGCCAGCGCGCAGTTCGGACTGCCCGAGGTCAAGCGGGGGCTGATCGCCGCCGCGGGCGGGATCTTCCGGATCGTCGAGCAACTGCCCCGAAAGATCGGGATGCGGCTGCTGGTCACCGGTGAGCCGATCACCGCCGAGGAGGCGGCCCGCTGGGGGCTGATCAACGAGGTCGTCCCGGACGGGACCGTTCTGGACGCCGCACTGGCCCTCGCGGACAAGATCACGGTGAACGCCCCCCTGGCCGTGCAGGCCAGTAAGCGGGTGGCTGTCGGCGCCGATGACGGTGTGGTGACCGCGGAGACGGATGCCTGGAAGCGGTCCAACCGGGCGATGCGGGCGGTGTTCAGCTCGCAGGACGCGATGGAGGGGCCGCTGGCCTTCGCGCAGAAGCGCGCCCCGATCTGGAAGGCCCGCTGACCGGGGCGCGCGTCGCTCTGGTTGACGATGCCTGAGCAGACGGTCGGTTAGGCCGCCTGCTTGGGCGTCGTGGTCGTCGCCGATCCGGTGGTCGAGGGCGCGCTCGACGGGGTCGTCGTGGCCGCCCCGCTGGTCTCGGCCGCACTGGTGGTCGGCGTCGTCGTCGCGGAGGTGGTCGCCGAGGTCGACGCACCGGCTTCGGCCTCCGGCGTCGGCGGCGTCAACACGGTGTCGATCATGTAGATGTAGGCCCCGCGGGCGGTGTAGGCGCAGGTCACCCGATTGTCGTTGACCTTGATATCGCCGCCCTTACCGCTCACGACGATCGTGCGGCCGTCCTGGGTGGGCATCTTGCCGGCGACGTCGTTGGGGCCGAGGTAGCCCAGCACCATGTGGTAGAAGAGCGTCGGCAGCAGCACCACCGGATCGGTCTTCAGGGTCTCCAGGGTCGCCGAGTCGAGCTTTGCGAACGCGGCGTTGGTCGGCGCGAAGACGACGTACGGGCCGCCGTCGAGGACGCTGACGATGTTGATCTCAGGGTTCAGCTTGCCGGAGATGGCCGCGCTGAACGTGCTCAGTTCGGGGTTGTTCGCGATGGCCTGCGAGCCGGTCTGCAGTGCCATCGACTCGATGGAGCCCGCTCCGGTCGGCACCTTCTTGCGGTAGTCGTCGCACCCCGGCCCCTGCGGGTCGGGAACCTTGGTCGAGGTCGGAACCGGAATTCCGGTGCTGCTGGGGGCGGCCGACTCGGTCGTGGTCGGTGCGGTGGTCGTTGTCTCGGGTTCGGCGTATGCATGGACTGCCGTCGGGATCGCGATCGTGATGGCGGCGACAGCCGCGGCGAGGCCCATCGTCTTGGGGCCCAGGATGCTGGTACGAGTGCTCACGAGGTAGGAATCGTAGTCGCGGCCCGTTTCGTTACCCAAAACGCTAGATTGCCAGGATGCCCTCAGAATCGTCGAAACCCCTGATCATCGGCTTACGCGGTCGTCAACCGGAGCTTCATCCCGAATCCTGGGTGGCCCCGAACGCCACCGTGATCGGACAGGTCCGACTCGGTGCGCGGGCCAGCGTCTGGTACTCGGCGACCCTGCGGGCGGAGGCCGAACCGATTGACATCGGTGCCGGCACCAATATTCAGGACGGGGTGACCATTCACGTCGATCCGGAGTACCCCGTCCGGGTGGGGTCCGGGGTGAGCGTCGGCCACAACGCCGTGCTGCACGGCTGCACCATCGAGGACGGAGTGCTGGTCGGAATGGGCGCGATCGTCCTGAACGGAGCGGTGGTCGGGGCCGGGTCCCTGGTTGCCGCCGGCGCCCTCATTCCGCAGGGCGTGGTGGTCCCGCCACGGTCGCTGATCGCCGGGGTGCCCGGACGGGTGCGTCGCGAACTCAGCGAGGCGGAACTGGCCGCCAACCGGGGCAACGCCGCCGTCTACGAGCGACTGATGGACATGCACCGCGAGACAGTCGGCTAGCCCTGGCGAAACCCGAGTGATGTCAGACTTGCGTCATCCTCTTCCCCGCCCCTTTTCCGTACGGTGACAGACGGTGCTTGAGGAAATCCGCGGGGCGGCCACCCGAAAGGCCGCGCCCAATCAGGAATGGCCGTCGGTGGTCCGGCGGCGCCAGGTCATCGTGTGCTTCGTGCTGGTGGCCGGTGCCGTGCTGCTCGGATTCTCGCTGCGCAGCACACCCGGCGACGCGTCGTTCTACTGGCTGACGGTGGCGCTGGCGGCGACGTGGGCGGCCGGCGCCTTCCTGTCCGGCCCGCTCCACCTGGGCTCGGTGCGCTGGCAGGGCCGCAACCAGCGGCCGGTGATCACCGGGACGGCGATCGGGCTGCTCCTGGGCGGGTTGTTCCTGGCGGGCGGCTTGGTGGTTCGCGAGATTCCGCCGGTCGCCGAACGGGTCACCCGGGTGCTGGAATACACCAACTTCGGTCCGCTATGGATCATCGTGGCGATCACCCTCGTCAACGGGCTGGCCGAGGAACTGTTCTTCCGGGGAGCGCTCTACACGGCACTGGACCGTTGGCATCCGGTGCTGGTCTCCACGCTGCTGTACGTCATCACCACCGCGGCCAGTGGCAACCCGATGCTCGGCTTCGCCGCGGTGATCCTCGGCACCGTCTGCGCGTTGGAACGGCGGGCGACCGGGGGAGTGCTGGCGCCCACGCTGACCCATCTGGTGTGGGGCCTGATCATGGTGCTGGCCCTGCCGCCGATCTTCGGGCTGTGACCGGCCCGCGGTTCACTGATCGAGCCGGCCCGCCTGCTCACTGATCGCTGAATGAGGCCGTTCTGCGGTCCTGGAACGCCCGGGTGCCCTCGGCGAAATCCTTGGAGCGCAACAGAATCAGTTGACCTTCGGTCTCGCGGTCCAGAGCCGCCTCCAGTTCGGTGAGGGTCGCGGCGTTGATCGCCTGCTTGGTCTTGCGCAGTGCGACCGCCGGTCCGGTCACCAGGGTGTCGATCACCGCCGCCGCGGCGGCCGCCACCTCATCTGCGGGGTGCACCGAGGACACCAGACCGAACTCGAAGGCGTCGGTCGCCGAGATCCGTTCGGCCAGCAACGCCATCCGCATCGCCCGGACCCGCCCGATCGCCGCCGCCACCAGGGCCGACGCCCCGCCGTCGGGCATCAGCCCGATCTTGGTGAAGGCCAGCAGGAAGAACGCCTTCTCCGAGGCGACGATGACATCGCAGGCCAGGGCCAGCGACACGCCGACTCCTGCGGCCGGGCCGTGCACCACCGCCACCACCGGTTTGGGTAGCGTGGTGATGGACCGTACCGCGCGGTTGGCGGCCAGCAGCAGACCATCGATGGTCGGGCTATTGGCCTGCGCCGCTTGATCTTCCGCGCTGATCCCGGCTCCCGCGCAGAACCCGCGCCCGGCACCGTCGAGTCGCACCACCTTCACCTCGGGGTCGAGCGCGGCCCGATCCAGGGTGTCGGCCAGCGTCGTCAGCATCGCCTCGGTCAGCGAGTTCAAGCTGTCGGGACGGTTCAGAGTCACGGTCAGTACGTGTCCGTCGAGGGTGACGGTCAGGTCGTCGATACCGGCGTAGGAGGTCACGCTTGGACACGGTACAAAGAGTCCACCCGAGTAGTTCACCTCACCCGGACGAAGGGCGGTAAGCGTTATGGCTGGACCACTGCAGGGCCTGCGGGTCATCGAACTGGCCGGGATCGGACCCGGACCGCATGCCGCGATGATCCTCGGTGACCTCGGCGCCGACGTGGTGCGCGTCGAACGCCCCAGCAGGATCCCCAACCCGGGCCCCAGCGGTGATTACCTGCTGCGCAACCGCCGGTCGGTGACCGCCGACCTGAAGAACGAGGCCGACCGCGATCGGGTGCTGGCGCTGATCGCCAAGGCGGATGTGCTGATCGAGGGATTCCGTCCCGGGGTCACCGAACGGTTGGGGCTGGGGCCGGAGGACTGCGCGAAGGTCAACGAACGTCTGATCTACGCGCGGATGACGGGCTGGGGACAGACCGGTCCGCGCAGTCAGCAGTCCGGCCACGACATCAACTACATCTCGCTCAACGGGGTTCTGCACGCGATCGGCCGGGTCAACGAACGGCCCGTCCCGCCGCTGAACCTGGTCGGCGACTTCGGCGGCGGATCGATGTTCCTGCTCGTCGGAGTCCTGTCGGCGCTGTACGAGCGGGAACGCTCCGGCACGGGGCAGGTGATCGACGCCGCGATGGTGGACGGTTCGTCGGTGTTGGCGCAGATGATGTTCGCATTCCGGGCGACCGGACTGTGGAGTGACGTCCGCGGCACCAACATGCTCGACACCGGCGCGCCGTACTACGACACCTACGAGTGCGCCGACGGTCGCTACGTCGCCGTCGGCTCCATCGAACCGCAGTTCTATGCCGAACTGGTGGAGAACCTCGGCCTCGATCCCGGCACGCTGCCGGGGCAGAACGACGTCACCCGCTGGCCGGAACTGCGGGCGATCCTCACCGAAACCTTCGCCGCCCACGATCGCGACCACTGGGCCGCGGTGTTCGCCGGCAGCGATGCCTGCGTCACCCCGGTGCTCAGCTTCGCCGAGATCGAGTCCGAGGCGCACAACACCGAGCGGGGTGGCTTCTACACCGAGAACGGTTCGGTGTTCCCGATGCCGGCGCCCCGCTTCTCCCGCACCCAGCCGGACAAACCCCGGTCACCGCGGGCCCCGGGTCAGGACAACGACGCCGTGCTGGACGACTGGGTCTAAGCATCGCCCGGTATAGTCCCAACCAACCAGTAGGTCGACCCGAGAGGAAGAGCGCGCAGTGGAGATCAAAGACGCGGTAGCCGTCGTCACCGGTGGGGCTTCGGGCCTGGGTCTGGCCACGACCAAGGCGCTTCTGGACGAGGGTGCCAAGGTGGTCATCCTGGACCTGCCCAGTTCCCAGGGCGAGGACGTCGCGAAGGAGTTGAACGCCGCTCCCGGTGCCGACCGGGTCCGCTTCGCCGCCGCCGACGTCACCGACGAGGAGGCCGTCGCCGCGGCCCTCGACGTTGCCGAGACCCTCGGCCCGGTGCGGATCGTGGTCAACTGCGCCGGCACCGGCGACGCCATCCGGGTTCTGGGCAAGGGAGGGGTCTACCCGCTGAACAAGTTCGCCCGGATCGTCAACATCAACCTGGTCGGCACCTTCAACGTGCTGCGTCTGGGTGCCGAGCGGATGATGAACGCCGACCCGATCGGCGGCCCCGGCAACGAGGAGCGCGGGGTCATCATCAACACCGCCTCCGTGGCGGCCTTCGACGGTCAGATCGGTCAGGCGGCGTACTCGGCGTCCAAGGGCGGCGTCGTCGGGATGACCCTGCCGATCGCCCGCGATCTGGCGGACAAGAAGATCCGGGTGATGACCATCGCTCCCGGACTGTTCGACACGCCGCTGCTGGCGGGCCTGCCGGAGCCGGCCAAGGCGTCCCTCGGCGCGCAGGTGCCGCACCCCTCGCGGCTGGGCAACCCCAGCGAGTACGGCGCGCTGGCGGTGCACATCGTGGAAAACCCCATGCTCAACGGCGAGGTGATCCGCCTCGACGGGGCCATCCGCATGGCTCCGCGATGAGCGCTTGCGCGAAGAGCATCGGACCCGGCTAGGCAGGAGAGGAAGACAGTGGCAATCAAGACCAAGTTCACCGAGGTTTTCGGTGTCGAGCACCCGATCGCCCAGGGCGGCATGCAGTGGGTCGGACGCGCGGAGCTCGTCGCCGCGGTGGCCAATGCGGGCGCGCTGGGATTCCTCACCGCGCTGACTCAGCCCACCCCGGCGGATCTGGCCCGCGAGATCGACAAGACCCGCGAGCTCACGGACAAGCCGTTCGGGGTGAACCTCACCATCCTGCCGGCGATCAATCCGCCGCCCTATGACGAATACCGTCAGGTGATCGTCGATGCCGGCATCAAGATCGTCGAGACCGCGGGCTCCAACCCGGCCCCGCACCTGCCGATGTTCCACGACAACGGCATCAAGGTGCTGCACAAGTGCACCTCGGTGCGACACGCGGTCAAAGCGCAGAGTCTTGGTGTGGACGGCATCAGTATCGACGGGTTCGAGTGCGCCGGGCACCCCGGTGAGGACGACGTGCCCGGGCTGGTGCTCATTCCGGCCGCCGCCGAGAAGATCGAGATCCCGATGATCGCCTCCGGCGGTTTCGGCGATGCCCGCGGACTGGTAGCCGCTCTGGCACTCGGAGCCGACGGCATCAACATGGGCACCCGTTTCATGTGCACCGTCGAGTCGTGCATTCACGACAACGTCAAGCAGGCTATCGTCGACGGCGACGAGCGTGGCACCGAACTGATCTTCCGGTCGCTGCACAACACCGCGCGGGTCGCGAGCAACGCGGTGTCGCGCCAGGTGGTGGAGATCCTCGCTGGCGGCGGTCAGTTCACCGACGTCAAGGATCTGGTCGCCGGGTCGCGGGGCCGGCGGGTGTTCGATGAGGGAGACCTCGACGCCGGGATCTGGACGGTCGGCACGGTGATGGGCCTGATCCACGATGTGCCGACCTGTGCCGAACTGGTCAGCCGGATCGTCACGGAGGCCGAGGAGATCATCACCGGCCGGTTGTCGGGAATGGTGACCGCCGCCACCTCGGTGAGTGCCTGACGAGGGGCATCTCGTTGAGCCAGTTGTGAGCTCAGACGACAAGTGCCCGCCTGAAAACCAGGCGGGCACTTGTCTGTTGGCTGTAGATGGGCAGTCGGAGGTGGGCAACCGATGCTGCCCGGCTGGTGGCTGACGCGAAGTCAGCCGACCGTGTCAGGCAACGTCGATGAATTGCTCGGAGGTGTCACCCTCAACGAGGAAGTCACCGTGATACAGGGCTTCGAAGTCAACTTTGATGACATCGGCACTGGTGTCGTCGATCCACATGCTGTTGAGCGTATGGGTTTCGATTAAGGAATCATTGAGTCACGTTTCGGAAAATGGTGGCAATTCTTACCGGCGGGTAACGGGCCGCCGCTGCGATTGACCGGCCATCCCCGGGTCACGAGACTGGTCGGGAACCGAGTTTGCTGAATGCGGGAAAGGACCGCGGCCGTGCTGCACCGCATCGCCCTGCTGGCTACCCGCTCACCGCGGCTGATCTTGATGGTCTCCGCGCTTCTGATGGCGTTCACGGGGGTGTTCGGGGCTTCGATAGCGAACCACCTGTCGGCCGGGGGCTTTCAGGATCCTGGCTCTGAGTCGGCCGAGGCGACCCGCCTGCTCAGCGAGAAGTTCAGCCAGACCGACCAGCAACTGCTCATCACGGTCACCGACGCGGAGGGTGCCACCGGTCCCCGCGCCCGTGCTGCCGGCACCGAGATCGTCGGTGTGCTGGCGGATTCCCCGCACGTGCTGGGTGTGACATCGCCGTGGACATCGCCGCCGGCCGCGGCAGGGGAGTTGCTCAGCCGCGACGGCGACACCGGTCTCATCGTGGCGACGCTGGCCGGCGGCGAGGACAAGGCCCAGGAGTACGCCGCGCCACTCGCCGAGCAGGCCACCGCCGAGCGGGATGGTCTGACCATCCGCGCGGGCGGCACCGCGATGATTTACAAGGAGATCACCGCGCAAACCCAGCGGGACCTGGTGCGCATGGAGATGATCGCGGTCCCGCTGAGTTTCCTGGTGCTGGTGTGGGTCTTCGGCGGGCTGGTGGCCGCCGCCCTGCCGATGATGGTGGGGCTGATGGCCATCCTCGGCACGATGTCGGTGCTGCGGGCCGTCACCTTCTTCACCGAGGTGTCGGTGTTCGCGCTCAACATCACCACCGCCCTCGGACTCGCGTTGGCCATCGACTACACCCTGCTGATCCTCAGCCGCTACCGCGACGAGATCGCCGGGGGCGCCGACCGGGAGACCGCACTGGTCCGCACTATGTGCACCGCGGGACGCACGGTGCTGTTCTCGGCGGTGACCGTCGCGCTGTCGCTGTCGGCGCTGGTGCTCTTCCCGATGTATTTCCTGAAGTCCTTCGCCTACGCCGGCATCGCGACCGTGGCGTTCGCCGCGGCCGCCGCGGTGGTCGCCACCCCGGCGGCCATCGTGGTCCTGGGCGGACGGCTGGACCGCTACGACATGAGACGGCTGGTCCGCCGTGAGCTGCGCCGCAGCGATCCCGAGCCCAAGCCGGTCGAGCAGCAGTTCTGGTACCGGTCCACCAAAGCCGTGATGCGCCGCGCCATTCCGGTGGGTACCGCGATCATCGCGCTGCTGGTTCTGCTCGGGACTCCGTTCCTGCACATCGAGTTCGGCAACCCCGATGACCGGGTGCTGCCCAAGACGGCGTCGGCGCACCAGGTCGGCGACCAGTTGCGCAACGACTTCGCCAGCAACCTGTACTCCGGCATGAACATCGTCATCCCGGACGCCGAGGGGGCCAGCCCGGCGGAACTGGACCGGTACGCCGCGGATCTGTCCAGGGTGCCGGACGTGTCGCTGGTGTCCGCTCCCGGCGGTACCTTCGCCGGCGGCAATCGGGTGGGCCCGCCGTCGGCGCCGGCCGGGGTCGCCGAGGGCAGCGCCTTCCTCTCGGTGCGAAGCACGGCCCCGCTGTTCACCGAGGCCTCGAAGCTGCAGCTGGAACGGTTGCACGCGGTGCCCGAGCCGGCCGGCCGGGAGGTGCTGTTCAGCGGGGGCGCCCAGGTCAACGACGATATCGTCAGCGCTGTCACCTCCCGGATGCCGCTCGTGCTGGCCCTGATCGGGGTGATCACCTTCGTCCTGCTGTTCCTGCTGACCGGAAGCCTGGTGTTGCCGCTGAAGGCGCTGGTGCTCAACGTGCTGTCGCTCTCGGCGGCCTTCGGCGCTCTGGTGTGGGTGTTCCAGGACGGCCACCTCGGCGCACTGGGCACGACTCCCACCGGGACGCTCGAGGCGAATATCCCGGTGCTGATGTTCTGTGTGGCCTTCGGGCTGTCGATGGACTACGAGGTCTTCCTGCTGGCCCGGATCCGGGAGTATTGGCTGCAGTCGGCGGGCACCCGGGCCGACAGCGACGAGGCGGTGGCGCTCGGCCTGGCCCGCACCGGCCGGGTCGTCACCGCCGCCGCCCTGATCATGGCGATCGCCTTCGCGGCCCTGATCGCCGCCCAGGTGTCCTTCATGCGCATCTTCGGACTGGGCCTGACGCTGGCCGTGCTGGTGGACGCGACACTGGTGCGGATGGCGCTGCTGCCGGCGTTCATGCATGTCATGGGTAAACGGAACTGGTGGGCGCCGCGACCGCTGGTGCGGCTGCATGAGCGGTTCGGTCTCACCGAAGAGCCCCCGCCGCCGCGCCCCACCGGCCCCGAACAGCTGGTTACAGTGAGCCGGTGACCTCGCCGACGGTTCCCACCACCCTGGACCACCCGTTCTTCGCGCGGCTGTGGACGGTGATGTCCGCCCATGAGACGCCGTTGATGCGCCGGCTGCGTACCGAGAACCTGGCCGGGCTGTCCGGCCGGGTCCTCGAGGTCGGTGCCGGCACCGGAACCAACTTCGCCTTCTACCCGGATACCGTCACCGAGGTGGTGGCTCTCGAACCGGAAACCCGGCTGGTGCCCAAAGCCCGTGCCGCCGCAGCCGAAGCGGCCGTGCCGGTCACCGTCATCGCATCGACGATCGAGGCCCTCGGTGACGTCGAACCGTTCGACGCGGTGGTGTGCTCACTGGTGCTGTGTTCGGTCGAGAACCCGGACGCCGTTCTACAGCAGCTCAAGTCGGTGCTGCGGCCAGGGGGTGAGCTGCGCTATTTCGAACACGTCGCCAGCCCGGGCTGGCGCGGGGCGATCCAACGACTGGCTGACGCCAGCTTCTGGCCGCGGATGTCCGGGAACTGCCACACCCACCGGCACACCGAGAAGGCGATCACCGGAGCCGGATTCAGTGTCCAGGCGACCCGCCACCAGATGACCCTCCCGGCGTGGGCGCCGCTGCCGGTGGCGGAGGTCGCCCTCGGACGCGCGGTGAAAACCTAGTTCTTCGGCAGCAATTCAGGCAGCCGCTGCAGGAGCGTGGGCAGCGCGGCACCGGCGCTCTCCCGCACCGATATGGTGACCGAGGACGACAGCGGAGTGGCTTCGGGGTTGACCTCGATCACCGTCGAACCGTGCGCCAGCGCGAGATCGGGTAGCGAAGCGGCCGGGTAGACCAGGCCAGAGGTGCCGACGACCACCACCAGGTCGGAATTCGACACCGCCTCCACGGCCGCCTGCCACGGTTCGTCGGGCAGTTGCTCGCCGAACCAGACAATCCCCGGCCGGATCAAGCCCCCGCACTCACATCGCAGGGGTTCCTTCTCCAACACCGGTTCGGGCATATCGGGCACCGGGCCGTGGTAGCGGGAACCGCAGGTGTCGCACCAGAATTCGGCCAGGCTGCCGTGCAGATGGTGAACGGTGCGACTGCCGGCACGCTCATGGAGGTCGTCGACGTTCTGGGTGATCAC
>JAKOYE010000123.1 GCA_029780675.1 Actinomycetes bacterium
GTCGATCACCCGCCTGTGGAATCACGCCGTCACCGCACTGCACCGCCGAGTCAACCCCGCACGCAGGCTCCGCGCCAACCCCCGCGTGGTCAAACGCAAAGTCCTGAAATGGGCCGCCAAACGCCTTCACCACCAACACCACCCGCAGCCCCAGAAGCCGCCCGCATGCACAATCCTCATCCACTAACTGAACGGTATTGCCATTAGCGGCGATCCCCGGATTGCCGCCGTTACCACCGGCACCACCATCGGCAGTCAGCGCGTCACCGTCAGCGCCCTTACCACCCTTACCGGCCAAGCCCGCCTCGCCGGCCGAACCACCCGAACCACCCGCACCGGCATCAGCCCGGCCACCGAAGAACAACAGGAAACGCCCATACCCGGCATCACCGCCGGCACCACCGGAACCACCGGAACCGGCGTTGCCACCGTCGCCACCGTCAGTGCCCGAGGCACCCGCAACCGCGCCGTCCAGACCGTCAGCACCCGCACCACCGGTACCGCCCGTACCACCGGCACCGCCCTTACCGCCGGCCCCGCCAAACCCGAGAATCCACGAACCATCACCGCCGTCACCACCCAGGCCGCCCGCACCGCCCTTACCAGCGTTACCCCCGTCACCACCGGGGATCCCCGCATCGCTGCCCGAATCACCCGCCGCGCCCGCACCGCCGGCACCACCGGCACCGCCCTCACCGATCACCGACAGCAAACCGGTCGAACCACCGTTACCGCCGTGGCCACCCACACCGCTCACATCGGTCGCGCCGCCACCGGCACCACCGGCACCACCACCACCACCCCACAGCGCGCCGTTACCGCCGTGGCCGCCCGAACCGCCGTTGAGACCCGCACCGCCGTCGCCGCCGTCCCCACCACGGCCCCACTGCGCCAAGAATCCCGTATTACCGCCGGCACCACCCGCACCACCGGACGCCCCACTCAGGCCGGTACCACCCGCACCGCCGGCGCCCGCATCACCCCACAACGCCAAAAACCCGGTGTCACCGCCGGCACCACCGGCACCCGCGGCCAGGGCCCCGACCCCGTTTCCACCCGAGCCGCCGTTACCGCCCCACCCGAACAGCAGACCGCCCTGGCCGCCGTCGCCACCGTCGCGGCCGGCCACATACGAGTTCCCACCGTCACCGCCATCGCCGATCCACCCGGCGTTCCCGCCGTCGCCGCCGTTCCAGCCGTTACCGCCCGACCCGAGCAGACCACCGTTACCGCCGGTGCACCCCTGCGCCGACGCACACGTCTCGGCCGTCCACGAGTAGCCGTTACCGATCAGCAGACCGCCGTTGGGGTTATCAGCCGTGCCGTCACCGATGAAGATCCGGATGAAGTCCGTGATCGGGTTGCCCACCGCAGCACCCACCGCCGACGCACCCGCAGCCGGACCCACCAACGGCTCCACCGACCCCGACGTCCCGACCACCGCGGCTGCCCGCGGGGTCGAGGAACCACCCACCGTGTCCCGCCGCGACACCGCGACCGCCGACCACATCAAGGCAGCCGCCGCCGGGGAATCCGTACCCCGACCACCGGTCAGCCAGGACACCAACGACCCCGACACACCCCGCACCGGCGCCGACGACGCCGCAGGCACCGCCTCGGCCACCGAAACCTCGAGAACGGCCGGATCCGACCCCACCACCGCCACCGACGGGGCGACCACCGCACCCTCGGAGGCCTCGGACACCCCGGACCCCGCCGCCGCTGCCGCGGCACGCGCCACCGCCGACGCCGCCCGCGGCACCGCAACACCCGCCACCGGCGCCACACCGGAGACCGCACCCGGAGCCGAAACCTCACCCGCCTCAACCGCATCCGAATCGTTGGCGCCCGGGGTCACCGACGCCCGCGACGCCCCCGGCGCCGAACCACCACCGGCCTCACCCCGACCCCCGGACCCCGCACCCTCGGACGCACCCCCGCCCGAATCACCCGAACCCGCAGATTCGCCCGAACCCTCAGACTCACCCGAACCTCGACCCGACCCAGACGCCCGTGTCCCCTTGGGGGCTGCGGACGCCGACCCACGACCCGACGAGGTGCCGACACGCTCGGTCGAGGCCGACCCGGCCGACCCCGACGATCCCGACGTGTCCGCCGCCGCCAACGGCAACGACGCCATCGCCGCACCGACGCCCAGGGCGACCGCAAGCGCACCGACGCGTCCCACGTAACGGGCGCCTCGCGACGCCCCCATCTGGCTCAGACCCAGATCCGCGACCCGAACGCTGCCCGGCACCGGCCGATGACGACCACCCCCGTCGACACCATCGAGAACCACAACCTTGCCCGATTTAGCGTGACGAGCCATGAGCGAGAACCCCCGGGGGTGAAAGGTGGCAGAAAGTGCGCTGAGTAAATCATGAGAGAAGGGCGAGAGGCAGCAAAAAGCGTGAACCGAATTTCGCTCTGCTTTTCGGCTCACCTGCAAAGTTTTTCCGAAAGTTATTCTGATTCGACATTCCGCCTGCTGAAGGAGGGTTTTCATACTCCCCATCCGCGTTCCGGCGCTGGGTTCCAGCAGATTGTGGCAGCAAACTATTCCATTAGGCGGTTTTCATGAATACCTGGGCCGACGAGGTCATCACCGGCGATTACGCCGGCCATCCCGGCCTGCTCTACCGACAGCGGCCACACAACTACGCCGAACTGCTCGCCGGGGTGGAGCGCTGGACGCCGCGGACGTTCCTGGTGCAGAGCGGGCGGCGGGTCAGATTCGGTGAGTTCTTCGCCGCGGTAGACACCGCCCGGAACCGATTGACGCCGCTGGGGATCCGCCCCGGTGACCGCGTGATGCTGCTGGCCTACAACAGCCCGGATTGGGTGGTGGCATTGTGGGCCATCTGGTCGGCTGGCGCCGTCCCGGTGTTGGGGAACCGGTGGTGGAGCGACAAGGAGGCCCAGCACTCCCTCGACGTGGTGCGGCCCCGCGTCGTCATCACCGACGCCCCCGGATTGGTCGCGGGCTTCACCGGCCCGGTTCTGGACATCTCCACCCTCGCGGACTGCTTCGGCGCCGACGCGAAGGGGCGACCCGAGGTTCCTGGCCCCGCTGACGAGGAGGCGCCGGCAGTGATCCTGTTCACCTCCGGCAGCACCGGCATGCCCAAGGCCGTCGAACTGCCGTTCCGGGCGGTGGTGGCCAACCAGCAGAATGTGCTGGCCCGCTCCCGGCAACTACCGCCCCTGATTCCTGCGGATGGTCCGCAACCGGTGACCCTGGTCTCCACCCCGCTGTTCCACATCGGCGCGTTCGCCACCCTGATCACCCAGACCCTCACCGGCGGCAGGATCGTGTTAAACACCGGCCGGTTCGACCCCGCGCGGGTGCTCGCGCTCATCGAATCCGAACGGGTCGAGCGCTGGGGTGCGGTGCCGACGATGGCGGCCCGACTGCTCGAGCATCCCGCCTTCGATGACCACGATCTGTCCAGCCTGCGCTCCTTCCCACTCGGCGGCGCTCCCGTGCCACCGGTTCTCCTGGAACGCCTGGCCCGGCGGCTGCCCCAGTTGCGGGGCCGGGGGATGGTCAACATGTGGGGGATGACCGAAGGCGGCGGGTTCTTCACCGTGGCCACCGGAGCCGACCTGACGCTCCACCCCAAGACGGTGGGCCGGCCGCTGCCGACCGTCGAGATCCGGATCACCGACCCCGATGATCGCGGGATCGGCGAAGTCCTCGCGCG
Source organism: Actinomycetes bacterium (assembly GCA_029780675.1). GTDB lineage: Bacteria > Actinomycetota > Actinomycetes > Mycobacteriales > Mycobacteriaceae > Mycobacterium. The sequence continues at coordinate 3,705 of JAKOYE010000123.1, forward strand.
CAGCCCGACCGTCATGCTGGGCTACGTCGGGATCGAGGACGACTCGATCGACGCCGAGGGCTGGCTGCACACCGGCGACCTGGGCCATGTGGACGCCGACGGATACGTGTTCATCGACGGGCGCAGCAAGGACATGGTGATCCGGGGCGGGGAGAACATCGCCTGCCCGCACGTGGAGGCCGCACTGATGCGTCATCCCGACGTGGTGGAGGCGGCCGCGCTGGGCCTGCCGCACCCCGAACTGGGCGAGGAACTGGCGGCGGTGGTGGTGCACCGGCCGGGTGGCCCGATCCCGAGTGAGGCTGACCTGTCCCGGCATATGGCGGGCGAGGTCGCCTACTTCGCCATCCCGACCCGCTGGATCATCCGCGAACAGCCGCTACCCACCATCGGAACCGAGAAGCTTGACAAGCGAAGTCTGGCAGGGGAATTCGAGTAGCTCGCTACATCAGCCACCAGGCGTCAGCCGCCGACCCGTTCGCGGTGGTGCGTCTCGTACATCCGAACCGCCACCACGGCCGCCGAGACGGCGGTGATCGCCGCTGCCACCCACACCGCCGCACGCAGTCCCCACAGGTCTGCGGCCACCCCGCCGACAACCGCCCCGACCGCATAGCCGCCGTCCCGCCACAGTCGGTACACCCCGACCGCGCGGGCCCGCCAAAGCGGTTGGGCGACGTCGCCGATCACCGCCAGCAGGGTCGGATACACCATCGCCGTCCCGGCCCCCAGCAGGGCGGCGCCGGCCAGCCATCCCGCAAAACCTTCGGCGGTGGCGATCCAGACCAGGGCAGCGGCCTGGGTCAGCATCCCGCCGGTGATCAGATTCTTGCGGCCCCATCGGTCCGAGAGGGCGCCAGTCACAATCTGCGCCGCACCCCAGACCGCCGGGTAGACGGCCACCAGCAGGCCGACCCGATCAACCGGCAGTCCCGCGGAGGCGAACAGCAACGGGAACAGTCCCCAGGACAGCCCGAAGTTGAGGTTGTTCACCAGTCCGGCCTGACTCGCCGCGGACAGCGCGGGTTCGGTGATGCTGGTGCGCAGGAAGATCTCCCGATTCGACGGCATCGGGGTCGTGACCGGCGAATCGCGGGCCTCCAGGCGGGCGTAGTCGCGGGTCTCGCGCACCAGCACCACGGACAGTCCCAGTCCGATCAACGCGTAACTCAGACCGAGCAGAAACGGCGCCGGCCGCAGTCCGTGATGAGCGGCTAGGTAGCCCGCCAACCAGGCCGTGACGGCGACCGCCCCGTAGCCGGCGGCCTCGTTGAGACCCATCGCCAGACCACGCTGCCGCGGCCCCACCAGGTCGATCTTCATCACGACCGTCGTCGACCAGGTCAGACCCTGACTGGCACCCAGCAGGACATTGGCAGCGACCACCCAACCCCAGCTGGGCGCCCAGATCAGCAGCAGCGGAACCGGAATCGCCAGCAGCCAGCCCACCACGAGGACGGGCTTGCGGCCGAACCGGTCCGACCAGGTCCCCGCCAGGTAGTTGGTCCCGGCCTTGGTGAGCCCGAACGCCAGCACGTAGGTGAACAGGACGGTATAGCCGGTCAACCCGAAGGTCGACTCCGCCAGCAGTGGCAGCACCGTCTGTTCCTGGCCGACCATACCGCCGACCAGTGCGTTGACGGTGACCAGCAGGGTGAACTGGAACAGGTTGGCGCGCAACCCAAGCCGGGGCGCGGGGCGATCCTTGATCATTTTCTGCGAGGCTCACCTCCGGCGAGCGAACCCCGGGGCGCGTTCCGGCCGGATGCCCACCCCGACCACGTAGGCCGGGATGACGGCCAGCCCGGGCAGCCGTCGCAGCAGTGCGGTGAAGGCCCGGGGTGGCTCCGCCATGGCGCCACTCATGATCGACGCCACCAATCGACGGTGGATCAGCCGCTGCAATCCCTGGGTGAGAGCTGCCGGCGGCAACCTGCGGCGGCGCACCGACGCCAGGTCACGGTCGGTCACCCGGCCGCGGCGCAGCGGATCGGCCAGCAGGGTGGCCGCCCCCACCGCGTCCTGCACAGCGATGTTGATGCCGACCCCGCCGACCGGCGACATCGCGTGCGCGGCATCGCCGATGCACAACAGGCCGTCGGTGTGCCAGCGCTTGAGCCGGTTGAGCCGGACGTCGAGCAGTCTGACGTCATCCCAGGACTTCAGGTGCGAGGTGTCCGCCTCCGGGGCCAGGATGCCGACTTCAGCTTTGAAGGCCTCCAGGCCGCGTGCCCGCAGTCGGGCGTCGCTGCCCTTGGGAATCAGGTAACCGATCTGGAAGTAGCCCTCGCGGGGAATCATGATCATCAGCCGGCCCTGCCCGAACCGCGGGAACAGCGAGTACTCGGCGGCCATGTCGCGGGGCAACCGGAACCACCACACGTCGAAGGGAACCGGCCATTCCCGCACCGGCAGTCCGGAGACGTCCCGCACCACCGAACCGCGACCGTCGCACGCGATGGTGAGATCGGCCGTCAGTTCGCCGTCCCCTTCCGGCGCGGCGTAGCGCACCCCAGTCGTCCGGCCGCCCTCCCGCAGCAGTCCGGTGACCTCATGCTGCATCCGCAACGTGAACGTCGGCTCCTGGGAAGCCGCCTCGGCCAGCAGATTCAGCAGGTCCCACTGCGGGACCATCGCCACATAGGGATGCGGTTGGCGCAGCCTCCGGAAATCCACCAGGGTGATCTGGCGGCCCGCAGAGACGACATCGGCGTGCTCGACTTTGCTCTGCGGAAGCGCACTGAACCGCTCCCACAGTCCGAGATCGTCGAGCAACCGCAACGTACTGGGATGCACTGTGTCACCACGGAAGTCGCGCAGGAAGTCGGCATGCTTCTCCAGCAGGGTCACCGTCACCCCGGCCCGCGCCAGCAACAGTCCCAGCACCATGCCGGCGGGGCCGCCGCCGACGATCGCGCAGGTCGTCTTCTCGGGCGGCATCTTCTCAGGCGGCGTCATCAACCCTCCCTACACCTCGATTCGGGCACCGACGATGACGGTGCGCTCCAATGGCAGCCCGAAGTACCCCGGGGAGTCCCCGGCCATATGGGTGGTAGCGATGAAAAGCCTTTTGCGCCAGAGCGCCATCGTCGGCTTCGGACCGGCGACGACCTCGACCTTGGACAGGAAGTAGGACGCGTTGTCGATGTCGATCCGGCCCTCGGTCTCGGCCGGATCGACGAGTCGGAGCGCGGCGGGAACGTCGGGACGTTCCATGTAGCCGTACCGCGCGGACACGAAAAAGATGCCGTCGGAGGGGGAACCGAGGTGGTCGATCGTGATCCGCTCATCGTCGGGGACCCGGGGTACCGGCGGGGTGTCGATCGAGACGATGACGACATGCTGGTGCAGGACGGGGGTGTGGTCGACGTTGGTGCGCAACGACAACGGCGTGGTGGCACCGCCACGATTCAGGTAAACGGCCGTCCCCGGGATACGCGGCAGTGGCGGTGTCCTAGTGATGATGTCGCGGACGAACGGCAGCAGTGGACCCTCCACCTCGTCGCGGGCCTGCGTCACCACGTCGCGTCCGCGTTGCCAGGTGATCAGCACGGTGAACGCGGTCAACCCGATCAGCAACGGCAGCCAGGCCCCGTGCAACAGTTTGGTCAGGTTGGCGGCGAGGAACATCAAGTCCACCGTCAGCAGCGCTCCCCCGCCGATGATCACCAGCCACAGCGGTGCCCGCCAACGGGTTCGTGCGATGTACAGGAACAGCAGAGTGGTGATGGTGATCGTGCCGGTGACCGCCATGCCGTAGGCGTAGCCCAGCGCCGAAGAACTGCGGAACGCGAACACCAGGACCAGAACCGCGACCCACAGCATGCCGTTGATCCACGGGATGTAGATCTGGCCGAACGACGACTCCGAGGTGTGCGACACCCGCATCCGCGGCAGGTAACCGATCTGCGCGGCCTGCGAGGCCACCGAGTAGGCGCCGGTGATCACCGACTGGGAGGCGATCACCGTCGCAGCGGTGGACAGCACCACCATCGGTATCTGCGCCCAATCCGGCACCAGCAGGAAGAACGGTGCCTCAACCACGCTCCGGTCGACAAGGAGCAGGGCTCCCTGGCCGAAGTAGTTGAGCACCAGTGCCGGCAGCACCAGGCCGAGCCAACCCCAGGTGATGGCCGCCCGACCGAAGTGGCCCATGTCGGCGTAAAGCGCCTCGGCCCCGGTGACCGCCAGCACGACGGCGGCCAGAGCGAAGAAGGCGATGTGGAAGTGCCCGACCATGAACTCGAGGGCGTAGGTGGGCGACAGCGCCCAGAGGATCTCCGGATGGCCGGCGATGCCGCCCAGCCCGCAGGCCGCGATCACCAGGAACCAGATCACCATCACCGGTCCGAAGAATCTGCCGACCGCCGCCGTGCCGCGTTTCTGGACCAGGAACAGCCCACTGATGATCACCGCGGTGATCGGGACGACGAACTCGGCCAGAGCGGGATCGACGACCTTCAAACCCTCGACGGCGGAGAGCACCGAGATCGCCGGGGTGATCATGCTGTCACCGAAGAATAATGCGGCACCGAGGATTCCGAGCGTGGAGAGCACCGCGACGATTCGGGGATTCGACGCCCCGCCGATCCGGCGGACCAGGGTGATCAGCGCCATCACCCCACCCTCGCCGTCGTTGTCGGCGCGCATCACGAGCGTGACGTAGGTCAGCGTGACGATGGTCATCACCGACCAGAAGACCAGCGACACCACACCGTAGACATTGGCGTGGGTGATCGGAACGGGATGGGGGTCGCCGGGGTTGAACAGGGTCTGCAAGGTGTACAGCGGACTGGTGCCGATGTCCCCGAACACCACCCCGAGGGCGCCGACCACCAAGCCCGCGCGTATGCGTTGCGCGGGCGTGTGGGTCGTCACCGCCACATCTTTGGCCACAGGAGGCAGATGTTATCCGCGCGACGGGTCGGCGTCGGCGATCCGGCGAATTGCCCCGGCCGAGCTGCGGCGAAGCCCTAGATTCAGCGGAGGGGGACGGATAGGGAGGTGGCGTTGCGCAGGTTCCTCTCCGTACTCCATGTCGCGGCCGCCGCACTGGCGGTCGCGGTGGCGCCACCGGCTCACGCCGGGATGCAGATCGGTCATTACACGGCGATCATCGACGGCCGCTACGACTTCCACACCTGGATCTTCACCTTCAGTTCGTGCAATCCGCCGGAGGGAATCGAGGAGTGCGCGGACGTCTCGGCCAACCCGATGCCCATCGCCAAGGCCTACCAGTGGTACGGACGCGCCACCCAGGCCAACGGCACCTACACCCTGATCGTGGACGTGCCCGACGGACTTCGCTGCGGCAACGTCTACTACGGACCGGTCATCCCCACCCATGACGTGTACACCTGGGACGCGGTAACGCTGACCGGCCGACTCGACTCGACGTTCGACGTCGGCTGCGACAACGCCCCGGGTGGCACGTTCACGTATCCGTTCAGGTTGGTGCGGTTCTAGCAGGCCGCCGGGGAGGGTCCTTTGTCCATGGCCGCGATGCTGAAGGACCCTGTCGACGTGCCCGGGATGAATGTTGGGTTGCGCTAGCGAGAAACGCGGAACCGACGGGCGGTGTCTGATGCAGGATCCTGAAGGCGCCGACTCCGGCTGGGGCCGAGCAGCGTTCTGGCCTCCCGGCGCGCGTTGGCACGGCATCATCTGGTTCCTCGCCGTCTCCGGGGCCTACCTGATGACGATCGTGCTTTACCCGTTGTCCTCTGGGGTCGCGTTGGTGTGGGTGCCCAACGCCGTCCTCGTCACGGCGCTGCTCCGATATCGCCCGCGCGATTGGGTCTATGTATGTGCAGCCGGGCCGCCCGCCGAACTGGTCGGCGATCTGGCGTTCGGCTACACCGCGTCGACCTCTTTGCCCCTCGGCGCGGTCAACGCAGCCGAAGCGGTTCTCGTTGTGCTGGTCGCCGCTCGCATTGCCAGGGGGCGTCCCAACATCGGTCTGCTCTCGCTGCGGGGCACCCTCGGCCTCGTTGTCGCCGCAGTGACCGTACCCGCGTTGACCGGCATTCTCGGTGCTCTGATCGTCTCGGACTGGAAATTCGGGACCGACTATCTGACCCAGTGGCGGAACTGGTGGTTCGGTGACAGCACAGGGCTTTTGGTGGGCGTTCCTATCGGCCTGCTGCTGCGCGATGCCCGTTCTTCCGTGGCCCGTTGCCGATCACGCCGGCGCGCATTGGCCAGCGGCGGCGGGGCCGCCGGGTTGATCGCCATTGCCGCGGCCCTGGGCGCGAACGGAAACGCGTGGGGGGCACAGCAGACCGCGCTGGGGGCCGCGATCCTCCTGGCACTGGCATTCGGTGCCGTCGGGGCACCGATCGCCGCCGCGGCAACGACAACCGTGACGATCATCGGTGTCGCCAGAGGCGCGAAAGTCGTTGACTCCGTCCCGGTGGACCAGATTCTGCTCTTTGTGGTCGTGGCCGCCATCTACGCGATTGCCGCAACCACAGAAGTCGCCGAGCAAGCGTTGGCCACCAGGGATCGCGCCCAGTCGTTGTTGAAGTCTGAGCTCGCCTCCGCGGCCAACTATGTCAGCGCGCTCCTGCCGCCGGACTTCGATGGCACCGTGCGGGTGTCATCGCGGCTGCTGCCCTCCCAGGAACTCGGCGGCGACTGTTTGGACATCGACTGGATCGATGACGACCACCTCGTGCTGTGGCTGATCGACGTATCCGGCCACGGAGTGGCACCCGCGCTGATGTCGGTCTCGGTCCGTGACATGCTCCGGGCGATATCCGCAGGCGGCGCTGGGCCGCCGGACCCGTCGGTGGTGCTCGGCGAAGTGAATCGACGCTTCGCCATGGAGCGACACAGCGGCCACTACCTGACCATCTGGTACGGCGTCTACCAACTGTCCAGCCGAACACTCACCTATGCCGGCGGCGGACACCCGCCCGCGCTGCTGTTCGGCTGCGCAGACCCGGAGCAACTGTGCTCCCAGGCACCACCGGTCGGCATGCTGCGTAACGCTCAGTTCACCTCGTCCAGCGTGGTTGTTCCCGCCGACAGCGAACTGCTTATCTACAGTGACGGCGCGTTCGACCTCCGGCGCCCGGATGATGCATCGTTCGGCCTCGATGACTTCGTCCGACTGTGCACCGACCTGAGGTCCAGACCCGGATGGAACCTCGACCTCCTTGTCGCGGAGCTTCAGTCCCGCGCCCCGGGAGGACGGATTGAAGACGATTGCTCTGTGGTCCGAGTCGTGTTCGGGGGTGCCCCGGGTTCGGAAGTCAGCTCAAGAGGCTGACGATGCTCGCCGTGCGCCACATGATCAGCGCGACGAACAGCACCAGCAGCCCCGCGCACGATCCCGCTTGGACCAGGTTCCGCTGCGCACGCGGCGCGTAGACGAATGCCGCACCGACCGCGGCACCGGTGATCAGCCCGCCGATATGCCCCTGCCAGCTGATGCCGGGAAGCGTGAAGGTGATCACCAGGTTGATCGCGATCAGCGAGACCAGCCACTTCACATCGAGGTTGAGCCGCTTGGCCGCCACCAGGGTGGCGCCGAAGAGCCCGAAGATCGCGCCGGAAGCGCCAACAGTAGGGGTGTTCAGTGGCGAGAACAGGTACACGACCACCGAGCCACCCATCGCGCTCAAGAAATACAGCGCGCTGAACCGCAGTCGGCCGAGGTGCTGTTCCAACGGCGGCCCGAGCACGTAGAGGGCCCACATGTTGAACAGAATGTGCACGATCCCGGAATGTGCGAAGGCCGACGAGAACAGGCGGTAGTACTCGCCGGCGGCAACAGCGGGCGGCCACAGCGCCAGGACCCTCATCAGGCCGGGCAGCGCCAACTGCATTACGAACACCGCGGCGTTGACGGCGATCAGCGCGTACGAGACCAGCGGCATCCCGTTGCGCTGGGGGGCACCGAACGCAGTCCTCGGCATTGGGGTCGCAGCCAGGCCCGCCTGGACGCAGTCCACGCACTGATGTCCGACGGCGGCGCTGCGCATGCACTCCGGACAGATCGGACGTCCACAACGGCTACATCCGATGTAACCCGGCCGGTCGGGGTGGCGGTAGCACGCGGGAGGTCCGGGATATTGCGGCGGCGGATAGGGGTAGCTCATAACGGCCCCGACGATACGCGCTACGGCACCCGCACACGCGATCTCCGCAGGCCACGACCCGCCGGACGCGACCTCCGGTCAGGCTCTGGTGCACGGTCGTGAACTCGGCCCCGCCACGGTCCTGCTGACAATCCTCGGCGACATCGACGCCGCGGAGGCGCCGACTCTCCTCGACCGGATCGTCCACCGGATGACCGGCTACTCCCAACTGCTGCTCGATCTGTCCAAGCTGAGCTTCTTCGACTCCGCCGGATACTCACTCCTGCACCGACTGGACGTGTTCTGCACACGAGCCTCGGTGGACTGGGCACTGGTCGTCGGCTCCGAGGTCACGCGCCTCCTGCAGGCCTGCGATCCCGACCACGCCTTCCTCACCGCACCCAACATCGTCTCCGCCGCCGCGAGACTGGCCCGCGGTCCGCATCGAACCCCGCAACTGAGCGTGCTCCGCTGAACGTCCTGCCTATACTCCGGCCATGACGGCACCCGGCAGGCGGTTCAACGACGCCGTCACCCGATTCTGGAGCTTCGCCGCCCCGGTCTATGACACTCCGACCCTGCAGCGCAGGTTCTATCAGCCGGTGCAGGACGAGGTCGTGGCACAGCTCAGGGCCCGGGAGTCCCGACGAGTCGCCGACATCGCCTGCGGCACCGGGATACTCGCGACCCGCATCCACAACGAACTGAACACCGATGAGGTGTACGGCGTCGACATGTCCGACGGCATGCTGGCGCAGGCCCGGGCGCGCTGCGGCAGGGTCCGCTGGTTGAAGGCTCCCGCCGAACGTCTCCCCTTCGACGACGGCACCCTGGACGCCGTCGTGTCGACAACCGCCTTCCACTTCTTCGACCAACCGGTGGCGATGCGCGAGTTCCACCGGGTCCTCACGCCGGGCGGGCTGGTCGCGATCGGGACCATCAGCCCGCCGGACCTCCCGGTGCTGCGACTGCTGCGTCTTGGCCCGAATGGAACCGCGCACAATCCGACCCCCGCCGAAATGCGAACTCTGTTCACCAAAGCCGGTTTTGAGGTCACCGATCAGCACCGGGCCCACCGCCCGCCCTGGAGTCGGGGCGTTTTCGACCTCATCACGGTGGGCATCAAGAGCTGATTCGGGCGGCTATCCTTCGCGCCATGGCTGTCGACCTGCTCGCCCCCTCGATCGAGATCGGACTGGTCACCACCAACCCCGAGCCGATGATCGAGTTCTACGAGGGATTCCTCGGCCTGCCGCACCAGGGTGACCTCGACTTCCCTGGCGGCACCATGAAGCGATACGCCGTCGGCAGCAGCATCGTGATCAAGCTCGTCACCCTCGATGAACCCCCGGCCGAACCGGTGGCCCCCGGCGGCGGTCCGGCACGCGCGGGAATCCGCTACCTCACTCTGGTCGTGCGCGATCTGACCGCCACCGCCCACCAGGTCGCCGACGCCGGCTACGAGATCGTGCAACCGCTCGCCGAGTTCGCACCGGTCCCTGGAATTGGCTGGATGTTCGTTGCGGACCCCGACGGCAACTGGGTCGAACTCGTCGGACCGCTCGGACGATAGCCTGGAGGGCGTGCCTGACCTCCATCCCGGCGTCGCCGTCCTGGCCCCACTGCTGGGCACCTGGGTCGGTCGGGGAAGCGGCGATTACCCCACCATCGAGCCCTTCGGCTACCTGGAGGAGATCACCTTCGGCCACACCGGCAAGCCGTTCCTGGTCTACAGCCAGCGCACCCGCTCCGAGGACGGCCAGCCGATGCATGCCGAATGCGGCTACCTGCGCTCCCCCGCCCCCGGCCGCGCCGAACTGATCCTCGCCCAACCCACCGGAGTGACCGAGATCGACGAAGGCACCATCACCGTCGGCACCGGCACCGGCCCCGACACCGACACGGGCGCCGACATCGTCATCGAACTCCGTTCCACGGCGATCGGGCTGAGTTCCACCGCCAAAGATGTTGCCGCCGTGAGCCGTATGTTCCGCATCCGCGGCGACGAGCTGACCTATCGCCTGGACATGAGCGCGGTGGGCCAGCCGATGACCCATCACCTGACCGCCGGCCTGCAACGCAAGCGATGACCGCCGACGGCAGAATCCGCGTCCCCGCCGACCTGGATTCGGTCACCGTGATCGGCGACGAGCAACCCGGCGCGGTGGATCCCGCCGCACTCGAGCGCATCTGGGCCGCCACCCGCCACTGGTATCAGGCGGGGATGCAGCCGGCGATCCAACTGTGCCTGCGCCACAACGGGACCGTGGTCCTCAACCGGGCCATCGGGCACAGCCGGGGCAACGGCCCGGAGGATCCGCCCGACGGCGAGCGGGTGCCGGTCACACCGGAGACCCCGTTCTGTGTGTTCTCGGCCGCCAAGGCGATCACGACGACGGTCGTGCACATGCTGGTCGAACGCGGCCAGTTCTCCCTCGACGACCGGGTCTGCGACTACCTTCCCGGCTACACCAGCCACGGCAAGCACCGCACCACCATCCGGCACGTGATGACACACAGTGCGGGGGTGCCGTTCGCCACCGGGCCGCGCCCAGACCTCAAGCGGATGAACGACAGCCATTACGCCCGAGAGAAACTCGCCGAACTCAAGCCGATCCACCGGCCCGGCCTGATGCACATCTATCACGGGCTGACCTGGGGACCGCTGGTCCGGGAGATCGTCTCGGCGGCCACCGGACGCGACATCCGGGAGATCCTGGACACCGAGATTCTCCGACCGCTGAACTTCCGGTGGACCAACTATGGAGTCGCCGAGGCCGACGTTGACCGGGTGGCACCCAGTTACGTCACCGGCAGGCCGCTGCCCGGACCGGTGGCCGCGGCCATGCGCACCGCGCTGGGCGGGTCGATGAGCCAGATCATCCGGTTCTCCAACACCCCGCTGTTCCTGACCAGCGTGGTGCCGTCATCGAGCACGGTCTCCACCGCCGAGGAACTGTCCCGATTCGCCGAGATCTGGCGTCGCGGCGGGGAACTCGACGGTGTGCGGGTTCTGCGTCCGGAGACCCTGCGTGCCGCGACGGCTCAGTGCCGACGGCTGCGGCCGGACGTGGCCACCGGTCTCGTCCCGATGCGGTGGGGCACCGGATTCATGCTCGGCTCCAACCGGTTCGGCCCGTTCGGCCGGAACGCGCCCGCCGCCTTCGGCCACACCGGGCTGACCAACATCGCGGTGTGGACGGATCCGCAGCGTGGCCTGGCTGCGGGCCTGGTCAGCAGCGGGAAGCCCGGCCGTCATCCCGAGGCGGGCCGGTACAACACCCTGCTGGACACCATCGCCGCCGAGATGCCCCGGGGCTGACCGCCCGGTGAATTGCTGGCAGGTCCAGTCGCGGATACCGTGACGGCATGGCTGACTCGCTCCTGCAGCAACAGCTCGACGAGGTGCGGACGCTGCTGGCTCGTGCCCGGGAGTTGTTCGGGCCCAACCCCATTGCGCCACCCGACACGATCACCCCGAACACCGGACGTGAGAACGCCGGCTAGCGGAGGCGGTGCTCGGCGAGTGTGGCCTCGGCGCGCTCAAGATCGCCTGGCGTCGGGACGTCACCGGACGGGGTGAAACCCGCCTCGACGATCTCCCGGCGGATCTCCATCACCGCGCGCAGATGGGACACCTCCGCGGCGAGCATCACCCCTGCCGCGAGAACACGAACGTCGGCCGCGAGTGCCTCATCGCCGAGGATCACGCTGTGCAGGTATCCGCCATGGGACGAGCGGAACAACACCTGACCGCTGGGGTGGTAGGCGTCGAAACCCGGGTCCGGTTCACTCATCAGCCGCTCTCCGCGACGTTCCGGAGGCGCTGTGCCGCGTCCGCATCGTGATCCTCCCAGGCGTCCGCGGCCGAGGCGAGCTGTCGCGCCAGTTCGTTGTGCGCGGCAGCCTGCTGCTCGTAGCAGGCGCGACGCTCGTCGAGCAGGGCCCGGCCGGCGTCCCGCAGGTCGGCGAATACCGGGCCGAGGGACTCCAGGCTGGCCATGATCTCGGCATTGCCCGCCCCGATCGCACTGAGCCGCTCGGCGGCGGCGCGGTGTTCGCCGGCGGCCCGGCGGAGATCGGCAGGCACCACGGTGAGGCGATCGGCCATCGGCGCTCTCCTATCGGTCTGGTTCTGCGGTGCGATCCGGCTCCGGCGGATGCTGCCACCCTATGAAGCCCGGACGATTGACGGTTTCGATCGGCTGGATCTGATCGTCCAGCAACACCTTGCCATTGCCGAGCGCCAGCCCGTGCCGGTCAGCAAACATCGCGACATCCCCGGGAACGATGCCGTCCGGGGCCAGCGGCGCGCTCACCGGAGTACCCGGTCCGGGGATGGTGATGCCCTGTCCGTCGAAGGCCTCGGCGATCGGGGTCCCCGACACCGCTGCCGCGATCACCCCGGCGAACGGCTGGTCTGATGGCTGATTCTCGGCTGCCGGCACTTCGTTCTCCGGGCCGGGAAGCTCGTCATCAGGTTCCTCATCAGGCTCGCCCCCGGCGTCGTCACCCGGTGCCGACACCGGCTCGGGCGGCCCGGCCAGCGCGGCCAGCGAACCGAGACCATCGAGGGGACCCAGGCCCGACGGCCCCCCGCCCAGCGACGGCAGGGCAGGTATCGACGGCATCGGCGGCGCGACCTGCGGGGCCTGTCCGGTCGGCGCAGCGACGGCCGGCGGAGGCGTTCCCGTCATGTCGGCCGGCGGTCCGGCCTCCAGTTCAGGACCGGGAAAGGGCAGCGGGCCGAAGTCGGAGAGACCGGAATCCAGCCCACCGTCGAGGCCTGCCGCGACCCCCGGTCCGGGTGAAGCCGGCGAGGCGCTCGTCGATTCGGCGGGACGCGGCGGCGGCGCCGGTGTTGCAGGGGAATCCGGTCCCTCCGCACCGCCGCCTGACCCCGTCGAGGCGTACAACGACGCCAACGCGGCGGCCAGCGACGCCTTGGAGGTGTCGTCGAGGTGGGTCTCCTCCACAACCGAGCGGATATCCCCGAGTTTGTCGATGAGGTAGCGCTGGAACTCCCGCGCGCCGGCCGGGGTGTCGAGGGCGGTGCGCGTGGAGACCGCCGCCTCGATCTCGCGCTGAAGCGCGTCGAGTGCGGCCGCACCATCGGTATGCGCGGTGTGAGCGTTGAGAACCGCGGTGACGACCGCGAGATCCACCTGGGCAGTCACCGAGTTCTGCCGGGCGAGCGCGGTCTCCGCGGCGCGAATGGCCTCGGCAGCAGCGCCCTCCCCCTCCGGGCCCTGCGGGACTGGCATGCTCACGATCGAGACGGTATCGGCCCTGCCCGGTCCGGACAATTCACCACCGAACGGCCCCCTCAGGGCGCAGCGGCACTGCGGTACTCTGTCGCAAGCTCCTGCAGCGCAACGGCTTTCGACTCCGCATCAGCCCTTGCCTCGGCGACGATCTCGGCGATTTCACGATTCTTCGCAAGCAGGAAACGAGCGAAGTCCGCTCCGGCCGCCGGGGTGGCCACCGAACGCCGCGCGACGGCCGCGTCGATCTCCGCGCGGATGGCGGCAAGCCGCTCACGGGATTCCACCGCCATCCGGTGGGCGTCGCGGACCGTCTCGACCAGCAGGCGATCCGCCGCGGCGACCCTCGCGGCGGTCGCGGCCAGGGCCGCGCGGGCCGATGTCACGGTCTCCTGCGTCTCCTCCGGCATGGCCGCGACGGTACCTCCTACAGCACCCGCCGGATCGCGACATCGGCGCCCAGAGGGCTGATGCGCACCGTAGCCCCGGCATACGGCGCCTCGACGACCATGCTCGGTCCGATGGCCAGTTGCACATGCCCGGCGTGCGGAAAGACGAGATCACCGGCCCGGACCGCGGACCGCGGCACCGGAACACCGTCATTGATCTGCTCGTAGGTGGTGCGGTGCAGGCCGACACCGGCCTGGGCGTAGGCCCATTTGACCAGTCCCGAGCAGTCGAACTGGTCCGGCCCGGTGGCGCCCCAGACGTAGGGGCGGCCGAGGCGGCTCAGTGCCGCCCGAACCGCGACCATGGCGCGTTGGTCCGGGGATCCACCCCGGCTCAGCCCGCGGCCGTAGCGCAACGCCAGAAGCGCCGCCCTTCGCCGCCGGGACCGCCGCCGCGCATCCGCCACGTGCCGATGCTGGGCACGGAGCCGAGCGACCCTGCGACGCAACACCTCGCGGGCGGCGATCGGATTGTCGGCCCAGCCGGGATCCGCGCGGGCCGCCGCGAGAACGGCGGCGGTGGCGACTCGGCCCACGCCGTGTTCGCGCACCGCCGCCGCGAGCACCCGCGTGAGGTCATCGTCGGTGCGCACGGACGCGGCCCACTCCGCCCACCGGCGCGCCGCTGCCTGCCGGTAGGCGTCCGCCATCACTCCCGGCGATCCCGACGCCGGCCCCGAGGCGGCCGGTCGGGCCACCTCGGCGAACCGGGACTGCCCCGGGGCACCGTCGAACAGGGCGTGAGCACGGGCGAGGATGTCGATTTCGCCGGGCATCAGGCGTCACCCTCGACGAAGGCCCGCACCCGGGGCAACGTGCCCGGCGGGATGACGCCGCGGTTGCGGATGTCCCAGGTTTCCTCGACGCTCACCCCGAGCATCGCCGCCACCACCGGTTCAGGCAGTCCGGACCGCGCGCAGGCCCGGTCGAAGCGGCTGCCGAGGCTTCCCCGCAACCGATCGAGCAACCCGGTGCGGATGGCCTCCAGCGAGCGGAGGTGGTCCCTCAACCGGCCGGTCGATTCGGCGCCGGAGTTGACCGCAACCCGCCAGGAGTTGGCGGCGAGCATCTCGGCCTTCACACATTGAGCGATCACAGATCGAATATACGTTTCGTATTCGTTTGACGTCTCCGCCGGCAACCGGGCGATCAGCGAGTTGAGCGATTCCAGATGCGCCTCGGCGTGCGCTTCGAGAACGTCGGCATCGCTGTGCCGGTCCACCCGCGGGGATTCCCGTTCGGCGTGGGGCGCCGTACCGGAGTGTGGTGCGCCGAGCAGTCCGGCGAGCTCCGCGGCCGGATCGCCGGCCTGAAGAAGTCTCGTGTACGTGCCGGGCGGCAGGCCGAGGCCGTTTTCCACCTTCTGGACCGTGCCTTTGTGGGGCTTGCGCACGCCGCGCTCGAGGTAGCTCAACCCCATGACGCTCACCCCGGTGGCCGCGGCGAGATCCGCCAGGGACCAGTCTCGGGACTCCCGGAGAGCCCGGATGGCGGCCCCGGCCGCGGCACGGCTCACCGACGGGTCCCTGACATGGACAAATCGTACACAGCCATCCTCGTATATACGTTTCTGTTTACGTTTTGCTTGCACGTTCCGGTGATTGCATATACGGTTCCGTCACTGATTTTCACTACTTCCAGGAGGACCTCATGCAGTACCGACCCTGCTCGATGGAACCCGAACTCTGGTTCGGCTACGCCGACGACGACGCCAGTGACGGCGCCACCAAGGCCCGGGTCTACGAGCAGTCCGCCACCCGGGCCCGGACGATCTGTCTGCGGCGCTGTCCGTTGGCCGCGCAACGGGACTGCGCCCGCCAGGCCGTCGACGCCGGCGAGGAGTACGGCGTGTGGGCCGGGGTGAAATTGCCCGGCGGGCAGTACCGCAAGCGTCATCACCTGGCCGAGGCGCGGGCGGTGCTGCGCAGGATCGCCGATGGACTGGTCAACCCCCGCGAACTGCCGGAGAGCGCCGAACTGCTCTCCCGGGTCGAGACCGTGCCGGTGCCACCCGTCACCGTCGTCCACCTGCCGCCGGGCCGGCCGATGACCGCGGCCTGAACAGGGGCGGCTGATGCCGACCGCCGGAATGTGGAGCAGACTGGGGCGATGCGGGTCGTGGTGATCCTGGCGCTGGCGGCATCGGTGGCGCTGATACTTGCCCTGACCACCGACAGCGACTGGCCGGCCTTCGCCGGGATCGCCCTCACACTGGCCGGAATCGTGCTGCTGGTGCGCGACTGGCGTTCGGATCGCTCGGGTCGCAACCGAACCTCCGCGCAGCAGGACCCCGGCGTGGACGCCGACGGAACCCCCCTGCGTCCCGACGACTTCGCGCCGGACATCTCCACCGATCCGGCGGGGCCGTCCTCAGACGCCCGGGCCGATTAGGCCTCCGATTAGGTCCAGCGTTTCCAGCTCGCGGATCGCGCGGCAGCCACGCCGCAACATCGTCAGCGCCATCTGGTCACCGCGGTCGGTGGCAGCCGAGAAGGCGAAGCCCAGCGTCGAGATCAACGGTATCTGGAGCATGCCGAATCGGTAATCCTGCCAACAGGTTTCGATGTCATAGCCGGTGACGCCATGCTCCAGCAGCGCCCGGTGGTACTGCACGACGAGGTCGCGTTCGTGGGTGGCCCGGTCCTCGGACGGGAGGCTGGTGCCCAGGAAGAAGGCCAGGTCGCGCGCGGGCAGGCCGACCGTGAGGGTCTGCCAGTCCACCACCGTCACCCGGGTGCGGTCCGGGTCGAAGAGCAGGTTGTCGATCCGGTAGTCGCCGTGCAGCAGGCTGAACCGCGCCGGCGCGGCGAGCACCCAGTCGCCGATCAGCGCCGCCGCATCCGCCACCGTCGCGCGGTCCTCGGCACTCATCCGGTCGCCGAGGGCCGCCAGGGTCTGCTGCGCCGCCAGAACGGTGATGTCGCCGAGACCGCGGGCGCTCGCCGCGTCCGGCTTGGGCATCACCGTCGCCGCGAAACTCAGCCACGCCGGGTCACCCCACCGGGGGCCGTGCAGTCCGGCCAGTGCGGTCACCGCCAGGCGGGCCTCCCGCAGGCTGCAGCCCCGGATCTGGTCACCCTGTTCCGCGGGTGCGAGATCGGCGAGCAGCAGCACGAATTCGGCACCGTCACCGGCGATGGCGCAGTGGTGGCAGCGCGGCAACGGCACCGCCAGTGTTTCCGCCACCTCGGTGTAGAAGGCGTGCTCGGAACGGTAGCTGAGAGCCACTCTTTCGCGGACCGCCTCGTCCTGGGAGGGCAGTTTGACCACGAAACTGCCGGGCAGATGGCAGTCGTCGCGGTACCGAACGCGGACACGGTAGGTGGCGCCGGTCTGGCCGGTCCCGACGGGACTGACGTCGGCGTCGGCGACGTCGACCCCGAGGACCTCGGAGAGCCACTGCGGTGTCACATCCTGTGGAGCCCGCGGAATCGGCATCTGCCCCTCCTGTCGTGACAACCGCTACCCCAGCGGCCGGTTGGGCCGGACACCCCGGTAGATCCCGCGTCGCACGATTACCGGCATCAGCACGGCGTCCACCGCCCGGCGAGGGATCCGGAACGCCCGCCCGTTGGGTGCGAACACCTCCACCCCGTCGGACTGCGCACCGATCACCGATCCCCACCGGTGCCGCGGTGCCCGGTACGTCCGCATCGGACGGCCCGCCAATTCGGCACGGATGTTGTACGAGAGCAGCCCGTCGGCGCGGTTACGGGCCGACGAGCGCAACGGGTCGGTGGCCGCGACGTCGCCGATCGCGAACACTCCCCGGTGGTGCGGAACCCGCAATTCGGTGGTCACCGTGACGAATCCGTCGGCGTCGAGCAGCTCGGGCGGTAACCATTCGGTGTTGGGGCGCACCCGCCCGATCGCCCACAGGACCGCGTCGGCCTCGACGGGCGGCCGGCCCGTACCGAACGCCACCGGCCCGGCGGTGATCGCATCGGCGTCGAAACCGGCGGGCAGTACCGCACGGTGACCGGGGTGCAGCCCCACCCCGAGCCGAGTCAGTCTGCGCCTCAGGTGTTCCCAGGTCCGGGGGTGGTGCTCGACCAGCGGCCGCTCGCGCGGGTAGTACAGGTCGACGCGGGTGCCCGGCCATCGCGCGGCGATATTGGCCGCGGCACTGACCGCCGCGGCGCCGCCGCCGATCACCGCGACCGACCGCGCGGATGCCAGCTTCTGGTGTTCGCCGAGGACCTCGTCGGCGATCTCGGCTGCCGTCTGCAGGTCCGGGCGCCGCCAGAATCCGTTACGCACCCCGGTAGAGATGACCAGCGCGTCGAAGGGTTCGATCACCTCCGCGCCCTCGCGCGTCCGGGCATGCACCGCGCGGGCGGTCAGGTCCAGACCGGTCAAGCGGGCCTGCACGGTCCGCACCCCGTCCAGTCCGCGGTAGCGATCGAACGGCACCAGGTAGTCGCGGGCCCACTCCGTGGGTCGGGTCAGGCGAACGCCGAGTTCCTGGCCGCTGACCAGAGCGGGTTTGGCCGAGATGCCCACGACGTCGGCGAACCCGCTCAACCGGAAAGCGGTGAGCAGGCCACTGTCGCCCAGGCCCGCGATGACCACCCGCGGACGGGTCCGGTCCCGGGTCACCTGGCCGCGCCGCGGGGCGGGCGGGGCAGCAACTTGGGTATCCGGTCGATGACCTCTGCGTACTGCGGGCGACGCTCCAGGCTGCGCTTCTCCATCATCGGGATGCTGGCGCCGAGGAACATCGCGACCATCACCGCCACCCCGGCGAACAGCCACCACCACTGCCCCGGCGCGGCGGCGACACCGAACATCGCCAGCGACACCCAGAAGCCGATCTCGCCGAGGTAGTTCGGATGCCGCGACCACGACCACAGGCCGGTGTCCATCACCGGGCCGGCCTCCGTCCCTGCCCGCCGGCGGGCGACGAAACGATGCATCTGGGTGTCGGCGACCAGTTCGAGGCTGACCGCGGCGATACCGACCGCACCGGCCGCCCAGATCAGCGGGATCCATCCGGCTCCCGGGCGGGTGACGGCCACGTAGACCGGCAGCATGGCCACGAACACCTGGAGGGTGGGGAACACGTGGATCGCGAGGAAGTCCACGGCACCGGCCCACCGCCCGGCGCCGTCCCGGAGCAACGGGTACCGCCAGTCCTCGTGATGCAGACCGGGAAATCCGTACACCCAGTTCCCGGTGAGCCGTATCGACCAGTAGCCGATGACCACCGCCAGCAGCCAGCAGCGCAACGCACCCGGACCACTCAGCCCGATCGGACCCTGCCACCACCAATAGGCGAACAGCAGCGGCGGAATCACACTCCAGTAGGCGTCGTAGAAACTCGAGTTGCGGAACGAGCGACTGAAGCCGAACACCACGACGGTGGCGATCAGGTCGGCGATCAGGGTGTCCAGCCACAACCGGCCGGTGTGCGGCCCGACCCACAGCCACAATGCCGCCGCGGCGACCGCGAGGACGTAGGCCACCGTGACCAGCGCCAGCGACCGGGCCTTGCTCATCGCGGCCTCCTGAAGTCCCGGTTCGTCGACCCTCTCAGCGGAACCTACTGCGCCCGGGTGGATTCGTCACGGACGTGCAATGAATCCATAGTTCGGCGGGGGTTATCGTGACCCCATGACCACCGTCGACGCGGACCGGGTGGCCGAATTGGCCCAGCAGGTCATCGCCGAGCACGATCCCAAACACGTTCCCGTCACGGAGTTCCTCGGCGCCTGTTACGACGCAGGGCTGTCCTGGGTGCACTTCCCCGAGGGACTCGGCGGCCTCGGCGCCCCGCGGGGCCTCCAGGCCGTCGCCGATCGGATCCTGCAGGGCGCGGGCGGCCCGGTGCCGCTGGGCCTGAATCCGATGGGGTACGGCATGGCGGCCCCGACGATCCGGGAGCACGCCCAGAGCGAGGACCTCAAGAGGTTCTTCCTGCGGCCGCTGGCCACCACCGAGGACATCTGGTGTCAGCTGTTCTCCGAACCCGGCGCGGGCTCCGACCTGGCCGGGCTGGCGACCTCCGCGGTCCAGGACGGCGCTGACTGGATCATCAACGGGCAGAAGGTGTGGACCAGCCTCGCCCACAAGGCGCGCTGGGGACTGCTGCTGGCCCGCACCGACCCGGACGCGCCGAAACACAAGGGCCTCACCTACTTCGTGCTGGACATGCACGATCCCGGGGTGGAGTGCCGGCCGCTGCGTCAGATGACCGGACAGGCCGAGTTCAACGAGGTCTACATCACCGACGCGCGCATTCCCGATGCCCACCGCCTCGGCGCCGTGGGCGACGGGTGGCGGGTCGCGATGACCACGCTGATGAACGAACGCAGTGCGCTGGGCGGCAGCGGCAACCGTCGCGGGTCGGGCACCATCAGCGAGGCCGTCGCACTGTGGGCCTCCCGGCCGGATCTGCACACCCCCGTGCTGCGGGACCGGCTGACCCAGTTGTGGCTGCGCTCGGAGGCCCAGCGGCTCACCTCCGAGCGCTCGCGAGCGGCAGCGATGAAGGGGGCCGGCGGTCCCGGCCCGGAGGCTTCGATCGGCAAGATGGTCGGCGCTGAACTGAACCAGAAGATCTACGAGTTCTGCATGGATCTCCTTGGGCCGGAAGGGATTCTCTACCACAGCTACGCGATGCACGGCGCCAACGAGGGCGAGGACTGGCGCGGGCCGATTCAGCAGCGGTACCTGCGCAGCCGGGCCAACACCATCGAGGGCGGGACCTCGGAGGTCATGCGCAACATCCTCGGCGAGCGGGTGCTGGGCCTGCCCGGTGACCTGCGTGCCGATGCCGGCATGCCGTGGAAGGAGGTGCCGCGTGGCTAGTGCCGAAGGCACGTTTGCGTTCACCACCGAGCAGCAGGCGCTGCGGTCGGCGGTCCGGAAATTCTGCGAGGCCCACTTCGGTGAGGAAGCCGCCCGCCGCGTGATGGAGTCCGACCCGCGCTACGACCCGCAGGTTTGGCGGCGGCTGGGCTCCGAACTGGGCGTTCTGGGGATGTCGGTGCCGGAGGACGACGGCGGGGTCGGCGGTTCCCTCGTCGACCAGGCGGTGGCGGTCGAGGAGTTCGGGGCGACGCTGGCCTGCGGGCCGCTGTTCGGCACGGTCTATCTGGCCATCCCGGCCCTGGCGGCGGCTCCGGTCGGGCCGGCCCGGGACGACCTGCTGGCCGCGCTGATCGAGGGTGACCGGACCGCGGCGTTCGCGGTCGTCGACCGCGGCGGGGCGTTCGACCCGGCCGCCGTCACGGTCCAGGCCCAGAGCCAGGGCACCGACGAGGACGGCCCCGTCACCCTCACCGGAACTGTGCCGCGGGTGGTCGATGCCGGCACGGCAGACGAATTGCTCGTCGCCGCAACCGGATCCGCGGGTCTCGGCTTGTACGCCGTACGCGCCGACGCACCCGGTGTGCAGCGGAACCCATTGGTCACCATGGACCTGACCCGGCCGCAGGCGACGGTCACCCTCGCCGACGCGCCGGGACGGCTGTTGGCCGGTCCGGACTCCGCCGAACGGGTGATCACCCGGGCGCTGCAGGTCGGCGCGGCACTGCTCGCCGTCGAGCAGGTCGGCGCGGCCCAGCACCTGCTGGACCTGTCGGTGGACTACGCCAAGTCACGGCTGCAGTTCGGCCGGCAGATCGGGTCCTTCCAGGCCGTCAAGCACAAACTGGCCGATATGCTCGTCGACCTCGAACATGCCCGCTCAGCGGCCTACTACGCGGTGTGGGCGCTCGCCGACGGCTCTGACGACCCCGCGCTGGTGACCAGCATCGCGCAGGCGACGGCGTCGACGGCCTTCAGCCGGATCGCCGCCGACACCATCCAGGTACACGGCGGTATCGGCTTCACCTGGGAGCATCAGGCGCACCTGTACTTCAAACGCGCCGCGACCGACGCCGCCCTGCTCGGCAGTGCCGAACAGCACCGCGACCGGGTTGCCGAACTCGTGCTGGACACCGCCGTCGCGCAGAGTGGCGCGGTACGGGTCGCCACCGGCTGAGGCCACGCGGCGTCACTGCAGGATTGCGTCGATCGCCCGGTAGATCCGCTGCTCGCTGACCGGTCGCGCGGTGCCCAACTGCTGCGCCCACAGGCTCACCCGGAACTCCTCGATCAGCCGGGCGATATCGCGCACATCGGCTCCGGCCGCCCGGGTCGGTGTCAATGCCGCGACAAGTTCGCGGTACGCCGCGGTGACCTCGGCGACCCGGGCCATCCGCTCCCGGTCCGCGGCGATACCGTGCGGCAGCCGCTCCAGCCGCCGGGCGATGGCGGTCAGGTATCGGCTGAGGTCCCCCAGGTGCGCCGCCCCCGTCGCGGTGACGAACTGGGCTGGGAGCAGCCCGGCGAGCTGAGCCCGGATATCGGCGATCGCGTCCGCCTGCGCAGCCGGCGGATGGGCGGGCAGCGACAGTTCGACGGACTGCAGCGCCTCCAGCACCGTCAGCACCCGGGCCGCGATCTGGGCGGTGGTAGAGGCCAATCCGGCACTCACCCGGCGGCGCAGCTCGTCGAACTCCGCTCTGGTCCACACCGGTCCGAGCGCCAGCACGTCGACGGCAGCCGTGGCGCAGTCCTCCAGCAGATCGGCCAACGCGCCGTCGGGGTTGGTCCCGAGCATCAGCCGGGTGCGGGTATCGAGTTGCTTCTCAATGGTTTTCACCGGGGAGGGCCCGGCCAGCCGGAGCAGTCTGCGCAATCCGGCCGGCATCGCGGCGTCACGTTCGGCTTCGGTGGCGAACACCCGGATGTCGACGGCCCGCCCGGTGTCCGTCAGGCCGGGGAACCCGCGGACGTTGAGCCCGTCGACCGTGCGCTGCACCACCTTCGGCAGTTCCGCCAGATCCTCGGGCCAGGTACGCAGACCGGTGCGCTCCCAATCGCCGGCCACCGCGTCGGCGACCGCCCGCCGGGCCGGCGCCGCCAACTGGGCCTGCACTGCGGCCAGATCCTTGCTGCGCGCCACCACGGTGCCGTCGGGTGCCTCGACGGCGAAGGTCACCCGTAGGTGCGCCGGCAGCTTGTCCAGATCGAAGGCGTCGACCGGTACCAGAATCCCGGTGCGCCGGTGCAGTTCCCGTTGTATCGCCTCCAGCAGTGGCTCAGGTCCGGGTGTGATCGCGGCGAGCAGCGCCCTGGCGGTGTCGGGAGCGGGCACGAAATTGCGCCGCAGGTCCTTGGGCAGCGATTTGATCAGCGCGGTGACGAGTTCCTCGCGCAAGGCCGGGACCTGCCAACCGAACTCCTCGCCGCCCAGGCGCGCCAGCACGGCGACCGGGACGTGCACCGTCACACCGTCGTCGGCGGCGCTCGGGTCGAACCGGTAGCTCAGCGGCAACGACAGGTCCCCGGCCTCCCAGTGGTCGGGCCGGTCGGTGTCGGTGGCATCGCTGCGCAGCAGGTCGGATCGGGTCAGGGTGAGCAGGTCTGGGGTTTTGTGCCGCTGTTTCTTCCACCAGCCGTCGAAGTGCCGCCCGGAGACGACGTCGGCGGGGATGCGGGCGTCGTAGAACTCGGCGATCTGATCGTCCCCGACCAGCAGGTCGCGGCGGCGCGTCCGCACCTCCAGTTCGGCCATCTCCGCGCGCAGCCGGGCGTTGTCGGCGAAGAACCGGTGCTGGGTCCGCCACTGCCCGTCGACCAGCGCGTGCTGGATGAACAACTCGCGGCACAGTTCCGGGTCCACCGGCGCGTAACTCACCCGCCGGCGGGCCACCAGGGCCAGTCCGTAGAGCGTCACCCGCTCATAGGCGAGCACCTCCGCGCGTTTGGCGTCCCAGTGCGGCTCGCTGTAACTGCGCGCCACCAGGTGGCCGGCGACCCGTTCGACCATCTCCGGTTCGACCCGTGCGGCGACCCGGCCGTACAGCCGGCTGGTCTCCACCAGATCGGCCACCACCACCCAGCGCGGTGGTCGGCGGGTCAGCACCGATCCGGGTGCCAGGACGAAGCGGGTGTTGCGGGCGCCGGTGTACTCCCGGGTCTCGCCCTCGCGCATGCCGACATGGGACAGCAGCCCCGACACCAGCGCCGCGTGCACCCGGGCGGGGTCGGCAGGCTCGGCGGACTGGGCGGGGTCGGGCTCGTCCCCGCCACGCAGCCCGATCCCCCGGGCGATCCCGCGCAACTGCCCGACCAGGTCCTGCCACTCCCGGACCCGCAGGTAGTGCAGATACTCCTGTCGGCACATGCGCCGGAATGCACTGCCCGACAAGGCCTTCCGCTGCCCCCGCAGATAACCCCAGAGATTGAGGAACGACATGAAGTCGCTGGACTCGTCGGCGAACCGGGCGTGCTTCTGCCGGGCCGCCTCCTCGGCGTCGATGGGCCGCTCCCGCGGATCCGGGATGGACAGCGCGGCGGCGATCACCAGCACCTCCCGCAGGCATCCCTCGGCGTCGCCTTGCAGGATCATCCGGCCCAGTCGCGGGTCGACCGGCAGCTCCGCAAGCCGCCGGCCGAGGCTGGTGATCGACCCGCCGCCGTCGAACGCCCCCAGTTCCTGCAGCAGTTGCACACCGTCGCGGACGCTGCGGGAATCCGGCGGGTCGATGAACGGGAAATCCGCCACGTCGCCGAGTTGTAGGGCGGCCATCCGCAGGATCACCGCCGCCAGGTTGGTGCGCAGAATCTCCGGGTCGGTGTACCGCGGCCGAGTGTCGAAGTCCTGCTCGGAGTACAGCCGGATGCACACCCCGGGGGCGGTGCGCCCGGACCGGCCGGCCCGTTGGGCGGCGGAGGCCTGCGAGATCGGCTCGATCGGCAGCCGCTGCACCTTGGTGCGGCGGCTGTACCGGGAGATCCGCGCGGTCCCCGGATCGATGACGTAGCGGATGCCGGGCACCGTGAGCGAGGTTTCGGCGACGTTGGTGGCCAACACGATTCGCCGGACCAGCCGGCTGGTGTTGGGGGCGAACACCTTCATCTGCTCGGCGGTGGACAGCCTGGCGTAGAGCGGCAACACCTCCACCCCGCGAACGGATCCCCGGATCACCTCGGCGGTGTCGCGGATCTCCCGCTCACCGGAGAGGAAGACCAGGACGTCACCGGGCGGTTCGGTGGCGAGCTCTCTGATGGCGTCGATGATCGCCTCGGTCTGATCCCGCGGCTCGACCCGAACCACCTCGTGGT
Organism: Actinomycetes bacterium; assembly: GCA_029780675.1. Taxonomy (GTDB): domain Bacteria; phylum Actinomycetota; class Actinomycetes; order Mycobacteriales; family Mycobacteriaceae; genus Mycobacterium. Next base: position 28,620 of record JAKOYE010000123.1, read on the forward strand.
CGGGATCGTCGGGATCGTCCGCGCCGTCCGGAACAGCCGCACCCGACGCGGGCAGATCCAAAGGGCGGTAACGGATCTCGACGGGATAGGTGCGTCCCGACACCTCGATGATCGGGGCCGGTCCGGCGGCGCCGAAATGCGCGGCGAAACGCTCCGGCGCGATGGTGGCGGAGGTGACGATCACCTTCAGGTCCGGCCGGCGCGGTAGCAGCTGTGCCAGGTAGCCGAGCAGGAAGTCGATGTTGAGGCTGCGCTCGTGGGCCTCGTCGAGGATCAGGGTGTCGTAGCGCAGCAGCCTCCGGTCGCGCTGGATCTCGGCCAGCAGGATGCCGTCGGTCATCAACTTGATCAGCGACCGGTCGCTGACCTGATCGGTGAACCGGACGCTGTACCCCACCGTCTCCCCCAGCGGGGTGCCCAGTTCCTCGGCGATCCGGGCCGCGACCGTCCGGGCCGCCAGCCGGCGGGGCTGGGTGTGGCCGATGGTGCCGCGGATGCCCCGGCCCAGTTCCAGGCAGATCTTCGGCAACTGGGTGGTCTTGCCCGAACCGGTCTCGCCGGCGACAACCACCACCTGATGCTCGCGGATCGCCGCCGCCACCTGGTCGCGGTGCGCGCTGACGGGCAGGTCGGGGTAGCTGATCCGGGGCACCGCCGCGACCCGGGTGGCGACGATCCGCTCGGCCGCGGCGAACCGGGATTCCAGTTGCCGGAGTTTCTCGGCGCTCACCGCGCCGCGCAGTGACTTCACTTGCCGGCCCAGGCGGGCGGCGTCCCGGTAGGTCAGCCCGTCCAGTCTGGCGCGCAATGCGCGCATCTCGGCACCGGACCCTTGGGACACTCAGACGAGGATAGGGCCAGCACGGACCGGACGGGATGGAAGGGAACAGCCATGACAACCGCGCTGATCATCGGCGGCCTGGTGCTGGTGGGCCTGGGCCTCGTCGCCAGCCAACTGATCCGGCTCAAGGACTGGCTGGACCGTCAGCCGCCCGTGGAACCGCCGCCGGCCGAGCCGCCCGCGGAGCAACCCCGGCCGGACGCCGAACCGTAGCGCTTCAGCGGGGCGGGTCGCCGCGCCAGAAGAAGCTGTTGACGTACTTGCCCATGTCCTGGGCGATCTGCAGGTTGGCCGGGGAGGGCGGTCCCGGCCCGTTTCCGGGGGCGAACTCCCGGAACGGCCCGGCCGCGGCGGCGATCAGCGCCAGATCGTTCTTCACGGCGGCGATGACGATCACCCGGGTCGCGTCCGCGCGGTTCACCGACCCCAGCGGCTGGAAATCGGCCACCACCCCGTACCCGAGGTGGTAGCCCACGGTGGCGTTCGGCAGTTCATAGGAGGTCACCGCGTTGGGAAATGCGCCCTGCATGAACTGCTCGACGACCTGCCGGGCATTGCGGCCCTCAGCGGGCTGGGAGAACAGCCGCAGCGTCCCGCCGTCACCGGCGGTCAATTCGGCGGTGACGCCGTTGGCGTCGGTGGTGACGTTGTAGGCGGCACCGGCAACCGGGTAGGACACCGAGAAGGACCCATCGGGTGCGGTGAACCGCGGGTTGGTGGCGACCGGCAGCCCGGTGGGCGGGCTGCCACAGTCCGGCGGGCACACGTAGCGGGTGGGCACGTTGGCGACCCGGGCGTCGATCAGCGTGAGAATCAGCATCGCGGCAACCAGGCAGAGCACCCACACGCCCAGGGTGAGGAAGTACCTCGGACCCCGGGTGCGCCTGGCCCGGTAGCGCCCGTGCGGCAGGGCGTAACCGTCGAAGGTGCCGTCGAGGGTGCCCACCGGTTCACCGTTTCCGGGAGCCCGCTTCCGGCCGGTCACCGGTTCACCGAACGGCGCAGCATGATGTCCTTGACCAGGTTCTCGACGTTGGGGGTACCCAGCCCGGTCACCATGTCGAATCCGCTTCCGCCCGGGCTGATGGCGTTACCGCCGAGTTGGATGTCCCGGAAGGCGGGCACCGCCGACCCCTTGGCCACCTGGTAGAGGACGGGGTTGAGCTCGCCGAGGGGTTCCAGCCCCTGCCCGTCGAGGGTGTCGTTCATCACCGCGGCCAGACCCGCCCAGACCGGCGCCGCCTGGGAGGTGCCGCCGCCGACGAACACCTGCTGGTTGTACACGAACTTCACCCCGGTGAACGGGTCGGCGACGGCGGAGACGTCGGGAACCAGTCGGCGGTCGGTCGGCCCGGCACTGGAGTTGACGGTCTGCCACGGCGGCCGGGCGAACAGGGTGGACGCCCCTCCGGCGGTGCCCTGGGTGAGCGGTACGTCGTACCAGGCCTGCTCGGCCAGCCATTCGCCGTTCGCGGTGGTGGACAACGTGGTTCCCCCTACCGACGTCATTTCCGGCAGCGAGGCGACCGCGTCGACGCCGACATCATCCGGGCTGGGCGGGTCGGACCAGATCTTGCCGCCGCGGCACTCGAGGCCGGCCAGGTCGCCGGTGGCGTCGAAGGCGGTGGTGCCGCGGCGCACGGCGGCGGCCAGCGCGGCGCGTACCGGGGCCAGGTCGGCGGGGGTGAAGAGCCGGTCGCAGCCCCAACCGATGGACAGGCTCCAGATCGCTCCCGGGAACTGCCGGTCCACCGACTCCATCAGCCGGCCGACCTTCTCCAGGCTGCCGCCGTCCTCGACGGTCGAACGGGCGTTGACCATGACCAGCTTTGCGCCCGGCGCGACGGCGTGGATCATCTGCAGGTCCATGGTGGACTCACCGGTGCGTTGGCTCGGCATGCCGCCCACCACCTCCACCTCCAACGGCGGCAGGTCGAACCACTCGGTGAAACTGTCCATATCCTGCTGGTTGAACCCGTCGAAGCTGAACACCACCACCGTCGTGCCCGCACCGGTGTACCCGGCGGCGGTCAACGGGTCGACGTTGTACGCGGTGAGCAGTTGCGACGGGAGCAATCCGCCGTCGGGAACGTCGCGCGGCGGGGTCGGCGGCAGCGCCGTCCGGTAGGGGGCGTAACCGAGGATCCGGCCCATCCCGGCGACCTCGGCGCGGGTCGCCGGCGGCACATTCGGCTGCTGCGGCGAAGCGTAGAAGACGCGGCCCGGTTCCGGTCCGCTCAGCGCCCGGTAGTCGTGCACCGCCACGCCGAACGCGTCCGCCACGGCCGACGGCGGCCCTTCGAGGATCGCCCAGTCGTCCCCGTCCCGCCAGCGCACCGACAGGCCGCGGGCCTCCGCCCAGCGGGTCAGCCGGACCGGCTGGGCGGCCCGGTTCAGCGCGGCGGTCAGCTGAACCCGCTCGCCCCGGGCCGGACCGAGGTCGCCGGCCTCGTCGAGCAGCCGGGCGTAGGGGCCACCGATCACCACAGCCGGTTCCGACGGCGCGGGCTGGTCGGCACCGACCAGCCCGAGGGTCACCACCGCGACGGCGGCCGTCGCCGCCGCGGTGAGCACCCATCGACGAGTCATCGGATTCAGATCCGGACGGAGAGCTGGTCGTAGATGAGCGGGGCGATCCGGGCCGCCATGTAGGCGTGGCCGGCATCGGTGGGGTGGACCCCGTCCGCGCCGATCAGGTCCGGGCGCCCGACGAACCAGCCCTCGGCGATCGGGTCGACGAACACCGCCCCGGCCGCGATGGCCTGCTCGCGCAGCCGGTCCCGGATCGTCAACACCTCCGGCGGTGGGGCCGCGGTCGGCCACGGCGGCCCGATCACCAGCAGTTTCGCCGCCGGAGCGATCGTGCGCGCCAGCCGGAAGGCGTCCCCGGCAAGTCCGGGTAGCAGCTGCGGGTCGACGGGCTGGTCGTTGCGGGAACCGAAGAACAGCACCAGTTCGTCGACCGGCCGCACCGCCCTCGCCACCAGGTCGATGAACACACTTCCCGCGTTGCCGCGGCGGCCGTACCCGGCCCCACCCTCGGCGGCGACGGCGGCGTCCACCACCACGCCCTCGGCGGCGAGCAGCTGACGAGCGATCTCGGTCCAGCCCTGCGGTCCGTTACCGCCCTCTGCGGCTCCGGCGGTGTACGAATCCCCGATGATGGCGATCTCGCTGACCGCCGCTGCCCGGGCGGCGGGGATGCCGGTGCCGCCCTGCAGACCGGCCAGCACGGCGATCGCCATGACCCCCGCCGCCGCACCGCGCAGGACTCCCCCGCCCTCCTGCCCCGCCGCACCCTCCGCCGCGGGGGTTGCGGGGGTCTGGCGCACATCGCCGGTGTCGATCATCCGCCGCATCCAGCGGCGGGCCGGTTCCTCGACGACGTGGTAGAGCAGCATCGCGAGAAGCACGGCCGCCGCGATGAGCCCGACCACCACCACTTTGGCCACCGACTTCGGCATCACGATCTGGTATTGGGCCACCGCCCAGTTCCAGGCGGTGTGCACCGGTTCGTGAATCATGTAGAGACTGAACGAAATCTTCCCGCCGTAGCTGAAAGCCCGGGTGGACAGCAGCGCCGGTAGCGAGCCGGCCCCCAGGGCGAGCGTGACCACCAGCGGAAGGAACAGCACCGACACCAGCGCGCCGGAGTCGACCATGCCCGGCACCGGGTGTTCGGCGTAGTGGTAGAGGCCGCCGATCAGGGCGGCGCCCAGCAGCACCGACAGATAGCCGGCGATCCGGCGGCCGCGGTCTCCGATCCGCAGTCGTCGCACCGCCGCGCAGGCCAGCGCCCCGGCGGTGAACTGCGCGAGGATCCTCGGCAGCCAACTCCACGGTGTGTAGAGCACCCCGCTGGCGAGCAGCAGAAGGATGGGCGGCAGCGCCGCCACGACGGCCAGCGCGAACAGGCTCCGGGCCCGCGAGACGGCGGCGATCCGGTAGATCACCACGACCAGCCCGCCGAAGAGCAGGTAGGCCAACCACTCCGCGCTGATCGACCAGGCCGGGCCGTCCCAACTGGTGCCGTCGAAGAACGGTTCGAACCACAGCTGCACCATGAAGAACTGCCGGACATAGCTGATCGCGGTCAGCTTCTCGGCATCCGGCGAGGGAACGTCCCCGACGTGCAGGGTGACGATGATCCACAGCGCGGCCAGGTGCATCGTGACGAGGTATACCGGCCACACCCGGGACAGCCGCAACCACAGAAAGTGCAGCGTCGCCCGACCGGACCAGGTCGGCCCCATCCGGTCCAGGTAGTTCCAGGTCAGCACGAAACCGCTGAGGATGAAGAACAGGTCGACGCCCTGGGCGCCGGCGTCCAGAAGCGGCGCGAGGTCGTCCCGCAACCGCGGCGAGGCGTCCCAGAGCAGCGGCCGGAAGTGGAACAGCACCACCCACAGCGCCGCGACGATGCGCAGCCCGGTCAGCGCTCTGATCTCTCCGGTCCGCACGGCACCCATTCTCGGGCAAGTCCGGGCGCGCGGTGCGCGCGGCGGGCGTGTTTCGCCTACAGCGCCGCGATGATGTCGTTCTTCAGCGCCTCCGCCTGGGTGCCGAACACCGCCTGGACGCCACTGCCCACTTCGATGACGCCGGCGGCGCCGAGCGCCTTGAGCCGGTCATGGTCGACCTTGGAGGTGTCGGCCACCTCCATCCGCAACCGGGTGATGCAGGCGTCGACGTTCACCAGGTTCTCCCGGCCGCCGAAGGCGGCGATCAGTTGCTCGGCCTTGCTGTCGGACGCGGTCGCCGCGGGTGCGGCCGCCACCGCGGTGGGCGCGTCCCCACCGTCACTCAGGTTGGCCTGCTCCTCCGCCTCGAACTCGACCTCCGGTTCCCGGCCCGGGGTGCGCATGTTCCATTTCACGATCACGAACCGGAACAGCAGGTAGTAGACCGCGAAGAAGACCAGGCCCATCACGATCAGCAACGGGACGTTCTTGGCCGCCGGGGCGGTGCCGTAGAGCACCAGGTCGATCAGGCCCGCCGAGAACGAGAACCCCAGATGGATGTCGAGTGCGTAGGCCACCGCCAGCGAGATTCCGGTGAGCACGGCGTGGATGACGTACAGCGGGAACGCGACGAACATGAAGGCGAACTCCAGCGGTTCGGTCACCCCGGTGAGGAACGCCGTCAGCCCGGCGGCCGACAGGATGCCGAACGCCACCTTCCGCTGCCGGGCGTTGGCGACGTGGATCATCGCCAGCGCGGCGGCGGGCAGGCCGAACATCAGGATCGGGTAGAAGCCGGCGGTGAGGTGACCGCCGGTCGGGTCCCCGGCGGCGAACCGGGTCAGCTCACCGGTGACGACGCTGCCGTCGGGGGTGGTGTAGTCGCCGTAGAGGAACCACACGAAGGAGTTCAGGATGTGGTGCAGCCCGATGGGAATCAGCATCCGGTTGGCGAAGCCGTAGACGAATGCGCCCAACGCTCCGGCGCCGCCGATGAACCGGCCCAGCCCGGTCAGGCCGGCGTCGAAGATCGGATAGAAGTAGCTCATCGCGAACGCCACCACCAGAGTGACCAGTGACACCGCGATGGGCACGAACCGGCGGCCGCCGAAGAATCCGAGGTAGGGCGGCAGTTTGATGGTGTGGTAGCGGTCGAACAGGGTGGCCGTGATCAGGCCGACCACGATGCCGCCGAAGACGCTGTAGTTGATCTGGGCCTGCTCGCCGGACTTGTCGAGTTGGTCGGTCAGAACGAACGGCGACATGGTCTTGAACACCGCCTGCATCACCAGATAGCCGACGACGGCGGCCAGTGCGGTGGATCCGTCGGCTTTGCGGGCGAACCCGATCGCGACGCCGACGGCGAACAGCAGGGCCAGGTTGGTGAACAGCGCACCGCCGGCGGCGCTCATGGCCTGGAAGAACGGGCCGATCACCGGAGCGTCGATCCGGCCCAGCAGATCGTCCTGGCCGAGTCGCAGCAGGATGCCGGCCGCCGGCAGCACCGCGATGGGCAGCATCAGGCTCTTGCCAAGCCGCTGCAGTTGCGCGAATCCCGGTATGTTCAGGCCCGACTTCGATTGTCCGCCTGCGTTTTTCGCTGTTTCGGTCATCTCCGGCCGACCTTCCTGTCTGCACGTCCGCGCCGAGCTTAGCCACAATCACCCACGCTCACCTGCCGATTCGCCCGTCCCGGGTCCGTCGGAGTCACTACCCTGAACCCACCCCCGCCGAAGGAGACCCTGTGAGCAGCACCCCCGTCCTTGCGCCCGTCGAGGGCCGTGCAGTCGCCCTGGCCGATGTCCCCGATCCGGTGTTCGCCGGCGGGATGGTGGGGTACGGCGCGGCGATCGACCCCCCGCACCGGGTGGTCGAGGCGGTGGCGCCGGTCGCCGGCACGATCCTCAAACTGCTTCCGCACGCCTACGTGATCATGACCGCGGACAACGTCGGCATCCTAGTGCACCTGGGACTGGACACCGTCCAGTTGCAGGGCGCCGGGTTCACCGCGCACGTCGCCCAGGGCGACACCGTCACGGCCGGACAGCGGGTGATCACCTATGCCGTCCCGGCCATCGTGGCGGCCGGGTTCAGCCCGGTGGTGCCGGTCGTGGTGATGGACGAGCGCGAACCGGGCAATATCGCGGTGGCCGATGCCGTCACGGGCGGCGGCCCGATCGATTCCGGTGCCACCCTGTTCACCGCGAACAAGTAGGAGACCGGGGTGGAGGTCGTCATCCTGCGCGACGCCGGGGAAATCGGCGATCTCGCCGCCGGCGCCATCGAGGAGTTGCTGATCCGCAAGCCCGACGCCGTGCTCGGGTTGGCCACCGGCTCATCCCCGCTGCCCATCTACGACTCCCTGGTCGAGCGGTGCGCGGCCGGCCGGATATCGTTCGCCGCCGCCCGCGGCTTCACCCTCGACGAGTACGTCGGCCTCCCGCCCGACCATCCGGAGCGGTACCGCAACGTCATCGACACCGTGTTCACCTCCCGGGTGGATTTCGGGCCGGGGGCGGTGCAGGGCCCCGACGGTCTTGCCACCGATATCCCGGCCGCCTGCGCCGCCTACGAACAGGCGATCCGGGACGCCGGCGGAATCGACCTGCAGATCCTCGGTATCGGCACCGACGGTCACATCGGCTTCAACGAACCGGGCTCGTCGCTGGCCTCGCGCACCCGCATCAAGACGCTGACCCGCCAGACCCGTCTGGACAACGCCCGTTTCTTCGGCGGGGATATCGACGCGGTCCCGACGCACTGCCTGACCCAGGGTCTCGGCACCATCATGGCGGCCCGTCATGTGGTGCTGGTGGCGACTGGGCGCAGCAAGGCCCAGGCGATCCACCAACTGGTCGAGGGCCCGGTGTCGGCCCTGTGGCCCGCGACCATCCTGCAGCACCACCCGCACGCGACCGTACTGATCGACGACGCCGCCGCCCGCAGGCTGCAACTGGCCGACTACTACCGGGAGACCTACGCCTCGAAGCCGGCCTGGCAGGGCATCTAGCGTGATCGTGCGCGCCGGCACGGTTCTGACCGGCCGCGAGGTGCTGCGGCCGGGCTGGGTGGAGACGGCCGGGAGCGTCATCGTCGCTCTCGGTTCCGGTGAGCCGACCCGGCCCGCCGATGTGGATCTGACCGACACGGCGACGGTAGTCCCGGGTTTCGTCGACACCCATGTGCACGGCGGCGGGGGCGCGAGTTTCTCCGGCGGACCCGCCCAGGTCGCCGAGGCGGCGCGCCTGCATCGCCGGCACGGCACGACCACCCTGCTGGCATCGCTGGTCACCGAGGCCCCGGCCGATCTGCTGCGGCAGGTGGCCGAACTCGCCGATCAGGTGCGAGACGGCGTCATCGACGGGATCCATCTGGAGGGCCCCTGGCTGGCACAAAGCCGTTGCGGCGCCCACGATCCGGCGTTGTTACGCGATCCGGACCCGACCGAACTCGACCGGGTCCTCGGCGACGGCCGGGGCACGATCCGAATGGTCACGCTCGCCCCCGAACGCGCCGGGGCACCGGCCGCCATCGGCCGGGTGGTCGACGCCGGGGCCGTCGCCGCGGTCGGGCACACCGACGCCACCTATGACCAGACCCGCGCCGCGATCGACGCCGGGGCGACGGTGGCCACCCACCTGTTCAACGCGATGCGCCCGGTCCACCACCGCGAACCCGGGCCGGTGATCGCCCTGCTGGAGGATCGCCGGGTCACCGTCGAGATGATCGCCGACGGCGTGCATATCGACCCCGCGCTGTACCGGCACGTGACCCGCAGCGCCGGACCTGATCGGGTCTCGCTGGTCACCGACGCCATGGCGGCCGCCGGAATGGCCGACGGCCCCTACCGGATCGGACCGTTGGCGGTGGAGGTTACCGGCGGGGTGGCGCATCTGGCCGGTACCGACACCATCGCCGGCAGCACCGCCACCATGGACCGGCTGTTCCGGTTCGCGGTGCGGCACTGCGGGTTGCCCCGCGAGGCGGCCCTGCATGCGGCCGTTCTGCAGTCCTCGGTCAACCCGGCCCGGGCACTGGGGTTGCCGGATCCGGTCCTGGCACCGGGAAACCGGGCCGACCTGGTGTTTCTCGACGATGCCCTGACCGTCACCGGGGTCATCCACCGGGGCGCGCCTGTCTCGGCGGCCTAACGATTGCATTGTGGGTCGGCAACTGTGCTGGCGAGGCGACCTCGGGCTGTGTTCTGGTGGAGACCTGATGAATCACTCCACATCTCACCAATCGACATTGCGCAGGTCAGGATTCGTCGTCGGCCTCTCCGCGGCCGCCGCGATGGTGGCGATCGGTGTACCACTGGCGCTGGCCGCCCCCACGGCGGCGCCACCCTCCGACGCCCAGGGTTACGTCGACTCCACCGCGCGCTGCGCCAAGCCGAGTACCGCGGTCCTCTTCGGTGCCACCGACACCTCCCGCGTGGCGATCTGCCAGACGGCCGACGGCGCCTACCAGTACCGCGGGGTCCGGGTCAGCGACGGTGCCAAGCTGATCCTCGCCGCCACCAAGACCGGCGGGAACACCTTCGTCGTCAAGAATGACGGGGCGACCTACACGGTGACCCCGCAGGCGCTCAGCGTCACCGTCGGCGGGGACACGTTCCGCACCGAAACCTGGACCGACTACCACGGACCGCAGGCCCCGGCGAGCACATCGGGCACAGCCAAGTCGAGCACCACCACATCGAGTGCCACCACGTCGGGGACGGCCACGTCCACGTCGGGTACCGCCACGTCGGCGACATCGGGCACCTCCGCGCCGAAGACCTCGGCCGCCACGTCGACATCGGCCACCCCGCTGCCCCCGCCGCTGCCGGCCGAGGTCGGCGCCGGCACGTCGGACAGCGAGTAGGTCAGGTTCCCGCTACGCGGTGCCGCGGAAGATGTCGTCGACCGCCCCGGTGATCCCCTGACCCCAGACCGCCAGACCGATCATCACGGCCAGCGTCACAAGACCGACATCGGCGGCGACGGGGCGAAGCAGCGCGTTGACCACACCGTTGATGACATCCCCGGTCAGTGCCTGTTCGATACCTTCGACAAAGAGCCGCAGGTTGTAGGCCGGCAGCGGCAGCAGCACGGCATTGATGATGTCCGCCGTCGGCAGCAGCACCGCATACAGTGACGCCGCCGCCCCCGAGATCCGGTCGGCCGCCTCGGTGACCAGCTCCGCGATCGCCGGCAGGATCCGGTCCGGGGTGGGGAGGATCGGCAAGTCGAAGGAGGGCAACCGGAGTTCACTCAGTTCGCGGGCCACCGAGCCGTCCGGTCCGAGGGCATGGATGAAGTCCTCGATGCCCTTCTCGACACCGGCGACGAAGAGCGTCAGCACCTCCATCGGATCGACGTCCGGGAACAGCCCGAACGGTGTCTCGACGTTGGCGAACGGCTGGGTGCCGGTGAGGAACCCGTGCGCCGGATCGCCGTAGCCGAGGTCGACGATGACCTTCAGTGCGGGCTGGATCAGCGCCGCGAGCGGCTTACCGATGATCGGTATCTCCCGCAGTGGAGCCAGCAGCGGCAGATTCTCGGTGCGGATGAAGTAGTAGCTCTGGGTCAGGATCGAGGTGGTCGGCAACTCGATGGCGGTGCCGCCCCGGGAGATCGGGGTCACCGACCCGATCGGGAGGTACGTCGGGTCGGCGTACCTGGTGTGCACCAGGAAGATTCCCATGATGGCGTTCAGGTCGGACAGGAAGTTCAGCGGGTAACGCGGGAAGTCGGCGAACCCGTCGTATTCCTGGGTGTAGTTGATCGTTCGGTAGGCGTTCTCCGGGGTCGCGCCGTAGAAGTCCAGGCCCAGGCTGGGCAGCGTCAGCCCCGGGAATCGCGACAGCAGACCGCCGTCGGGATTCATCTCATTGCCGACGAAGATGAACTGGGTGGTGTCGGCGACATTCTCCGGAACCGTATAGCCCTTGAATCCGCGCTGCATCAGCGCGCCGATGATCGCGCTCTGCGAGTAGCCGAAAACCGATGTCTCCGTGCCGGTTTCGAGGCCCTCCATGGTCAGGTCCAGGATGTCGATACCCTCGTCGACGGAGGTGTTGAGCTCCAGGCTCTTCACCCCGGTGATCGGGTAGAGGCCCTCAGGCGTGAAGACCGTCTGCTCGACGGTGCCTGCCGGGCTGTTCGGCAGGACGTAGTACTCCATGACGGTGTCGATGTAGTCCTGCTTGGGGATCGGCACCCCGCTGGGACCCATGATCAGCGCGGTCGGCTGCGCGGCGGCGGGCAGGACGGCCGCGCTGGGCAACGGTTCCGGGACGAGACTGTCCCGGCGGGCCGCCGCGAGCATCGTCCAGTCCAGGGCGGCCGGCGCCGGGGCGAACGGAGCCGACGCCGGCGCGACGGCGGCCGACTCGGGGATGGACTCGGAGACGCCCGGCACCGCGATGGCGGTGGACACCCGGTCGGCCACGGCGGCCGCCGACCGCACCGGGGCGACCGCCCGGGGCGAGGCCGCCGTGGCACCCGAGGACGGGTTGTCCGACCGGACGACCCGCTTGGCGACACCCGCCTCGGCGGCCCCCCGTGCGGCACGCGCCGGCGCGGAGCGCTCCGCACTGGCGGCGGTGGCCGACGGCCCGGCCTCGTCGGCCCAGGCCACACCGGCCCCGCCGAACACCGCGGCACCCACCCCGAGTGCCACCGCCAAACCGCCTACCCGACCGACGTACCTGCAGGCGCCCATGGCGTCCCCTCTTGGTTTCTTGGTGATGAAAGCCGAACTTTCCTGAAAATAATCTGAGAGAAGGGTAACCACGAACGGTGCGTCATTCCAGACCTTTCGCCGTTTAGCCGACGAAACCGACGTGCACCGTATTGTCGGTTCATGACCCAGGCATTCGCGCGACTCGACCGGCACTCGCCCACTGTTCTCGGGATCTTCCGCCTCGTCATCGGGTTCCTGTTCGCCCTGCACGGCACGGCCAAACTGTTCGGGTGGCCGGCCACCAAGAGCGGAGCGGTGCCGTTCGGCACCTGGCCGTACTGGTGGGCCGGTGTCATCGAACTGGTGGTGGGCCTGCTGGTGATGGTCGGACTGTTCACCCGGATCGCGGCGTTTCTGGGCTCGGGCACGATGGCGTTCGCCTACTTCACCGCCCATCAACCGGACGGGTTGCTACCGATCCAGAACGGCGGTGAACTCGCGGCGGTCTACTGCTTCGCGTTCCTGCTGTTGGTGTTCACCGGCGGCGGCGCGCTGGCCGTTCGCCGCGAGTGATCGGGCACCGCTCCGGCGGCCCGGTCAGAGCAGGGTTTCCGAGGTCCTGATCGACGGGATCGTGCCGACCGGCGCGGACGAGGCAAGCCCGCCGAAGTAGCTCCCGGACCACATCCACAGCCCGGCCTGCAGCCGTAGTGACGCGGCGGCGGTATCGGCGTCACCGTCGGCGGCGGCCAGCATGGCCGACAGCACCGCGGCCTTGCTGACCATCAGGTAGGCCGAGCTGAGATCGACCAGCGCTTGGTAGGAGGCCGGGGAGAAGCCGCTCTGTCCGGCGATGGTCTGCCAGACCGACCGACCGGTTCCCGTCGCGTTCTCCAGGAGCGCGCTCCACGCCCTCATCTCCCACCACCCGAGGCTGGCCGGGTTCTCCAGCTTGACCAGTGCCGCGTCGTAGCGGGTTTCCAGGTCGAGCGGGAATGCGGTCGACGAGCATCCCAGGAAGCCGGTGCAGGTCAGGGTGTCCTGCATCGACGGGATACCCGCCGGCGGGTTCTCCAGCAGGTACTCCAGGTAACCGCGGTTGTATCCGTACAGCGCGAGCAGAACCGGGACCGTCGCATGCGCCGCGGTGGTGGTGATCCACCCGTTACCGCTCGCCGCGGCACCGGTCAGCCCGGCGGACAACGCGTCGAACATCCCGATCGCGAGCGCCGACACCGTCAGGTCGGGGGCCGGAGCCGCCTCCTGCGGCGGCGCCGGCACGGGATCGGCCGGACGCAGGTTGTCGCGCAGCCAGACCCCGCCGAAGTACCCCGACACCGTGAGGTTGCCCAGGTCGTCCCGGATCTGCCCGGCCGTGACGTCGGGGGCGGCCAGACGTTCGAGGCTGCCGACGGCGAGGTCGCCGAAGGAGAAGCGGGGGGCGTCGGCCGGGTCGCCACCGGCGTCGACGTACTCCTGCGCGGCATCGGTGATGGCGTCGGTCGAGACGGTGAACGAGCGGCCACTGCCGACCGGCGTCGGCGGCAGGTCCACCGCCACCGACCGACTGACGGCGGACGATATGCGCTTCGGGCCCACCAGCCGGCGCTCGCTGTGCCGGGTCACCGTGCGGGCGCCGTCCGCGCCGGCCGACGCGGCACCCGATCGACCCGCGGATTCACCGGCGTCCGCGCCCCCGGCCGTAGGGCCGGCGTCCGCAGAAGCCACCCCAGCGGCGCAGCACATCGCCAGACCCACGCCCCCGCCGAGCAGGACGGCCGAAACCCACCTCACACCCGGAGCCTATCGGCAGGTCAGCCTGCGGCCGGCAGCAGTCCGGGGCTGCCCACCCCGATCGTGATCCGCGGGTCGGCCGCCGGATCCAGCCAGGTCAGGATCGAGCGCATCTCATCGCGTCCGATCGCGACACAACCCCAGGTGGGGTTGCCATCGGTCACATGCAGGAAGATCCCGGACACCTTCCCGGGAATGCGCTTCGGGTTGACCGCGATGTTGACGGCGTAGTCGTACACCGGCCCGGAATCGTAGAGGTTCTCGGTGATGTCCGACGGGCTGTTCGGTGAGCGGACGTGGGTGTTGTACGTCGGCGACGACGCGTCCTCGTCCCACCAGTCCTGGTCGGTGGCCTGGAAGTAGGGCAGTGTGGTTCCCGGGTTGGGCTGGCGGCCGAAGGCCTGGTCGAAGGCGAAGGTGCCCTCCGGAGTCCGGTAGACGCCGTCGGCGGGCACCCCGACACCGAGTTCGCCGACCTTGGCGGTGGTCGGGCCCAGCACGGCCTTCCACTGCTGTCCGACCTTCTGATAGGCGGTCAGGGTGCCGGTGGTGGCGTCGGCGGCCGGCACGCCGACCACGATCCACTGGGTGGTCTGCGCGGACGCCGGCAGGGCGGCCGACGGGGCGGCCAGCGGCAGTGCCGCGAGCATCGCGATGAGCAGACCGGCGATGCGAGTCCGCGTCCGTGCCAGTGTCACAGCGCCTGATCGTAGGAGCCCGGGGTCACGGAAGCGGCTCGGTGCGGTGCCGGTCCCGACTCGACCGGGTGCGCGGATCAGGCGAGGAGGGTCATCGCCGTCAGGACCCCGCCGTAGACCAGTGTCGGCAGCGCCATTCCGGCGATGAACCCGGCCCCGAATCGGCGGCCGCCCGCGATGACGGCGAGCAGACACTTGACCAGAAGGTTGGAGCCCAGCGCGGCGCTGACCGCCAGCACCGCGGTGTCGATGGAGATCCCGCCCTGGGCGGCCAGACTTGCGCCGGCGACCGCGCCGGCGTGGGCGTCGGCCAGGCCCGCAGCACCCGCGGCGGCCACCGCCCCCTCGGCGCCGAACTGCGCGGCGCCCCATCGGGCGACGATCAGCGCCGCCGTCAGCAGCGCCGCCAGCATCAGGGCCGGGCGGATCGCGAACGGGCGGTTCACCGGTTGGGGCGGCCCGGCCGGCGTGCCCGGCGAGCCGCCGCGGGCGACGACGTAAGCGACTCCCGTCAGGGTGACGGCCCCGGCCACCACCGGCGGCCACAGCCGGCCCAGCACCTCGGCGTCGACGACACCGATCACGATCAGCAACTGCACGAACGTTCCGATACTGGCGACCAGGGTGCTGGCCAACGGGGCCCGCACACCGATGTCGGTGCGGCTCAGCCGCCCCATCGACGCGGTGGTCGCACTGGCCGAGACGAACCCCCCGGCCAGACCGGTGACGAGGAGTCCGCGGGCGGGACCGAGGGCTCGCACACCGATGTACCCGAGCCAGCCAATACCGGTGATCAGCACGACCAACAGCCACAGTTTGGCTGGGTTCAGCACACCGTAGGGCCCGAGATCGCGATCCGGCAGCAACGGCAGGACCACGAACGCCACCACGAAGAACTTGATGGCGTCCTCGAGTTCCACGTCGCTGACGACCTCGCGGGCGAATCGGTGGAGACGAGCTTTGGACACCAACAGCACCGTCGTGACGACGGCCAGGCCGACCGCCAGCGCCGGGCGACCGGCGGCCAGCGCACCCAGCAGGTAGGCGATGAAGACGGCGATCTCGGTGGTGGTTCCCGGGTCCGTACGGCTGGTGCGGAAGTACGCCAGTGCCACCAGGACGCCGACTCCGGCAAACCCGGCGACCACCGCCCAGGGTCCGAAACCCGCCGCGATCGCGCCGAGGAGCGCAACCAGCGCAAAGGACCGGGATCCTGCGGCCAGGGTCCCGGGGTGACTGCGTTCGCGTTCGAATCCCAGCAGCAGGCCGATCGCCAGTGCCACCAGGAACGGTTCGAGCTGCTGCCAGTTCATGACGGCGGCCTGAACGTGGTCACCTCGGCTGTCCCGTCCCCGATTCGTCGGCGTCGATGAACGCGATCAGCGTGCGGGCCACCTCCGGCGAGTACAGCAGCGACAGGTGCCCGAGTCCGTCGATCGCGACGTCGTTACCGCCGCGCGCGGACAGTTCGCAGGTCGACGGCGGGTGCACGATGTTGTCGTGGGTGGAGTACACGCTCAACGTCGGTGCCACCACGGGGCGCTCACTGCGTTCGGTCGCGAACTCGCCTCCGGCGCGCAGTTCCTTGGCCACCCGGCCGGGGATCGGTCCGCGCCACACCACACCGGCGTGCGGGGTGCCGATCGTGATGCAGTGCGCCACCCTGGCCGTGCCGGTACCCGAGTGCGCGTACTCCAGCGACACCAGACCGCCCAGCGAGTGCGCGACCAGGGTCACCTGCTGCGCGCCGGTCTCGGCGCACACCTTCTCGACGAACCGGTCCAGCCGCGGAACGTTGCGGCCGACCGAGTCGAACCACGGGTAGTTGAACCCGTACAGCGGGCCCTTCCCGGCCTTACGGAACTGCCGCGCCAGCCACCAGAAGTCGGCCCGGTTCTGGAAGTAGCCGTGGATGAAGATCACCGGGAAGCCGGCGGCCCGGCCCGCCGGATGTGTGATCGGCGCTTTCCCCATCCGGCGTCCGATGACGAAGTACAGCGGGATGAGCGGCTGGGTGATCAGCACGTAGTACAACTCGCGCAGCATCGCGCGGAGCTTGCTCTGCCCCGGACGCGGTGTGACGTGCGAGGCCATCAGGAAGAACGACCCGAACAGGTACACCAGCGCCGCCCCGAGCAGGACGGCGACGATCACGATCCCGATGAGTTCCGCGGTCCGCACTGACACCGCAGAATCGTAGCGCCGCAGCGCCGGCTCAGGACTCCTTGACCTGGGAATACCAGATACGGTCCGCGACCGCGACGATGTCGTCGGAGATGGTGGAGATCCTCCGGTACAACTCGCGGCTGGCGACGATGAAGCGGACGTCGGCGGCCTGGATCAGATCCCCGGTCGCCTGACGGTAGATCCGCTCCAGGTTGCGCTGGGACTTCACCGCCGCGTCGGCGTGCGCGGTGGCCGACTCGGACAGCTTCAGGCCGCGGACGTCCAGGGATTCGAAGGCCTCCTTGAGGTGCTCGACCCCCTCGGCGAGCAGGGCGGCCATCTGGGCGACCGCCTGGTCGGGCGGGAAGGACATCGCCTCGGACTCCCGGACGGTGTCCTTGGCGCCGTTGATCACCCGGTCGAGGTCCCGGGAAAGCTGGAACAGGTCCTCCGGCTCCAGCGGCGTGGTGAACGCCTCACTGACCGCATCGACCAGTTCCCGGCGGACCGCGTCGCACTCGTGTTCGGCGCGCCGCACATCGTCGGCGCGGGCGATGTTCCCATTGGCCCAGTCGGCAAAGGCCCGCATCCCGTTGGCGGTCAACTCCGCCTGGGTCTGCAACTGACCGATCACATCGGGGGATTCCGGCAGGAACCACCGGGTGCCCTTGCGGAGTGAGAGTTTCATAGCGCGGTCCTCCAGATGAGCAGGAAGACGACCGCCATCAAAGCGGCCGCGGGGATCGTGGTCAGCCAGGCGACGCCCATCTCGCGGACGATCTCCCAGCGGACATGCCGCCAGCGGCGGCGGCCCGCTCCGATCCCGACGACCGACGAGGCCACCACCTGGGTGGTGCTGACCGGGGCTCCGATGAGGGAGGCACCGAGGATGACCGCCGTCGACGAGGTCTGGCTGGAGAAGGAGTCGACCGGGGTGAGGCTGAAGATGCGCTGCCCGATGGTCTTGACGATCCGCCACCCACCCAGGGCGGTTCCCAGGGTGAGCGCGAGGCCCGTCGCGATCTTCGCCCACAGCGGCACGGTGAGGTCTTCGGTGTGTCCGGACGCCAGCAGCAGGACGGCGATCACACCCATCGACTTCTGCGCGTCGTTGCCGCCGTGACTGAACGACAGACCGGCGGCCGCGATCCAGCCGCCGCCCCGAACCGGACCGTTCCACCTCGTCGTCCAGCGCCGTGAAAGCCGGCGCAGCAGGCGAACCAGCAGGAACGCGAACAGGAAACCCAGCGGTGGGGAGATCAGCAGCGCGATGAGCACCCCGATGACCCCGGTCGGGTGCCAGCCCTCGACACCGCCCCAGTTGACCGACTCAAGCCCGCCGTACCCGGACAGGATCCCGTCGGCGATGGCGGCTCCCGCCAGGCCGCCGACCAGGGCATGTCCCGAGGACGACGGCAGCCCCAGCCACCAGGTCAGCAGGTTCCAGACGGTGGCCCCGGCCAGTCCGGCGCCGACGACCGCGACCATCTGGGTCTGCGGAACGGTGACGATCTTGCCGATGGTGTCCGCCACCGCGGTTCCCAGCAGCACCGCGCCGGCCATGTTGAACACCGCTGACAGCACGACCGCCTGTCCGGCGGTGGCTCCGCGGGTGGCCACCAATGTCGCGATCGCGTTGGAGGCGTCATGGAAACCGTTGGTCAACGCGAAGGCGAGCGCGAAGCCGATGGCGATCAACAGCCCGACTTCCATCACACCTCCCGGGGTCCCTATGGACGCCGGGTGAGCATAACAAAAACAAAAGGTGAACTCCCGCCGGACCGCTCAGCGCGGCAGTGTGCAGGTCAGGGCTGCGCGAATCCTGCCGCCCGGAGGATCCGCTGACCCGCGTCGCCGGTGACGAGGTCGACGAAGCGACGGGCCGCCCCCGGATCACGCGCCTGCGTGAGGACCGCGATCGGGTAGGCGTTCACCACACTGCTCGCCGCCGGGACCGGCACCTCGGTGATGTTCCCCCCGGCGGACCGGGCGTCGGTGGTGTAGATGACCCCGGCGTCGGCCTGCCCGGTGGTGACCTTGGCCAGCACGTCGCCCACCGCGGACTCCTCGCTGACCGGCGCCAATCGCACTCCGGTGGCGTCCTGGAGTTTCACCGTCGCCGCCCCGCACGGCACCTGCGGGGCGCAGACGACGACCGCCAGATCCGGCCGGGTGAGGTCGGCGAAGCCGGTGATGCGCTCCGGGTTTCCCGGCGCGACGACGACGGTGAGGGTGTTGGCGGCGAACACCACCGGTTCGCCGGCGAGCAGGCCGGCCCGCGCGGCCCTGTCCATGGTGACGGTGTCCGCGGTGGCGAGGACGTCGGCGCCCGCGCCACCGGTGAGCTGCGCCAGCAGGTCCGCCGAGCCCGCGAAGGTGAACTCCACCGCGGTGGGCGGGTTTTCCGACTGGATCACGGCCCCCAGGTCGGTGAACGCCCTCGTGAGTGAGGATGCCGCGAACACGACGAGACCGGGCTGCCGCGATGATCCGCATCCGCTGGCCGACGCGGCCAGCAGGACGGCGACGGCGGCGGCCCGCAGTGGTCTGCTCACGAAACGGGGCATTTCTTTACTCTCTAGAGCCGGTACAGCCGGCGGGCATTGTCCCTGCCGATGAGGGTCGCCACCCGCTTCGCGTCGTCGATCCCCCACTGAGCCCGGTCGACGAATCCGCCCAGCACCGAGGTGATCCCGTCGCGCCACAACCTCGCCCCGAGGTAGTGCAACTCGGGCGGCCCGAACGCGTCGGAGGAGTAGAGGATCTTCCGGAACGGCGCCAGTTCCAGGGTCCGGGCAATGAACGCCTCGGCCCGGGCCCCGAGATGGTTGATGCTCAGCCCGGTGTCGAGATAGACGTGGTTGAACGCCTGCGCGAGATAGCCGGCCTCCCGCTCGTAGGGATAGCAGTGCAGCAGCACGATGGGGCAGTCCCCCGCAGACCGGAGAAAGTCGATCAGCAGCAGCGGGTTGGTGCGGTGCAGATCGCAGTCCCGGTCCCCCAGCCCGGTGTGGAACTGCAACGGTATACCCAGCCGAAGCGCCTGGTGTATGCCGAACCGCAACAGCACCCGGTCGGTCAGACGCGTCCCCCCGGCGTCGCGCCACCGCGCCGCGGACGCCCTGACATCGGCCGGCTCCGGATCGGTGAGGTCACCGTCGAAACCCCCGCGGTAGGCGAGAACCGTTTTGGTGGCCACCGCCGACTGCGCACGGTCGCGCAGGATCTCGACGAACCGCTCGGCGTAGTCGCCCCCGGCGGCCGCCGCCTGCTCGGCCACCTGCTCGAGTCGGACGATCTCTCCGACACGTCCCTGAGCAATCTGCGCCATCCCGTGCAGTCCCGCGATGTCCCCGTTCAGACCGGTGTCGACCAGCCAGTCGCTGACGCCGGCCGCGGACAGGAACACCCGAGCCAGGTCGGCCGGCTCGATCCGGCTGCGGACGGCCCAGTACTCCTCGGGAGAAGCGTGGCGGTCGAGGCCCAGCAGCGGGGCGCAGTGCGCCCGCACCGCCATCCCCAGTTGGGTGTCGAAGCCGGAGTCGAAGTCGGCCAGCGGATCGGTGTTGGCCTCGTTGAGACCGTTCTCGAAACGCCGGCGGTCGACGGCGCGGGTCCAGAACCCGTGCACGTGGTCGTCCACGAGGTGCAGACCGGCAATGTAGTCGGACAGTTGCTGGTCGGACAGGTGCAGGTCAGACACTCCATGCCATCCTGAACCTGTCGCACAACCGCTCAGGCTCCAGCGATGAGTAATGCTCGTACTCGTACCGGCGAACCGCCACCAGCGCATCGACGGCCGGGTCGCCGAGAATCGCTCGCATCCGGGGCGAATTCGTCAGCGCCGCAATGACGTCCGCCTGATCGGTGGGCAGTAGTGCCGCACCAGCGGCGATGCGCTCGGAGGCCGTCAGCGCGGCGGGGTCGACCGTCACCTCCGGCGGAAGTGCCGCAGCCTCCTCGATACCGTCGAGAGCGAGTCCCAGGATCGCCGCGGTGGCGAGGTACGGGTTCGCCGACGGGTCGACGATCTTGACCTCCACGTGGGCGCCCCGCGGGTTGCCCTCGGTGGCGGGCAGGAACCGGACCGCCGCCTCCCGGTTCTCGGTTCCCCAGCAGGTGTGGGCACCGGCCCAGTTCCCGGGGAGCATCCGCAGCCCCGAGACGATCGAACCGCCCAGCACCCCCTGTGCCTGCGGCAGTCCGGTGACGATGCCGGCGACGGCGGCTTCCCCCTCCGGCGTCATCCCATGTGCCCCACTACCGCCCGAGAAGATCGGAACCCCGCCGCGCAGCAGCGAAAAGTGCTGGTGCGCGCCGTTTCCCGCACCCCCGGCGAAGGGGACCGGGGACAGGCTGACGCGCAGCCCGGATCTGCGGGCGACCCGGGAAACGATGATCCGCATCAGCACCAACTGGTCGGCGGCGGCGATCGGAGCCAGCGGGGCCAGCGAGATCTCGAACTGGTTTACCCCGTATTCGGGGTGGAACTGTTCGATCTCCACCCCCGAGGTGTCCGCCGCGGCGAGGACGTCCCGGACAAATTGCTCGTGCTCGAGCACCCCCGCGAGCCCGTACTGCGCCCACAGCGCGCCGGGAAGCCGACTGCCGTCGGGGGCCACCAGGAGGAACTCGATCTCATGACCGACCAGGGCACGCAGTCCGGCGGCCGCGAGGCGCGCTTCGACGCGGCCCAGCACACCGCGGGCGCATTCGGGCACCGGTGCGCCGTCCTGGTCGTAGAACGACCCCGGCGCCCAGTCCAGCCCGTCATCAAGCGGCCGCGCGGCGGTGGGGTCGATGCGCACCCGGTGGTCACCGACCACGCTGATCGCGTCGGTGAACGCGATACCGGTTTGGTCGATCGCGAACCCGTGCCAGGTGGGACTCGCCCCCATACCGGGGTCGACGAAGGTCGGCGCCCGGCTGATCGGGACGGTTTTGGCGAGAGTCAGACCGGCCGGGTTGACGACTGTGCCGAGCAGGGTGCCCGATCCGTCGGCGGGCGTGGTGGGGACTGCGGTCAACGTCATGGTCGGCCCGCTACCGGACATCGACGGTGATGGACGGCCATCCGGTGGCGCCGTCGGGGATCGGGCTGCTGCGGTCTGCGGTCTGCACGGTCCCAGTGTTGTCGGTGGCACGCACCGTGATCGTGTGCGGCCCCGGCGTGGCCTGCCAGTCGAACGTCCACAGCCGCCAAGTGTCATGGGAATACGCCGCGCCGAGTGTCGCCGGCCGCCATTCGGCGTCGTCGATACGCACCTCGACGGCCCCGATCCCCCGGCCCTGCGCCCAGGCGACCCCGCCGAGCGTCACCGGTCCGGCCTTGAGACGTGCGCCGGCGCGGGGG
This sequence comes from Actinomycetes bacterium, assembly GCA_029780675.1. Lineage (GTDB taxonomy): Bacteria > Actinomycetota > Actinomycetes > Mycobacteriales > Mycobacteriaceae > Mycobacterium. The sequence goes on from JAKOYE010000123.1 coordinate 50,601, forward strand.
ACGTCGATCCGAGACCCGGTCTTGATCGGAGCCTGGGCGGACCAGCCGAGCCTGGTCCAGTAGGCCTCGGCCCGGTCGAACCGGGTCAACTCCAGATCGACGACCCATTTGGTGGCCGAGACGAACCCGTACAAACCGGGCACCACCAGTCGCGCGGGATAGCCGTGCTCGGGCGGTAGCGGAACACCGTTCATCCCGATCGCCAGCAGGGCGTCGCGATCGTCGGTGAGCGCCTCGACCGGGGTGCCGACGGTGAAACCGTCCACCGACGTGGACAGCACCATGTCGGCGTCATCCGCGATGGCGGCGTCCCGCAGCAGATCCCGGATCCGGTAGCCGGTCCACACCGCGTTCGAGATCAGGTCGCCGCCGATCGGGTTGGACACACAGGTCAGGGTGATCGCCCTCTGCACCGGTTCGAATCGCTGCAGGTCGTCGAAGGTGTAGGTGATCTCGCGGCCGACCATGCCGTGGATGCGCAGCGTCCAGTCCCTGCGGGACAGTTGCGGCACCCGCAGCGCGGTATCGATACGGAAGAAATCGGCGTTGCCGGTGACGAAGCTCGGCAGCCCCGCCAGCGGCGGCTGCACACCGGGCGGGATCGGTGGCGCCGGTCTGGCGACCGGCGGCAGGCCGGCGGTCTCGATCTCGGTGGCAACCGACTGCAAGCGACGTGAGGTCAGGACACCGCCCACCCCGGTTGCCGTGCCCAGACCGAGGAAAGCCAGGGTTTGCAGCGAGCGCCGGCGCCCGGTGTCGGTGTCGGCTGTGCCGCCGTCCGGGGCGGACGCGGTCAGGAAGCGCAGCACGGCGACCCCACAGCCGGTACCGACCAGGGTCGGCACCGCATCGAGTAGACCCGCTCCGGGCCGAGCCAGCACCGCGGCGCACCCCGCCCCGCCGAAGACCAGCAGGGTCACTGTGCCCAGCGGTACCCGGGACCGTTCCCGGGTCGCCGCCATGGCCGCCACGGCGATGACGACCGCCAGCACCATCACCGACAGGAAGAGCTTGTCCGCGGTTCCGAAGGTCTGGATGGCCCATTCCTTCACCGAACCCGGGGTGAGATCGATGATCGCCGCACCGACGGCCGCCCTGGCGTCGCTGGCCGGGGAGACCAGAGCCGAGACAAGTTGGGTGACTCCGAAGGCGACCACGGCACCCGCCGCCCCAGCCGAGGCCACACCGGCGGCGATCCGCGTTCCAGGCGGCGAATCGGCCATGGAACCACGCTACCTGCGCGCGGACCCGCCATCGGGGCGCTGGAAACGGTAGGCGCTGCGGCCGGTATCGATGGTGTGACCGCCGGCGGTGAGTCGGTCGACGATGGCGGCGCAGAGTTGCGGATCGGTGAAGGTTTTCGTCACGGGGAACGGCCCGTTGGCGGCGCTGGCGATCGCGCAGCGCGGCTCTCGTTCGGTGAGGACGGCGAGGAGCAGTTCAGCACCGCGGTGGCCGAGTCGGAGGTCGCCCAGATCGTCGATGAGCAGGAGATCGACCTCGCCGTAATGGGTGATCACCTCGGGGAGGCGGTCGGTGCCGTCGGCGTCGAGGAGGTCGGCGACCAACCCACTGGCCTGCGTGTACCGGACCCGGTATCCGGCCTCGGCCGCGCAGGTTCCCAGCGCGATGAGCAGGTGGCTCTTGCCGGTCCCGGAGCCGCCGATGAGGCACAGCGAAGATCCTTCGCTCACCCAGTCGCCACCGGCCAGTCCTTCGACCAGAGCGGTGTTCACGGCGGGATTGGCGTCGAAAGAAAAGTCCTCCAACCGCTTTCGCCAGGGGAATCCCGCGGCGCGGACGCGCTGTTCCGCTCTTCGCTGATCGCGTGCCTCACACGCGGTCAGGACCAAATCCGCCAGGAATCCGAGATAGGCCTGCTGTTCGCGTCGTGCCGACGCGGCGATCTGCGCGAAGTGGTCGCGGGTGGCGGGCAGGCGCAGGACGCGGCGGCCATCCGGGGGTTCGCCCCGAGCGATGCGGGTAGCGGTGGTGTTCTCCGAAGTGGTCATCACCAACGACGTTCCGACACTACTCAATTTTTGTCAACCAACTTTAACAAGTATTTAGTTTTGTCGTAGGCGGTAGTGTCGCCTGTCGTGCAGCAATATTGGTTCGACATCGCGCTGATTCTGGTGCTGCTCCTTCTCAACGGGCTGTTCGCCGGGAGCGAGATCGCCCTGATCTCGGTGCGCGAAGGCCAGTTGCGATCACTGGAGCGCATCGACGGTCGCCGCGAGCGGGCGCTGGTTCGGCTGGCGCGCGACCCCAACCGTTTCCTCGGAACGATCCAACTCGGGATCACCCTGGCGGGCTATCTCGCCTCGGCGACCGCCGCGATCACCCTGGCGGAACCCCTGGTGCCCTCGCTGGGATTCCTCGGCGGCGCGGCCGAGGTGGTCGCGGTCACCTCGGTGACGCTCATCCTGGCGGCGGTCAACATCGTGGTCGGCGAACTGGCACCCAAGCGGCTGGCGATGCAGTATGCCCAGCGCTGGGCGCTGCTGGTCGCCGTTCCGCTGGACCGGCTCGCGAGCCTGACCAAACCGATGGTCTGGCTCCTGGGCCGGGCCACCGACGTGTTGGTCCGACTGCTCGGCGGGAATCCGAACGCCGCGGCCGAACAGCTGTCCTCCGACGAACTGCGGGAACTCGTCGCCATGCAGCGCGGCCTCACCACCGAGCAGCGCGACATGATCTCCGGCGCGCTCGACATCCAGGACCGGGTGCTGCGGGAGATCCTTATTCCGCGCCGCACGGTGGTCAAACTCGCCCGCGACCTGTCGATCCCCGAGGCCCAGGCCATGCTGGTGAGCGCCGGCCACTCGCGGGCCCCCGTGGTGCATTCCCGCAACCTCGACGAGGTGGTCGGCGTCGTGCACCTGCGCGATCTGCTGAGCGGCCACGAAACGCTCACCGCGGCCATGCGGCCCGCGCTGCAGCTGCCCGACAGCCTGCCCGTCTCCGAGGCGCTGCGCCGGTTCAAGGCCGAACGGGAGCATTTCGCGGTGGTGGTCGACGAGCGCGGCGGGGTCGCGGGCATCGTCACCCTCGAGGACGTCCTCGAGGAGATCGTCGGCGAGATCTACGACGAAACCGACCGTGACGTCCTCGGCGCGCAGACGCTGCCGGACGGCAGCCTGGTGCTGCCGGGCAGCTTCCCGATCCACGACCTGCCCGATGTGCACGTCGAGTTGTCCGACGCCCCGCCCGGGGACTACGCGACCGTCGCCGGCCTGGTCCTGGTCGCACTGGGGCACATCCCGCGCGCGCCAGGCGACAAAGTGGAACTTGCGCACTGGACCATCGAGGTCAGCGCCGTCGAGCGGAACACCATCACCGGGGTCCGGCTCGTCCCGCGGAGACCACCCGGCTGATGAGCCGACGCATCTCACTCAAACCGGTTGAACAGTGTCAATGTCGTAGGCTCGATCTAAAATCGAATGTATGTTCGACAACCGGGTTCATGACCACTGGGAACCCCCCGAAAGCCCCGAGTCACGCTCGCTACTGGAGACGCTGACCTTCGCACGACGTGCGGAGAACCAGGCCGCGGCCCGGCGGCTACGCGCGGCCGGCCGGTTGTTCGAGACACGGCGCGCCGAGCGCGGGGAATCCGAGGACTGGGCGGTCGACAGCTGGGCCGCGGTCAGCGCCGAGATCGCCGCCGCGGCGTCGATCACCCCGGGCCGGGCCGGCAGCTGGATCCGGCACGGAGTGGCCATGCGCCGGCTACCGGCCACCGCAGCGGTGTTCGAGGCCGGCGACCTCGACGCGGACACCTTCGCCACCATCGCCTACCGCACCGAACTGGTCACCGACCCCGACACCACCGAGCGCCTCGATCGGCTCATCGCCGCACGCGCCGCGCGCTGGCGGGCACGGTCACTGGGCCGCACCATCGCCGAGATCGACCGCCTGGTCCACCAGGTCGATCGCGACGCCGTGCGGCGGCGGCGCGAACGCATCCGCGACCGGGAGATCACCGTGTGGGACGCCACCGAGGACACCGCGGACATCTCCGGACGGCTGCTGGCCACCGACGCCGTCGCGTTGGACAAACGCCTCGACGCGCTGGCCGCCACCGTGTGCGAGGCCGACCCCCGCACCCACGCTCAGCGCCGCGCCGACGCCCTGGGAGCGCTGGCCGCCGGCGCCCAGCGGCTGATGTGCCGGTGCGAACGCCCCGACTGCCCCGCCGCCGCAGCGGTGGCCTCATCGGTGGTCATCCACGTCGTGGCCGACCAGAGCGCCCTCGAGGGCAGCACTGACAACCCCGCCCATCTCTACGGCTCCGACACCCTGATCTCCGCCGACCTGCTGCGCGAGATCGCCGCAACCGCCCGGCTACGTCCCCTGATTCATCCCGCCAACGCCCCGGCCGAACCGCACTACCGGCCCTCCCGCGCGCTGGCCGATTTCGTGCGCGCCCGCGACCTGACCTGCCGGGCGCCGGGCTGCGACCGCCCGGCCACCGAGTGCGACCTCGACCACACCATTCCCTACGGCCGCGGCGGCCCGACCCACGCCTCCAACATCAAGGCTCTGTGCCGCCTTCATCATCTGCTGAAGACGTTCTGGGGCTGGCGGGACCGTCAGCTGCCCGACGGGACGGTCATCTGGGAACTCCCCGGCCGGCAGACCTACGTCACCAATCCGGGCAGCAAGCCGCTGTTCCCGACCTTGAGTGCCCCGACGAGTCCACCGCTCATCCCACCGCGCTACTGCGCCGCCGACCCCACCGCGATGCCCAAACGCGCCACCACCCGGGCCCGGAACCGCGCCCACCACCTCGCCACCGAACGCAACGCGAACCGCACAGAACGCGAGGCCCGCGAAGCCCGGCAGATCCGGGAAGCCGCCCTCGTTCGCAGACCACCACCGGGGCCCGGCGACGACTCCCCACCCTTCTAACCCACGGACTGAAGCCGGCGTTGCTTGGCGACGCTGAACGTCGCGATCGTCTCCAGTAACTGCACGAGGTCGTCCTGGCATCGGCAGATCCGGGCGCCGTCGGGAACCCACCAGATCCGGTCGCCGTCACCGCGAACGGTCAAACCGTTCACCGGCCTGAGAAAGACACCGATCTGGGTGGGATGACACCCGTCATGCTCCCGGACGATCCGGGCCTGCAGGGGTGTGCCGTCACTGCGGCGCACCAGCAGTGCCGACGGGGTGCGCACGACGACGATGGATCCCGTCCGCAGCGCTTCGGCCGTCCCGACCTGGATCACGTCATCCAGTAACGGGACGCTGAGCCGAATCGCGCCGGTGCGGATATCGCCGACCGCCTCGGCGATGCGCGGCGGAAGACACAGCGTTCCCGGCCCGCCGGTTGACTGCGGCCATGGGTTTCGCACGGCTACCTCCATTATTGAAAATCATTTTCAATAATTTCGGAGCCGACTCTACCCCCGAATCAGTACCCGCGGATCAGTGCCCGTGGAAGTTGTCCATCGAGTTGTAGACACCGACCCGCCGCAGGTAGAAGTCCCGCAACCGGACCGGCAGCACCCCGGAGAGCACCTTGTTCATCCGCGATGTCCACGGCATGACCACAAAGGGCTGGCCCTCGAGCATCGCCGTCCACGTGGTGTCGACGACATCCTGCTGCTCGAGCATCGGGGTGAACAGGATGCCCTTGGCGCCGTCGAACATGCCGGTGTTGATGTAGGTGGGGCAGACCGTGGTGACCTTCACCTGAGAGTGACCGGCCTGTTCGAGTTCCAGTCGCACGGAGTCGGAGAACCCGACCGCCGCCCACTTCGAGGCCGCGTAGGCGGCCATCCGCGGGATCGCGTTCAACCCCGCCGAGGAGGCGATGTTGATCAGCCGACAGGGCTTGCCGGACTCGATCATCCCCGGCAGGAACTCCCGAGCCACCAGCATCGGGCCGATGGAGTTGACCTCCATCGTCAGCATGAAATCCCGCGGGTCGTTCTCCCAGAAATAGCCGTTCCCGCGGACGATTCCGGCGTTGTTGAACAGAACCTGAATCGGACCGACCTCGGTGCGCACCCGTTCGGAGGCCTCGGCCACCCGGTCCCGCGAGGTGACGTCCACGGTCTCGTAGACGATGGTGCCCCCGGCCGCCTCCAACTCCACCGCGGTCTCCTTGAGCGCCGTCTCGTTGGCGTCCCACAGGACCACCGTCGCGGCGCCCTCCCTGACGGCCTTGACGGCGAACAGTTTGCCGAGGCCCATGGCGGCCCCCGTGATGAGGACGTTCGTCCCCCGGACGGATTGCATGACGTGGTCTCCCTCTGCTCGGAAGTTCGGTGCCGGAAGCACCTGACCATCCCCGTTGTACCCCACACCGGCCATGCCGCGCGGGCGGTAGGGTGACGAAATGCTGCGCACGATTCTCACGGCGGGCGCCGCCATGGTGGGTTGCGGCCTCATGGGAGCCTTCCCGGCCACTGCCGAACCCGCGCCCGCGCCGCCGCCGATTCCCAACGTCTTCGGCAACATGCCGGTCAACCCGGCCGACTACACCGTCAACAGCGGGAAGTGGTTCGCCTTTGCCGGACCGGCGGGAGTCGTCTGCGTTCTGGACACCCTCAAGGGCAATTACGGCTGCGCCGGCCCGTTGCCGGGCGCCCCCGCGGGGGCGAACCTGGTCAGCGCCGGACCCGTCGGGGCACCGGTCTTCACCACCACCGACACCCCCGCCTACGCCGACGCCGGGCCCGTCCGGCCCCTGCCGCCCAACACCCGGTTGACGTTCCGGCAGGTGAGTTGCGGCGTGGACGACGCCGGGGTGGTGGCCTGCCTGAACAGCCGGGAGCAGGTGGGCTTCGTCGTCGGGCCCACCAGCACCTACATCGGCAACAACAATCCGCCCCCGCCGGCCGAACCGGTGCCGGGCGCCCCCGTCCCGCCGCCGAGCTGAGCCGCCGATGACCTTCACCCACGTCGTGACCTTCAAATGGCGGGCCGAGCCCGACGCGACCGCGATCGCCACCGCCCTGCGGGACCTGATCGCGACCGTCGACGGCGTCCGCAGCTACCTGTGCGGGCCGGACGCGGGAATGACGGCGGGCGCCTATGACTTCGCCGTGGTGGGCAGCTTCGACGATCGCGACGCCTTCATCGCCTACCGGGATCACCCGGAGCATCAGCGGATCCTCAAGGAGATGATCCTGCCGAACCTCGAATCGCGCACCGTGGTGCAACTCGAGGACTGAGTGCAACTCGAGGATTGAGCGTCACCCGCTGATCCCCACCGCGACCGTCAGTTCGAGGATGGTGCGCGGATCGTCCAATCGGGTTCCGTAAGCCTGCCGGATCTGGTTCATCCGGTAGCGGACCGTCTGCGGGTGCACGAACATCTCAGCGGCGACGGCGTCCCGGCGGCCCTGGTGCAACAGCCAACTCCGCAGGGTCTCGATCAGCCGGGGACCGGCCGTGGGGCCGAGTCGGATCAGCGGGGCCAGCGCCCGCTGCCGCAGATCCTCGGCGGCCTCCTCGTCGGCACCGAGGACCAACTCCACCAGATGCTCGTCGGTATCCACCACGCCGCCGGCGTTCACCAGGTGCCGCGCCCGGACCGCCCGGCGGTAGGAGGCCCCGACGGCGACCCACGGCCGACTCGGTCCGACGACCGCCGATCTGCCGGACCTCGGTCCGACGACCGCCGATCTGCCGGCCAGCGCGGCCAACAACGCCGCCCGGCGGCTGCCCTCGACGTCGGGGACCAGTACCGCCGCCCACGATTCGGCCGGGTCCAGGTCCGGCAGGTCCTCGGACACGTACAGGGCGGCCGGACCCACCAGGGTGGCGGTTCGGGACAGCTGGGCGGCCGGGATGAGCACGGCGGTCAGCCGCTGCGGGGGCGGCCAGTTGGCGGTGTCCGCCGTGGCCGCGACCGTGTCGGGATCCTCTCCGATGAGCAGTTGGCGCGCCAGCAGATCCAGATAGCGCTGCCGGACCCGGCCCGCCGTCGCCAGTTCGTCGCCGTGCCCGGACACGCTGGCGGCGGAGAGTTCGTCGATGTAGGCGAAGACCAGCTCGGCGAATCGGGCGATGGTCAGCGCCGAAAGTCCGGATTCCACCGCCTTGTCCGACAGTTCCCGCCACGCCTCCCGCGCACCCACCCGGTAGGCCGCCAGGAGCGCGTCGATGGATCGCCCGGAGCGGGCCTCGCCGCGGCCCAGATCGTAGGCGGCGTCCACCGCGGCCCGAAGTGATGAATCCGAGTCCGCCGTCCCGCCCCGGGTGGTCAGCCGCAGGAAGGCACCCAGAGACGCCTGAACCGCGTTCTCGATGTTCTGACCCATCCGGCCTTGGAACGGATCTGTGTAGGCCGGGACCTCCGCGATGATCGCCGAGACGCTGCGCTCGGCCATCCGCGGCAGCACGGCTTCCAGGGCGGCGATCACATCCGGGTCGAGGTCGAACCCGGTCAGCCGCGGAATCTGCGGCACAACTATTCCTTCCGAACAAATACGGAGCTGATCTTCACCCCATCTGGTCAAGACTTTATGCCTGGCGAAGGGCCACCGTGGAGTCATGACAACAACGCGACCCCGCCCCGGAGTTCCCGCCGGGCTGCGGAACACGTTCGCCCGGTGGGCCGAACGGGTCACCACCCCGCTGCTGCCGAACGATTACCTCGACCTCTTCGACCCGCTGCGGTCCCCCGCCCGACTCCGGGGCCGCATCACCGCGATCCTTCCCGAGACCCGCGACGCCGTCACCGTGGTGATCAAGCCGGGTAACGGCTGGCGCGCCCACCGTCCCGGCCAGTTCCTCCGGTTGGGGGTCGATGTGGACGGTGTGCGGCACTGGCGCTGCTACTCGATCACCTCCGCCCCGGGGCGGGCCGACGGGTGTCTGTCGATCACCGTCAAGGCGGTGCCCGGCGGCATCGTCTCCCACCACCTGGTCCGGCACGCCGCCGCCGGAACCATCGTGTCGCTCGACGCCGCCACCGGGGAGTTCACCCTCGCCAGCCCGCCGCCGGCCAGGATCCTGTTCCTGACGGCCGGTAGCGGTATCACCCCTGTCATGGGCATGCTGCGATCGCCCGGCCTGACCACCGAGCACGACGTCGTCGTCGTCCACAGCGCGCCGACCGCCGGGGACGTCATCTTCGGCGGCGAGTTGCGCATGCTCGCCCGGACCGGCCGCATCCGGCTCGTCGAGATTCACACCCGCGACGACGGACGCCTGGACCCGGCCCGGCTGACCGGCCTCGTCGGCAACATCACCGACCGGTCCACCTGGGCCTGCGGACCGGAAACGTTCCTCACGGCGATCGAAAGCCACTGGGCGGCAGCGGGTATCACCCACCGGCTGCGCACCGAGCGGTTCCGGCCCGCGCCCGTCGCCACCGGCGAGGGGGGCACGGTCACGTTCTCGGCCACCGGTACCAGCGTCGAAACCGACGGCACCCGAAGCCTGCTGGAGTCCGGCGAATCCGCGGGTGTGCTGATGCCCTCGGGGTGCCGCATGGGCATCTGCTTCGGCTGCGTCGCGCCGCTGCGGCGCGGTGCGGTGCGCGACCTGCGCAACGGCACCCTGACCACCGCCACCGATGACGGTGACGGCGTGGTGATCCAGACCTGCGTCTCCGCGGCGGCGGGCGACTGCGACGTCGCTCTCTAGAAAGGACATCCCCCATGACTGCCCTGCAGAACCTCACCCCGAACCCGATCGCGCACCTCACCGATGCCGACATCGAGAACCTCGGCGCTGAACTCGACGCCATCCGCGAGCAGGTCCTCACCAGCCGCGGCCAGCGGGACGCCGACTACATCCGGTCGGTCATCACCGCCCAGCGCCGCCTTGAACTCGGCAGCCGCGCAATCCTGCTGTTCTCCCTGTTTCCGCCCGCCTGGTTGATCGGCACGCTCGGTCTGTCGATCTCCAAGATCGTCGAGAACATGGAGATCGGTCACAACGTCATGCACGGGCAGTGGGACTGGATGCGCGATCCGGCGATCCACTCCACCACCTGGGAGTGGGACAACGCCTCACCGGCGGATCTGTGGAAGCACTCCCACAACGAGCTGCATCACACCTACACCAATGTCCTGGGTAAGGACCACGATCTGGGCTACGGCATCATGCGGGTCGACGAGGACCAGCCCTGGAGCCCGTTCCTGCTGTTCCAGCCGCTGACCAACCTCGTCAACGCCTGCTTCTTCGAGTACGGCATCGCCCTCTACGACCTCGAGATCGGCAAATACCTCAAGGGCCGCTCCGACAAGGCCGACTTCCGCGCCAAGGTCACCAAGGTCCTGGCCAAGGTCCGCCGCCAGGCCACCCGCGACTACGTCCTGCACCCGCTGCTGTCCGGGCCGTCGGCGCTGACCACCCTGACCGCCAACATGACGGCCAATCTGGTCCGCAATCTGTGGACCCACGCGGTGATCATGTGCGGGCACTTCCCCGAGGGCGTGCAGACCTATGCCAAGACGTCCATCGCGGGCGAGACCCGGGCGCAGTGGTATCTGCGGCAGATGCTCGGTTCGGCCAATATCTCCGGCAGTCCGGCCATGCACTTCATGACCGGCAACCTGTCATTCCAGATCGAACACCACCTCTTCCCCGATCTGCCCAGCAATCGCTACCAGGAGATCGCACCGAAGGTGCAGGAGGTGTTCGAGCGCTACGGTCTGACGTACACAACCGGCAGCCTGCCCCGTCAGGTGGCGTCAGCCTGGAAGAAGATCATCCGGCTGTCGCTGCCCAACAAGCCCACACCGGCCCCCGGCGAGCCCGCGAGTTCTACTGGCCCGCGTTGCGAACCAGTTCAATCGCGTACTGGGTGACGAACTGCCCCGCCGGCGGCTGTCCGCGGTTGCAGCTTCCGTCGGACTCGCCGACCCGCTTGACCCACAGGTAGGCGTCGGCGTGCGCGCCGGCGGTGTCGGTGGTCGGCGGGACGCCCAGCGCCCGGCCGGCGGGATTGCACCAACTCAGTGGTGAATCCTCGATGGGGCCCGCGCCGTTGCGAGAGGTGTCGATGACGTAGTGCGACCCGCCCGTCATCGCCGACACCGCTTCGCCGTAGGCGATCTGCTCTTCGGTGGTGTAGTAGTTCGTGGTGTTGAGGCTGAAGCCCCGCACGCGACTCACGCCGACCTCGTTCAGTCCGGCAGCGAGTTTCTCCGCGCTGATCCACCGGGAGTGCCCACCGTCGATGTACACGACGGCCGCAGGGTCACGGGACAGCGCGTCGACCGCGTAGCTGAGCAGCGCGAAGCGCTCCGCCCGCTGATCGGGCGACAGGCAGTCGGCCATCGCGATGGCGTCGGGTTCGAGAATGATCGCGGCCGGCAGCGAACCCAGGCCGGTGGCGATCGCGTCGATCCACTGCCGGTAGCCCGCGCCGGAGCCGAACCCACCCGCCGCGAAACTGCCGCAGTCCCGGTTCGGAATCGCGTAAATCGCGAACACGGGCATGGCACCGGCGGCCTGCGCGGCACCCGCGTACCGGGACACCGTGTTGCCGACCGTGCCGGCCGGGAAGGCGTGGTCGAGCCAGTACGCCTGCGGTGTGTTGGCGATCGTCGTCAACTCCGGACTGGGCGGGTTGGCGTTCTTGGCCGCGCGCATGGCCAACGAGATCGGATCCACGTAGAACGGCCGCCCTGCCAGCGGGTTCGAGTCGTCGGTCAGACGGACCTGCAGGGCGCGGTCGGTCTGGACCGGGCCGACCAGGGCCCCGACGCACATGACAGCGGCCACCAGAGAGAACGGACGCACCCAGCGAGCGACGGCACCGGCAATTGAGGTAAGCACTCCCAGAAAGTAACGCCGGTCACGGTTCAGCGCCAATTGCCCCGGGGTCTTGACGGATTGCATACTTGTTGCTAACGGCCGCCGGTAAGTCGAGCGGAGTGCCGCTCAGCCGAATAGGCTCTGCTCACATGCGGTTACGGGAGGAGCCACCCCTCCACGGTCTGCCTGCCATCGTCCTCGCCGACGGTTGTTTCGCCGAACCGGAGGGCAAGGTTGCCCACGGCCTGATTCGCGACGGTGACCGGTTCGCGGTCCGGGTGGTGGTCGACCACACCCTGGCCGGCCGCGACGCCGGCGAGGTGCTCGACGGTTCGCCGCGCGGCATCCCGATCGTCACCGACGTGGCCGAAGCGGTCCGCCGCGCGCCGGACGCCGGAGTCGCCGTCGTCGGTCACGCCCCGCACGGCGGGCGACTCACTCCCGACCTGCGCGCCCAGTTGATGGAGTGTGCGGCGGCTGGACTGGACCTGGTCAGCGGGCTGCATGACCATCTGTGCGACGAACCCGAACTGGCCGCACTCGCCGCCGCCAACGGCGCCACCCCCTCGACGTCCGCCGCACACCGCCGGCCCGCCATCTGCGGTTCTGGGACGGTTCGGTCTACGCCGTCCGCGCCCCACGGATCGCGGTCCTCGGCACCGACTGCATTCTCGGCAAGCGCACCACCACCCGGATGCTCACCCGGGATCTCCGGCGCCGAGGCATTCGCGCCGAGATGATCTACACCGGTCAGACCGGCTGGATGCAGGGCGCACGGTACGGCGTCATCTGGGACGCGCTGATCTCCGATTTCACCTCCGGGGAACTCGAGGGCGCCATCGTGGCCTGCGCCGCCGAGGCCGACCCGGAGGTGATGCTCATCGAGGGCCAGGGCGCGATGCGCAACCCGTCCGGCCCGTGCGGGCCGGGTTTGATCCTGTCCGCGGCGGCATCCGGGGTCATCCTCCAGCACGCCCCGCGGCGCACCCATTTCCACGGACTCGAGCACCTTGAGCAGTGCCGCATCCCGGATCTGGTCTCGGAGATCGGCCTGATCGAACGTTTCGGCGCACCCGTGATCGCCGTGACGCTCAACCTGGCCGGGATCGCCGATCAGGACCGGGCGGCGACGATCGAGGAATGCCGCGCGCAGTGCGCCCCGCTACCGGTGGTCGACGTCGTCGGCGACGGGATCGCTGAGCTGACCGACGTGGTCGTCGAGCACCTCCGGGAACCTCGCTGACCTCCCGCAGGTCGTGGCTTCCGGCCTATGTCCTGCTGGTCCTGCTCTGGGGCGGCAGCTACGGCATCACCGACATCGCGCTGACCGGATTCACCCCGACGGGTGTCGCGCTGTGGCGGTCGGTGGTCGGCGCCGGGTTCCTGGCCGCGGTGCTGCTGACCACCGGCGAGGGCTTGCCCCGGCTGGGACAGCGTGGTGTTCTGCGGATTCTTGTGTTGGGTGCGCTGACCACGACCGGCCAGGTCTGTGTAGCCACCGCCCAGCAGCGGATGGCCTGCGGGGTGGTGGCGGTCCTCTGTTCGACGACACCGCTGCTGGCGGTCGCCTTCTACTGGGTGCGCCGCACCCCGATTCCGCCGATGAAGTGGGTGAGCGTCTCCCTGGGCGCGGTCGGCGTGGGCGTGATGCTCGCCCCGGGCGCGCAGGCGGATCATCTCGGCGTCGCGCTGGGACTGCTGGCCGCCGCGCTGTTCGCCCTGGCGGGCATGCTGGCGGCAGCCTTCTTCCCCGACTCCACGTTCAGCGGCACCCAACTCACCGCGGCCCAACTCGCCGTGGGCGCCCTGCTACTCGTCCCCTTCGCGGCGGCCGGCGCCGGCGGGGACGGTCTGCCGTCGTGGCCGCAACCGGGGCCGCTGATCGCCGTGGCAGCCCTGGGCATGTGCGCCGCCGGCGTCGGCAACGTGCTGTTCTGGCGCGTGCTGCGCACGGCCGGGCCGGTTTTCGCGGCCACGACCTACCAGAGCGTCCCGGTGGTGGCCGTCGTGGTGGGCGTTGTCGTCCTCAAGGAGCCCCTGCACGCGGGCGGGATTCTCGGCGGGGCATTGGTACTGGCCGGGTTGTTCCTGCTGCTGCCGATCGTCCGGGCCGCGGGAGCCGAGCAGGACAGCCGAGTCGAGGAGTGCCTCATCGGAGTCCACTGCGAGAACTGCTGCGCGATGCGGGGTTTGGAGACCGTCCGCAAGGAGCATCAGCGCCGGGTGTGCGGCTAGGGCGTCGGTTGGGGCGTCGGTGGGGGCGTCGGGAGCACCGCACCGGGAGTCAGGTACTCGTACCCGGGTGGCGGCGGACCGTCGAGCGGGTAGTAGCCGGGCGGCAGCGCGGGGCGTGCCGCCGGGGCGCCGGCCTCGGCCGGCCCCGGCGCGGGCGCACCCGGGATGGCGGCGGGGCCGCCCATGATCTCGTCGGGCACGAACGCGGGGTTCTTGACCTGGTCCCAGAGGTCCTTCAGGGTTCCGAAGATGCCGCCTCCGTTGTTTCCGGAGCCGTACACCGGGTTCTGGATCTCCGGTATGCCCCCCTCGCTGAGAACCGGCGGGGCGGCCGCCGGACCGGCGGGGGGCACCGTCTGCTGGCGGGGAGTCATCGCGGCACCGTTCGCGACCGGCGCCACCGGGTAGGTGACCACCGGGGGCGGCGGGGCCGGCACCACGAAGGGATCCACCGGTTCGGCTCCGGCCGGCCCGGCGAACGCGACGAGGGCGCCCAGACCCGCGGCACCGGCGAGAACAGCCGGCAGGCGGCCGCGGTAGCTCATGGCGGATAACTTTACGGGCGCTCGTCGTCTCAGGCCACGCCCACTGATTCGCGCTGCGCGGTTCGTGCCGGGCCGGTCCGGCACATTAGTGTGCTGTGGTCGGCCTCCTCTGGTCGGCCTAAGACGGGCCCCAGTGAAGCGGCCGGCAGGACAGTTGGGTGAATCAATGACCGCAGCATCAGAGGCGCCGGCGCTCGAAGCCCGGGTCGGCCACTACTACCGGATGGACGGCACCTATCTCGTCGGCCGGGAGAAGGTCCGCGAGTACGCCCGCGCGGTGCAGGACTATCACCCCGCGCACTGGGATGTCGACGCCGCGGCGGCGCTGGGCTACTCGGGTCTGGTCGCGCCGCTGACGTTCACCTCGACCCCCGGGATGTCCTGCAACCGCCGGATGTTCGAGTCGGTCGTCGTCGGTTACGACACCTACGTGCAGACCGAGGAGGTCTTCGAACAGCACCGTCCGATCGTCGCCGGCGACGAACTGACCATCGACGTCGAGTTGACCTCGGTGCGCCGCATCGCCGGTCGTGACCTGATCACGGTGACCAACACCTTCACCGACGCCAACGGCGAACGGGTGCACACGCTGCACACGACCGTCGTCGGGGTGACCGGGGAGGACATCAACCCCGAGGTCAAGGCCGCCGTCCAGAAGGCGATGATGCACGACGTCGACATCATGAGCATCGACGGGTCCGATGCGGTCTACGAGAAGACGGTGCGGCCCGAAGGGGAGGTCCGCATCGCCCAGGACACCGCCCGCACGCCGGGGACGCCGTCGTTCGACGACCTGCGGGTCGGCGACGAACTGGCGGTGCACCACACCCGGCTGTCCCGCGGGGACCTGGTCAACTACGCGGGCGTGGCCGGGGACGCCAACCCGATCCACTGGGATGAGGACATCGCCAAACTCGCCGGGCTCCCCGATGTGATCGCCCACGGCATGCTCACCATGGGCCTGGGTGCCGGCTTCGTCTCGGCGTGGTCCGGTGACCCGGGCGCGGTCACCCGCTACGCGGTCCGACTCTCGGCGCCCGCGATCGTCTCGGCGGCCGAGGGGGCCGACATCGAATTCAGCGGGAAGGTCAAGTCGTTGGACGCCGAGACCCGCACCGGTGTGGTCCTGGTGTCGGCGAAATCGGACGGCCGCAAGATCTTCGGCCTGGCGACCTTGGATATCCGCTTCCCGTGATCGGGCTTCCCGGATCGGTTGGCCCCGGAATCAGCCCCGCGGCCACACGATGATCGGGACCTCGAGCGCCCGCACGATCTTGCTCGCGGACTGACCGAGGAAAAGCCGCTTCGGCTGCGCCAGTCGGCTCGACCCGATCAGCACCACCTCGCTGTCGGTGAAGTCCAGGCTCGCGACCGCGTCCTCGAACGACTCCCCGTCGCCCACAACGCTTGTCACGGTGGCACCGGCGGGCAGTCCGGCGACCGCCCGGTCGACCAGGGCACCGGCGTGTTCCTCCGCGAGGCGGGCCCACTCCTGCCGCCGATCCTCGCGCCCGCCCTCGCCCACCGCGACGAGCGACATAAGCCGGAGCGGAACCTGCCACTCCGCGGCCAGCGTGATCGCGGCATCGAGCAGAGCCTCGTTGCCCGGACGCGTTCCGATGGCACAGGTGATGCGGGTGACTCCGGGTTGGCTCTCGTAGTGCGACGGTGCCAGCGCGACCGGCACCTCGGAGGCGTGCAGCAGGGCGTCGGCAAGGCTCCCCATTCCGAACCGGCCGCTGCGGACGCGGTGGTGGGTACCCACGACGATCAGACCGGCCGCCCCGCGATCGGGATCGGTCGCCGCGTCGAGCAACCCCTCGGTGATCGAATCCGCCCGGCGCACAATGCCTTCCGCCTGCACACCCTCCGGCACGCGCGCGAGACCGTCGGCGAGCCACTCCCGGCCCTGCGCCTCGACCTCGGCGTTGAACGCCTCGTCGGGCGAGTAGCGGTGGAAGGTGGGGGCATCACTGGGAAGCACCGTCACCAGGTCGAGTGTGGCCCCCGATGACCGGGCGAGGGTCGCCGCGAGGTTGAGACCATCCAATCCGCGCTGGCGGGGCCCGTATCCGACGACATACCTCATGGATCGTGACGCTAACACGGGTCATCCACCCTGGCGGGCGACTGGTTGAGGTTCTTCCGCAGCACAAGACCGACAATCCGGGCCGTCATGTGATAAGCCACGAGGAACGGATTGAGAGGGTTTGACGATGGCGACTGCACGATGACTCAGGTGGCCCCCGGGCCGGCGGGCACAACACAGCTGGCCCGCACGCTCGGATTGTGGGCGATAGTCGGTCTCGGCCTGGGCTACATGACGCCGACCGTCATCTTCGACACCTTCGGTATCGTCTCGACGGAGACCGGAAACGTCGTGCCCACCGCCTACGTTTTCGCCCTCGTCGTGATGGTGTTCACCGCGATCAGCTACGGACGGATGACGCGCGTCTTCCCGTCCGCCGGTTCGGCGTACACCTACACCTCCGAGACGATGAGCCCCAATCTCGGGTTCCTGATCGGCTGGGCGGCACTGCTCGACTATCTGCTGCTGCCCCTGGTCAACGCGCTCATCATCCGCAGCTACCTGTACTCGTTCTTCCCTGAAGCACCGGAATGGCTCTGGGTCGTGGTCTACGTCGCGGCCATCACCGCCATGTGCCTGTTCAGCATGACGAACACCTCGCGGGTGAACATGCTGCTGGTGGTGTTCGAGGTCGTGCTGATCGGGGTCTTCCTGATCCTGGCGACCAAGTCTCTGATCGACGGCATGGGCAACGGCACGATCTTCTCCACCCAGCCGTTCTGGCATGGCGACACCCACCTGAATCTGGTGATCACCGGGGCCACCATCGTCGCCTTCTCGTTCATCGGCTTCGACGCGATCACCATGTACACCGAGGAGGCCAAGGACTCCTCCATCGTGCCGAAAGCCATCGTGCTGGCCCTGCTGATCGGCGGCGGCATCTTCTTCGTCTGCGCGTGGTTCAGCCAATCGTTGTTCCCGGACGTCTCCGGCTTCTCCGAGGAGTCGCTGGAGAACAGTTCGCTCCCGGAGATCGCCTTCCTCGTCGGCGGCCATCTGTTCAAGATCGCCCTGACCGCGGCGGCGTTCGCGGCCACGGTGGCCTCCAGCCTCGCCTCGCACGCATCGGTATCCCGACTGCTCTATGTGATGGGCCGGAACAGCCGCGGTCGGATCGGGCGATTCTTCGGATATCTGCATCCGACCTTCCAGACCCCGTCCTACGCCATCGTCTTCGTCGGTCTGGTGTCGCTGTTCGCCATCGCGTTCAACCTCGACTTCGTCGCCTCGCTGATCAACTTCGGCGCGCTGATCGCGTTCACCTTCGTCAACCTGACGGTGATCGTCTACTTCGCCTACCGCCGTCGGCAGGTGCACGGGGCCGGCCAGATCCTCAAGAACATCGTGCTGCCCGGCATCGGGGTCGGGCTCACCGTCATCCTGTGGCTGTACCTCTCGGCCGAGTCGACCCGGTACGGGATGATCTGGTTCGCGATCGGCATCGCCGTGCTGCTGTGGATCACCCGCTTCTTCCGCCGGCCGCTCACCCTCAACATGGGCGAACCGCCCTCCTGACCCGGGAAGGCTGCGAGAGATGTCCAACCACTTCACCGGCCTGAGCCTCGGACCGCCCCTGGGCGACCAACGCCTCGACCTGTGCGACCTGTACGCCTTCCCGTCACCCGCCGACGCGGATCGCACGGTGCTCATCCTCAACGCCAACCCCAATGCCGACGCCCTGCACCCGGACGCGATCTATCGGCTTGCAATCGACAACGACGGCGATCTGCGCAACGACATCGCGTTCAGTTTCGTGTTCTCCGAACCGGAGGGGGACCGCCAGACAGTCGACGTCTACCTCGCCTTCGGTGATGAGGCCGAGTCGCCGGAGGCGGTCGGTGAACTGATCCTGGAAGCGGTCCCGGTGTCGTTCGGCGCGGCGCCCACGATCGCGCACGCCGGGGAGATCGCGTTCTTCGCCGGGGCACGCAGTGACGCCTTCTTCTTCGATTTCGACGGGATCAAGAACCTCTTCGACATCACCGGGGGGCGTAACTTCACCGCACCGCACCTCACCGCACCGGACCAGGGCGGCGAATCGCCGTGGACCGGTGTCGATTCGAACCTCGAAGCCAATGTGTTCTCCATCGCCGTGGAACTCCCGACCGCTCAGCTCGGCGCCGATCCCGACCTGAGGATCTGGGGACGGTGCAGCGTCCGGCGCGGCGACGAACTCGTCCACGTGGACCGCGCCGGTCACCCCTCGGTCAGCAGCTTCTTCAACACCGACGAGACCAAAGAGGAGTACAACGCCTCCGAGCCCGTCGACGACCGCAGGCGGTGGATCGAGCAGTTCATCCATCTGATGGGCCACACCGGCGGCTACAGCCGCGACGAGGCGATCGCGGCCATCGACGCCGAAGGCACGCTCCCCGACATGCTGACCTACAACCCGGCACTTCCGGCCACGTACCCGAACGGCCGGGTGTTCACCGACGACGTCATCGACTACCGGTTGGCGTTTCTCACCAGGGGCGACTGCCCACCGTCGGGACTCGCACCGCACACCGACACCCTGGACGTGTTCCCCTACCTCGGACCGCCGCACGGCCGCGATTAGGGATTCGCCGGTTCGGGTCCCCGGCCCATAGCATCGACTCCGATGGACCAGGACACCGAAATCCGCCCCGCCGTCAACGGGGCGGCAACACAACGCCTTGCGACAGAGGCCGCCCGCCGGCGGACCTTCGCCGTGATCAGCCACCCCGACGCGGGCAAATCGACCTTGACCGAGGCTCTCGCCCTGCATGCCCGGGCGATCACCGAGGCCGGTGCCATCCACGGAAAAGCGGGCCGGCGCGCCACCGTGTCGGACTGGATGGAGATGGAGCAGGCCAGGGGCATCTCGATCACCTCCACTGCGCTGCAGTTCCCCTACCGCTCGCCCGACGGGCAGGACTGCGTCATCAACCTGCTCGACACCCCCGGGCACGCGGACTTCTCCGAGGACACCTACCGGGTGCTCAGCGCCGTCGACTGCGCAGTCATGCTGATCGACGCGGCCAAAGGCCTTGAGCCGCAGACCCTCAAGCTGTTCCAGGTGTGCCGGCACCGCCGCATCCCGATTCTGACGGTGATCAACAAGTGGGACCGGCCCGGCCGGCACGCCCTGGAACTGCTCGACGAGATCTCCGAGCGCATCGGGGTGAAGCCCACCCCGCTCACCTGGCCGGTCGGCATCGCCGGGGACTTCAAGGGCGTGCTGGACCGACGGACCGGCAACTTCATCCGGTTCACCCGCACCGCCGGCGGCGCGACGGCAGCCCCCGAGGAGCACATCTCCCCCGACCGGGCCGAGGACGCCGCCGGAGTGGACTGGGTCAACGCCGCGGAGGAGTGCGAACTGCTCTCGGCCGACGGCGGCGACCACGACCAGGAGACCTTCCTCAGCGGCGAGACGACGCCCGTCCTGTTCACCTCGGCGGCGCTCAACTTCGGGGTGAACCAACTGCTGGACACTCTGGTGCGGATCGCGCCGGCGCCCCGCGGGCAGGTGGACGTCGACGGTGTCCGCCGGCCGGTGGAATCGCCGTTCAGCGCTTTCGTCTTCAAGGTCCAGGCCGGTATGGATTCCGCGCATCGCGACCGGATCGCCTACGCGAGGGTCTGCTCGGGCACCTTCGAACGCGGTGACGTCCTCATCCACGCCGCCACCGGCAAACCCTTCGTCACCAAGTACGCGCAATCGGTGTTCGGCCAGCAGCGCTCCACGCTGGACAGCGCCTGGCCGGGCGATGTGATCGGGCTGGCCAACGCGGCGGCTTTGCGTCCGGGCGACACCCTCTATCACGATGTCCCGGTTCACTTTCCACCGATCCCGAGCTTCTCCCCCGAGCATTTCGCGGTGGCCAGGGGTACCGATCCGAGCAAGCACAAGCAGTTCCGCAAGGGAATCGAACAGTTGGACCAGGAGGGTGTCGTTCAGGTCCTGCGGTCGGATCGGCGCGGCGACCAGGCACCGGTGTTCGCCGCCGTCGGCCCGATGCAGTTCGAGGTGGCCAGCCACCGGATGGCAACCGAGTTCAGTTCCCCGATTTCGCTGGAACCGTTGCCCTACACCGTCGCCCGCGCCATCCACCCCGACGATGTCGCGGCGGCGAGCAAGCAGGTGTCGATGGAGGTACTGACCCGTTCGGACGGTGTCATGCTCGCGCTGTTCACCACGAAGTGGCGGCTGCAGGGCTTCCAGGAGGACAACCCCGACGTGCGGTTGAGCTCGCTGGTGGCCGCGGGGGACAACTGATGCGTCGGGGCGGCCGCTAACGCTCGACGACCCGGCCGTTGTCGACCGTCCAGAACCGGTCCAGCCGGACGTTCTGCAGCATCCGGCGGTCGTGGGTCACCAGCAGCAGCGCCCCGTCGTAGGCTTCCAGCGCCTGCTCGAGCTGTTCGATGGCGGGCAGGTCGAGGTGATTCGTCGGTTCGTCCAGAACCAGCACGTTGGTGCCGCGGGCCTGCAGCAGCGCGAGGCCGGCGCGGGTCCGCTCCCCCGGCGAGAGCCCGTCGAGCTCGCGGTCGACGTGATCGGCGCGCAGCCCGAACTTCGCCAGCAGCGTTCGCACCTCGGCCGTCGGCCATGACGGCACCCGCTGCTCGAAGCGGTCGATGAGCCGGCCCGGACCGGAGAAGTCCGCACGCGCCTGGTCGATCTCGCCGATCGCCACATTGGCGCCCAGGCTGGCGCGGCCCTCATCCGGCTGCCGGCGGCCGAGCAAGAGCCGCAGCAGGGTCGACTTACCCGCCCCGTTGGGGCCGGTGATCCCCACCCGTTCACCGGCGTCGAGTTGTAGCGAGACCGGACCGAGGACGAATTCACCCTGTCGCACCACGGCGTTGTCCAGGGTCGCGACCACCGCGCTCGACCGCGGGGCGGCGCCGATGCTGAACTGCAGGGTCCACTCCTTGCGCGGTTCGGCAACCTCCTCCAGTCGGGCGATCCGGCTTTCCATCTGCCGGACCTTCTGCGCCTGCTTCTCACTGGACTCCATGGCGGCGCGCCGCCGGATCTTGTCGTTGTCCGGCGCCTTGCGGATCGCGTTGCGCACACCGTGGCTCGACCATTCCCGTGCGGTGCGTGCCCGGGCCTCCAAATCGGCCTTCTTCCCGGCGAACTCCTCGTATTCTTCGCGCCGGTGCCGACGGGCGACCTCACGTTCCTCGAGGTAGCTCTGGTACCCGCCGCCGAAGACGGTGGTGGTGTTCTGGGCCAGGTCCAGTTCGAGCACCCGGTTCACGCTGCGCGCCAGGAACTCCCGGTCATGGCTCACCAGCACGACACCGCCGCGGAGATCCCGGACGAAGGCCTCCAGTCGGTCCAACCCGTCGAGGTCGAGGTCGTTGGTCGGTTCGTCGAGCAGGACGATGTCGAACCGGGAGAGGATGAGCGCCGCCAGCCCGACCCGGGCCGCCTGACCACCGGACAACGCAGTCATCGGCGTCGAATCCGGTTGCACCGCATCAATACCCAGACCGAGATCTGCCAGCACTGCGGGGATGCGGTCCTCGAGGTCTGCCGCCCCGGTGGCCAGCCAGTGCTCCAGTGCGGCGGCGTAGTCGGGTGCGCTGTCCGGGGCGGAATCGCCGTCATCGGCGAGGGCGTTCGCCGCGGACTCCATGGCCCGGGTCGCCGCGGCGCACCCGGTGCGGCGCGCGATGTATCCGGACACGGTTTCCCCGGGGACCCGCTGGTGCTCCTGCGGCAGCCACCCGATGAAGGCGTCGGCAGGGGCGACGCTGACGGTGCCGTCAAGCGGTTGGAGATCACCGGCCAGGATCCGCAGTAGGGTGCTCTTCCCCGAACCGTTGGCGCCCACGACCCCGATGACGTCACCCGGCGCCACCGTGAGGTCGAGGCCCTCGAAGAGGGTCCGGTGGGCGAATCCACCGGCCAGATTTCTCGCGACGAGCGTTGCGGTCACGGTTCTATTGAAGCCTGCCTAGACTCGCGGCGTGGGAGGGAACCAGTCACCGGAGCCGCCCCGGGAGAGCACCGCCCAGCGCGTGGCCCGAATCGTGCTCGGTGTGCTCATGGCCTTCGCCGGTGTCGGGCATCTGACGTTCGCCCGCACCGAGTTTCAGGCACAGGTACCGACGTGGATGCCGGGGCCGCCCGATGCCACGGTGCTGGCCTCCGGCATCGTCGAGATCGCGCTCGGCGCATCGCTGATTCTGCTGACGAACCGCCGCGTCCTGGTCGGACTGCTGCTGGCGGGATTCTTCGTCGTGATCTTTCCGGGAAACATCGCCCAGTGGGCGCAGCACAGGGACGCCTTCGGACTCGACAGTGACCGGGCGCGGCTCATCCGGTTGTTCTTCCAGCCGGTCCTGATCGCGTGGGCGTTGTGGTCGACCGGCGCGTGGCGGGTGCTCCGCGGAACGATCAGAGGACGAACACCGCCTCCTCCGGGTTCGTCACCCCACTGAACACGCCGAGGACCGATGTGTACCCCGGCCATTGCGGATCCCGGTCGTAGTACAGGACGCCGGTCGACCGCTCGTAGACGAACTGGCTGCTGATGTTGGACAGGCCCCAGCCGAGGAACCAGGCCCGGTCGACGAAGTCGATCCTCGTGCTGGTGGCGCCCAGGGGGAACCGGTCGATCACCGCGATATCGCCGCCCGGGCCGCTGAGGTCGATCAACGGCGCGACACGGGCGTTGGCGAATCCGGCATTGTTGATGACCGTGTCGGTCGCGACGGACCCCGGGACGGTCGGCCGCGTCTTGCGGATCTCCCGCCACGGCCCGGTCTGTTTCACCGAACTGGTGTAGTTCCACACCCCGCCGGGGATCACACTGTCGCTGAGACCGTCCGAGGTGGTGTTGACGTAGATGTCCAACGACACGGCGGTCGGAATGTTGGTGAACTGACCGGCCGTCTCGTCATTGGGGTAGGTGAAAAAGCCGTACACGCCGTTGGCGTTCTGCGTGGTGAAGCCATCGAGAATCGCGGCGGTGCGCAGCGCGATCGGGTAGGGCGTCGATCCCGGCGCCGCCACCGAGTTACGCCAGAAGTCGAAATTGGTCTGTGCGGTGGGATCCTGTGGTTTCGGCGCCGTCGGCGGCTTGGTGAGTTCGGTCCCGTTGTAGGCGTAGGGGTTTACCGTCGAATTGTCCGTGGCCACATAGGACCCGTAGGTGACGAAATTCGAGTAGGAGGCCGGGACCCAACCGGTGACGTCCATAGTGAAGTTGGACTCCGGCTCGTTGGACTGGGCGGTCCACACCTTGTCCGGGCCGATGATCCGTTTCACGGTCGACGGCGGTTGCGGATCCCAGGGGGTGGCGCCGCTCCAGACCAGATCGCCGTAGGGCGCCCCGGCGGCGTTCAACTGACTGACGACGGTGTCGAAGTCGTTGAAGCCGTACAGCTTTCCGTCCACGGCACCCGTCCAGTCGGCCCCATTCAAGGTGAACTTGGTCTGGATGGGCAATGACCATTCGTCGATGTAGGACACGTCGATGGTGTACTCGTAGCCGCCGTTCGCCGAGTAGAGGGCGTACTCCAGGAAGCTGTAGTTCTGGAAGGTGTCCTCCCCCGGGAACCCCGGCGGGTAGAACGGATCGATCCCGCCCGTCGAGGTGACCGGCAGGGTGAACGGCGCGTCTTCGACGATGTAGATCCGGTTTCCGGGGGAGCCGGCCGGCGCGTTGAACACCGCCAGGGTGATCGGTGCGGAGGAGTTCTTCTTGATCTCCACCGGCCCTACCCAGTCCGGCGGCAGCGGCGGCGCCGGCGGGGCAGGCTCGGTCTGCCACGGTGTGTCGGGAATGCTGTAGTTGCCGGTGTTGGTCAGGTTGTAGACCCAGATCGACTTGGTCGTCGAGGTGTTGTGAATGGTGATCGTCGGGGCGTTGGTCGCCGTGGCGGCCGGGGCTTCCGATGCCGATGCTTCCGATGCCTGAGACACCTGCGATGCCTGCGGGGCCGACACCTGCGGGGCCGCGGGCCGCTGGTTCAGCTGCCGGGACGCCCGCGGGGACTCGGCGGCGCGCGGCGGCTTGACCGCCGCCACCGGCTTCACCGCGACGCCTCCGGTCCGCGCCCCCCGCTTGGTGGCCTTCGGGGCCGCCGGTCCCGCCGACACCGCCGCTGAATCGCCGCGCACCGCGTCGGTCCCGCCGGAATCGGCGGCGGCGGCACCTGCGGCGCACAGCCCCGCCAGTGACAGACCGATGGTGAATCCCGCCGCTCCCACGCACACGCCGATGTTGACCACGGTTGCCTCCCAGCTCAGCAAAATCCAGCCTAAGCCAGAGACGGGCCTCTCACCAGGGTTTTCGTCACCCCACCCGGTGGGGTCGCAGAGCGTTCGGGGGGATGGTCCCGAATCTGCCGGCGTGATAGTCCTCCAGCGCCCGAGCGACGTCCGATTTGGAGTTCATCACGAACGGCCCGTAGTGGACGACGGGCTCGCGGAGTGGGCGCCCACCCAACAGCAGAACCTCCAACGCGGGGTGCCGGGACTCCTGCCCACGGTCCGCGGTGACACCGATCCGGTCACCGGATCCGAGCACCGCGAGTTGTCCGGCGTGGATGGGGTGACCGGCCGGGCCGACGATGCCCCGCCCCGCCAGCACGTACACCAACGCGTTGTAGTCGGGGGCCCACCCGAGGTCGAGTCTCGCCCCGGGCTGGATGGTGGCGTGCGCCACGGTAATCGGCGTCCGGGTCGAACCGGGGCCGCGTCGGCCGTCGATGTCACCGGCGATGAGTCGGAGCAGGGCGCCGCCGTCGGCCGAGGACAGCAGGGTCACCGCCGAGCCCTCGATCGCCTGATAGGCCGGCGCGGTGAACTTGTCCCGCCGCGGCAGGTTCACCCATAGCTGGATCCCGTGGAAGAGTCCACCACTCTCGACGAGTTCGGCGGGCGGGGTTTCGATGTGCAGAATCCCGGCGCCCGCCGTCATCCACTGAGTGGCGCCATCGGTGATCAGTCCGCCGCCGCCATGGGAGTCCTGGTGGGCGAACCGTCCGTCGATCATGTAGGTGACGGTTTCGAATCCGCGGTGCGGGTGCCAGTCGGTGCCCCGGGGTTGGCCCGGTTCGTACTCCACCTCGCCCATCTGATCCATGTGCACGAAGGGGTCCAGGTCGGCGGCGGGCACTCCGGCGAAAGCCCGGACCACCGGGAATCCCTCACCTTCGAACCCGCGGGGCCCGGTGTTGATGTGCCGGACCGGCCGCTCGATGTCGGCGGGTCCGGCGGGCCGCACCCGCGGCAAGGTCAGAGTGTCTGCGGTGATTGCTGGCATACCCGACCCAACCGGACTGCGGTCCGCTTTATTCCGTTCAGGCTGGGAGTAGCCTGCAGGAGCAGGGCAACAACCGCGGGAGTCCGGGGCAACCGGTCTGAGAAGGTGGCTTACCGCGCCACCGACCGCACGACCGTCCGGGTAATGCCGGACAGGGAGCGTCGATCATGACTGTGCTTTTTTCGGTATGGGGATACGCCGTCACCGTCCTCGAACTCTGTGCGGTGATCACCTCCCTGCTGGCGATCGGCCTGGGCATCACGGGAACTCGCTGGACGTGGCCGCTCTACTTCCTGGCGGGCCTGCTGTACGGCTGGCTGTTCGTGGGGTTCGACCTGTTCGCCTCCGCGGCCATGCAGCTCATCTTCATGGCCGCCGCGGTCTGGGGCTGGTTCTCCTGGGGCCGCGAGGGGGTCCGGATACCGGGCCGGCTGACGCCTGCAGCGCGGGTGGGCGGGGCCGTCGCGGTCCTCGCCCTATGGGCCGTGGTGGCGCCGTTCCTGCAGAGCATCGGCGGCGCCGCCACCTGGGGCGACGCCTTCATGCTGGTCGGTTCGCTGGCCGGCCAGTTGCTCATGGTGCTGCAGAAGATGGAGACCTGGCCGACCTGGATCGCGGTGAACACCGTCGGGGCGGTGCTCTATGCCAGCCAGGGCTTGTACTTCACCTCGCTGTTCTACGCGGTCCTGATCATGATGGCGGTGGCCGGCTGGCGCACCTGGTCGGCACGCGCGTCGAACGGTGTCCCGGCTGCGCCCGTAGCCGCCCATGGCTGAGACCGCGCGCGCCGGGCTGATCTCGGTGGTGGGTGGCGAATCCACCGGCAAGTCGACGTTGGCCGCCGCACTCGGGATCCGACTGCCCGGGATCGTGGTCTCCGAAAGCCTTCGGAACTGGGTGAATCAGCACGGGCGCGTCCCCTTGGCCGCCGAACAGTCGGAGGTGATGGCCGCCCATCGGCGGGCGGAACAGTCCGCGCTGTCGCATGCGCACCGGACCGGGCCGGGATGGGTGATCTCCGACAGCGGTCCGCTGATGACCGCGGTCTACAGCATTCAGTACTACGGGGACGACTCCCTGCTGCCGCTGGCCCTGGAGTGGACAGCGCAGAACGACCGGGTGGTGTGGTGTCAGGACGATTTCCCGTGGCAGCCGGACCCGCAACGGGATGGACCCGATGCCCGGCTGACCTCCCAGCAGATTCTCGCCGCCATCTTCGCCGACAATCCCGGGCTACCGATGCTGACGGTCAACGGCCCACTCGATGCGCGACTCGACACAGTCCTGTCCACCGTGCCGAACCGTGATTGAATGCACAGCAGCAGCGCCGCGTCGGGCACAACATCGTGCGGCACGACACCGCCGTATCCGAGGTTTTCCACATGAGCACAGTCCTGATCACGGGGCACCGGAATCCCGACACCGACTCGATCTGCTCTGCCCTGGCCTACGCCGATCTCAAGGGGCTGTGCGGCGCCGACGTGGAGGCGGTGCGCCTCGGATCCGTCAGCGCCGAAACACAGTTCGCCCTCGACAGGTTCGGGGTGTCCGCGCCCCGTCTGATCGAATCCGTGGCCGATGAGGCAGCCGAGGTGATTCTCGTCGATCACAACGAGCGTCAGCAGAGCGCCGTCGACATCGCCGAGGTGACGGTCACCGAGGTGATCGACCATCACCGCATCGCAAACTTCGAGACGACCGGCCCCCTCTACTACCGCTGCGAACCGGTGGGCTGCACCGCCACCATCATCCTGAAGATGTACGGCGAGAAGGGGTTCTCGGTCAGCCCACCCATCGCCGGTCTGATGCTGTCGGCCATCCTCTCCGACACCCTGCTGCTGAAATCCCCCACGTGTACCGATGAGGATGTCGCGGCGGCCCGTGAGCTTGCGGCCATCGCCGGCGTCGACCCGCACGCTTACGGCCTGGAGATGCTGCGGGCCGGCGCGAACCTGCGGGACAGACCGGTCGACCAACTCATCTCCGCGGATTCCAAGGAGTTCTCGATGGGCGGGGCGAGGGTGGAGATCGCCCAACTCAACGCCGTCGATGTCGACGATGTGCTGTCCCGGCAGCAGGAGTTGGAGGCGGCGATGCGGACCGTCGTCGCAGCCAAGGGTCTCGACCTGTTCCTTCTCGTCGTCACCGACATCATCAACAACGATTCGGTCGGTATCGCTTTCGGTCCGCGCGCCGCCGTGGTGGAGGCGGCCTTCGGCGCCGCGATCCAGGACAACCGCGTCCACCTCCCCGGCATCGTGTCCCGCAAGTTGCAGGTCGTACCGATGCTCACCGAGGCGTTCGACAGAGGGTGACCATCGGTCCCCGGGCCCGCCGCGTGGTGGCTGCCCTGCTCGTCGTCGGCACGGCATCGTCATGCAGCCATGCGGGTCGGCATCCGCCGCAGGCCGCGGCACCGGAAGCCGTCCAGTCCCCCCGACCCCCCATGCCGCCCCGACCTCAGCCGGTCGTCATCGCCCCCGACGGGGAGTTCGCACCCATTTCCGATCTGGTCGACGCCGCGATCAGCGCTCGTCGGCTCCCCGGCGCGGTGGTGAAGATCGGGCACGCCGGCAAGGTCGTGGTGCACAAGGCCTTCGGTTGGCGCAAACTCGACGGCGAACCCGGACTCGACGGCTCGCCCGGCCCCGCCGAACCGATGACTGAGGACACCCTCTTCGACCTGGCGTCCCTGACGAAGATCCTTGCGACGACGACCGCCGTGCTCCAGCTGTACGACCAGGGCCGGGTTCAGCTCGACGATCCGGTGCAGACCTATCTGCCGGATTTCAACGCCGCCGACGACCCGCGGCGGGCCGAGGTGACGGTGCGCATGCTGCTCACCCACACCTCGGGGATCGGCGGCGACCTCAGCCGGCAGGGTCCGTGGGGCCTGGTGGCGGCCGACAAGGACGACGGCATCCGCCGGGCGCTCAACGCGCCCTTGGAGTTTCCCCCCGGCCAGGTCTTCCACTACTCCGACATCGGCTTCATCCTGCTCGGCACCCTCATCGAGAGGATCACCGGGGAGACCCTGGACGACTACGCCAGGGACAACATCTTCACCCCGCTGGGGATGACCGACACCCGCTATCTCCCCGCGGCCAAGGCGTGCGGTCCGCACCGGATCAGCGGCACCGCCATCGCCGTCGATGCCGGCGCCGCGGACGGTCCCTGTCCTGAGGACGGTTGGAGTACCGAACTGCTGGCCCGGATCGCCCCGACCGCACGGGACGAGGACACCCCCGGCATCAATCCCAATATCGACCGGCCGCTTCGGGGGACCGTCCACGACCCGACCGCGAGACGCATGGGCGGGGTGGCCGGCAGTGCCGGGGTGTTCTCGACGACCGACGATGTCAGCAGGTACGCGCAAGCGCTGCTCGATCGCCTCGCCGGACGACCCAGCACGTTTCCCGTGAAACGATCAACCCTGGAGTTGATGACGACACCGCAGCAACCGGGGCACCACGCGGGGCAACTCGCCGCCGCCAACGCGGCCCTCCAAGCGGCCATCGCCACCACCCCGAACACCGAGGATCCCCTGCTCGCTCCGCACTATCCGGCCGTCGCGGGAATGGATCTGCGTGGCCTGGGCTGGGATATCGACACCTACCAGTCCACTCCGCGCGGGCTGATCTTCCCGATCGGCAGCTTCGGCCACACCGGGTTCACCGGGGTGACGATATGGCTGGATCCCGGTTCGGACAGCTATGTAATCGTGCTGGCGAATGTGATCCACCAACGGGGCGGTCCACCCATCGTGAGGTTGAGCGGCGATGTGGCGACCACGGCTGCCCGGGCGCTGCATCTCTACGGGAGTTGATCCGGCGCTGCCCGGTCATGGACAGCGGGTCATCTGATGGGCTTTTCCGCTGCTCTCGTTGGTCGACTCCATGGTCGCATCGTCGATGACGGTGACGTTGACCTTGAAGTCGGGTTCGTCGACGAAGCTGATCACGCCGTCGTTGTAGGTCCAGTTACCGAACGGGCCGTCGCTGGTGCCGTCGGCCCGCAGTTCGATGGCCATCTGGCAGTCGCCGTCGGTACCCCACTTCCCCACCACGAATTCCCGGCTCGGCTTCGCACCCTTCATCGGTGCGGCGGGACTGGTTGTCGCCGACTCGGACAGTGCGGTCGACGTGGCGGTGGATGTCGCGGTCGACGTCGCGGTGGATGTCGCGGTCGACGTTGGGGTGGATGTGTCGCTGGACTTCTCGGCGGCCGGCTTGTCCGGGCCCCCGCACGCGGTCAATCCGACAGCCAGCGCCACGGCGATCGTGACTCGGATCTTCATCCCCATCCCCTTCTCGCACATCCCGGCCCTTCTCGTACATCCCGGTCAGGCACCCGCCCTCGCGTTCGCAGTCTCTCACCAAAAGGGACTCACCGTCGGGTTAACCGCGCGCGGCGGCGTCGAGCAGGGTCCTGAGTCGCGCGACCTCATCGGGATCGATGCTGACCGACGTCAAGTCTTCGTCCATAGCGGGGTTCGTGTACGCCATCGTGGAGGGGAGCGTCCGCCGCGCCGAACTGTGAAAGGCTCTCGCCGCGGTGAACCGCGCCAGTTCCGTGATGTTCGTCGACCGGACACCGGATCCCGGCATGACGGTGATGCGGTCCGCCGCCGCGCGCACGAGCGTCCGCAGCATCTCCCTTCCCCGGTCGACATCCGGTTGCAGCCCGCTGGTGAGGACACTTGAGCAACCCAGGCCGATCAAGTCGTCCAGGGCGGCGAGCGGATCACGCACCCGGTCGAAGGCCCGGTGGAAGGTCACCTGCATCGAGCCGGCGTGTTCGATGAGCTGGGCGCAGCGGTCGACGTCGACGCCCCCCTCCGGGGTGAGGATCCCGAACACCACACCGTCGCAGCCCAGTTCCCCGCACTGCTGCACGTCGGCGACCATGGCGTGGAACTCCGTATCGGAATAGCGGAAGTCGCCGCCCCGCGGCCGAATGATCGGGAACAGCTGAATTGCCGTGCTGCTCCTGGCAACGGCGATCGTCCCGTAGGAGGGAGTGGTGCCGCCCTCGTGGGGGTTGGCGCACAGTTCGATTCTGTCGGCCCCCTGCGTCTGCGCCACCAGACAGGAGGCCAGATCGAAGGCGATGACTTCCAGTTCCACCCCGCCATTGTTGGCCAATCGCGGCCCGTCGGGGCTTACGCTGAGAGATTGCCGGCCCGCAAGGTCCTGAGGGGGCTGTGATGGTAGATGACCGACGGATACCGCGGGCCGCCGCGGTCATGCTCGGCGCCGTTGCCGCGTTGATGACGACCCCGGCGATCGGTTGGGCCGAGACCCCGGATGCCGACACCTCCTCGTCCCGACGCGCCGACCAGCGCTCCGACAGCCGAGCCGACCGGCGCTCCGACGCCCGAGCCGAGCGTCGCGCCGACACCGCGACCCCGGTCGCCGTCGGGCGCGGGGTTCGGCCGCATTCCACGGCGGCGACGCATCGGCCGCGGTCTCGTGACGTGCTGCCCTCGGCCGCTTCGGCACAGAGAGTCCGTGACCTAGCGGAGCCGGCCGCAGCCCCCGGGCCAGCCCGATCAGGGCTTGCGGCGCGGGCCGTCACAGCGCCGTCCGCCTGGGAGGCGGGGCTGGCCTGGTTCCAGCACACCGTCAACAACGCGACACCGACCTTCGGGGATCAACTGCACACGGTGAGTGTGAGTCCCGGCCACAGCAGCGCGCCGATGGCGCTGGGCGGCTTCGACGCCGATGGAGATCCGCTGAGCTACACCGTCTCCGGAGCGGGCTCGGGAGACGGCGGTGTGCTGGCGATCGTGGACGGGGCCGCCGCGTACACACCGCCCGACACCTGGGACGGCACCACCTCCTACGATGACGCCTTCCTGGTCACCGTCACCGACGCCGGGGGCGACTGGCACCTGCACGGTCTGGCGGGTCTGCTGAACCTCCTGACATTCGGGATGTTCGGGTCGCCGGGAGACAGCGCCACAGGAACCGTGACGGTACGGGTGACGGCCACCCCGGGGGCAGGACCAGAACCGGGGCCGGATCCCGGTCCTGATCCAGACCCGGTTCCTGATCCAGACCCGGTTCCGGATCCTGACCCGGGTCCTCCCGCGCCGGAACCGACACCCGACCCCGATCCTCCGGTGGCGCAGCCCGACCCACCCGTCGTCGATCCGGACCCGACGCCCGGAGCGCCGGTGGTCGCCGGTTCCTTCCCGGTATCGTTCGTCAACTCCAACGGCACCTACGCCGACGACGAGATCTACGTCATGGTCATCGGGCAGGCCACTCCCGGGCAGTGGTCCTGGGTCGACCGGAACGGCGCCGCCCACCCGATCGACCACACCGCAGCCAACGCCGCCGACCACCTGGTCAAGAACGGTGTCAGCTACCCGAACATGTCGTTCACCCTTGCCGAGGCGGGCAGCCTGCGTATCCCGCCGGAACTGTTGGGCGCCCGGATCTACGTGTCACTCGGCGAACCGGTCTACATCGCCGTCAGCCCCGACAACACCGGGTGGGCCGGGCCCGATCCGGCCAATCCCACCGACCCCAACTACCGGACCGTCTACGACTGGTACGAGCTGAGCTTCAAGAACGGCTCAGTCCCGTTCGGCGGCAACACCACTCAGGTCGACCAGTTCGGATTCCCGTACACCTTCACCCTCACCCAGGAGTCGACCGGATACACCGCCACCCGCGGCATCACCGTGTCCCGCGACGAGTTGTTCCGCCGGTTCGAGGACACCATGCCCGCGGCGTTTCGATCGCTGATCATCGACGACGTCAACGGCGACCCGGTGCGGATTCTGGCACCCCGCTCACACCAGCCCGGCGAGCTCGCCACCTGGTTCGACGGCCCGGTCGACGACTTCTGGACGACGTACGCCGGGGAGCAGTTCGTGTACCACGGACCGGGCTTCACCGTCACCGGTGGCGTCGATGCCGAAGACCGGTTCGCCTACACCGTCACCAGCGCCGGCGGGGACGCCACATCGCACACCATGACCAAGCCGAGCACCGCCGACGTGTTCCGCGCCGACGGTCCGTTCATCGGCACCGGGTTGCAGGGCGCCTTCCTGGCCCACCTCGACGCCGCCTTCCACCGCGGCGTCGCCACCTCACCGCAGAACTGGGACACCGCGTCGGCCTACTACCCCGCCGGGGGGAGATGGAACAACTGGGCACAGTTCTTCCACGCCAACAGCGTCGAGGGATACGCCTACGGCTTCCCCTACGACGATGTGAACAGCCAGAGTTCGGTGCTGATCCTCAACAACTCCCAACCCCTGACCGGTCTCACCCTCGCGATCGGCGGTTGAGGGCGGGCCGGCGGGTAGATTTGCGTTCTCACGCCACTGCGACGGAGGGGCTCGAATGGCGGGCGGCCTGGTTGGACTTCTCGATGACATCGCCGCGCTGGCCAAGCTGGCCGCCGCCTCGATCGACGATGTCGGTGCCGCCGCCGGACGCGCCGGCGTCAAGACCGCCGGGGTGGTGATCGACGACACCGCAGTCACCCCGGCGTATGTCCACGGCCTTGCCGCCGAGCGCGAACTGCCCATCATCCGGCGGATCGCCATCGGTTCCATCCGCAACAAACTGCTGTTCATCCTGCCCGCCGCGCTCCTGCTCAGCGCGGTGGCGCCCAAGGTGGTCGAGGTGATCCTGATGTTCGGCGGGTGCTTCCTCTGCTACGAGGGGGCACACAAGATCATCCATGCGCTGCGGCACGACGACCACGACCACGACGCGCCCGCGGCGCAACTCGGCCCCGACACCGAGGCGACGACGATCGCCGGCGCGATCCGTACCGACTTCATCCTGTCGGCCGAGATCATGGTGATCGCACTGAAGGAAGTCATCACCGAACCGTTGCTGTCCCGTGGGCTGATCCTCGTCCTCGTCGCGGTGGGGATCACCGTGGCGGTCTACGGAGTCGTCGCGCTGATCGTCAAGATGGACGACGTGGGACTGAGCCTGGCCCAGCGCCCATCCCGCAGGTCGCAACGGCTGGGTCGGCTCCTGGTGGCCGGGATGCCCAAGATCCTCTCCTGGCTGTCGGTCATCGGAACCGCCGCGATGCTGTGGGTCGGCGGGCACATCCTGCTGGCCGGCCTCGATGAATTGGGCTGGGCCGCGCCGTACCACCTGGTGCACTCCCTGGAACACACCGCCCACGGCGTGCCCGCCGTCGGGGGCATCCTGGGCTGGTCCGCCAACACCCTGGCATCGGCAGTGCTGGGCCTGGCGGTGGGCACCCTCATCGTGGCGGTGGTGGCGGCGCTGCCGTTGCACCGGTTGCGCCGCGCCAAGGGCGCAACCGATGCCGGCAGCGCTGGGTGACGACTACCCGGCGCGGGACTGTTCGAGCAGGTACCGGTCGAGGTTGACCAGTGCGTCACCGGGTCCGCCGGTGTAGCCGGCCAGTTTCATGTAGTCGACGATGCCGCGGAACAGAACGATCTCCTCGCGCTGCTCGGCGATGAACCACTGCAGCATGTTGAAGGTGTTGAAGTCCTTGCGGTCCAACGCCAGACCGGCCAGCGCGTCGATCTGTCCGGTCACCTTCTTCTCATGCTCGTAGGCGGCGTTGACCACGGCGACGAGGCTGTCGTAATCGGCGGGCGGCGCCGGAATCGCCTGCAGGCGAACCGGGACGTCGGCCTCGACCAGGTAGTCGACCAACCGGTTGCGGTGGTCCAGTTCCTCGGCGACGTGGCTGCGGAAGAACGCCGAGGCACCGGGCAGACCCTTGTCCTCGGCCCACATGCTCATCTGCAGATACACCTGGCTGGCGTAGGCCTCGCTGGTGATCTGGTCGTGCAGGGGCTGGACCAGGTCGTCGTGGATCATGGCGTTCCTCTCGTGGTTGACCGCCGGGCGGCTTCCGCCCGGCGGGGTTTGGTCAGCGACAGCCACACCGAACGTGGCCTGACCGCCTTCACCTCCCGGATTTCCGGGTAGCGCTCTTGCACCGCGCGACTCACCAGGTGGCCGACGGTCCGTTCGCTCTCCGAACAGCCCCGACAGGCTCCGGTCAGCTCGACGGTAAGGACCCCGTCACGCACCGAGACGACCCGGATGCCGCCGCCGTGCGATTCGGCGACGGGTGCGACGTCCCGTTCCAGGATCGCCTCGATGCGACGGCGAAGTTCCGCCTCATCGATCGGGGTGTCGATCGGCGCGTGTTCGGCGGACGAGAGCGCGGCGATCAGCGCGCTGCGCACAGCGGGCCCGTGACGGGCCCAGGAACCGTTGGGTCCCAGCCATGTTCGTACCTCGTCGGGATCCACTTCGAACCGGTCCAGCACGCCCTGGGCGATCAACTCCGCAAGCTGCGGAATCTGCTCGGGCAGGTGTGCGGCCCTGGCCTTCCACCGGATCAGGCGGGGATCGTCGGTCGCCTCGGGATGCAGGGGCGGAATGCCGGTCATCAGCCCCCCAACCACAGCGTGACGTGCCGGGCCAGGAAGGCCGCACCCCAGGCCAGCGTGAAGGTGTACACCCAGGCCACTAGCGGCCACTTCCAGCTGTTGGTTTCGCGGCGGATGGTGGCCACCGTCGACATGCACAGCAGCGCGTAGGCGAAGAAGACCAGCAGCGCCACCGTCGTCGGCGCGGTGAACAGCACCTCACCCTGGTGGGGTCCAGCGGTGTACACCGCCGACTGCACGGCACTGGAGGGGGATTCCGGGTCGGTGGCCGCGAAGATCTGGCCGATGGTGGCGACGAAAACCTCACGGGCGGCCATCGCGCCGATCAGCCCGACGCAGATCCGCCAGTCGAATCCGAGTGGTGCGAACAACGGCTCGATCAGTTGACCCAACTGCGCGGCGAAGGAGTGCTCGACGACGTAGGCGGACGCCGCCGCCGGATCCAGCTCCGCCACTTCCGCGCTGCGCGGGGGCAGGTTCAGCAACAGCCACAGCACGATCGAGGTGGCCAGAATGATCGTTCCGGCCTTGCGCAGGAAGGCTTTTGCGGAGTCCCACATGGTCAGCAGCACCGATTTGGGCGCCGGGAAACGGTAGGGCGGCAACTCCATGTAGAACGGCCGCAGGTCGCCGCCGAGCAGCACGGCCTTGAACAGCCAGGCGGTGAGCATCGCCGACACCCCACCGAGCAGATACAGCGCGAACATCGCGACACCCTGGATGGACACCGGGCCCCAGCGTGCATCGGCGTCGACCAGGAAGCCGATGAGCAGGATGTAGACCGGCAGTCGGGCCGAGCACGTCATCAGCGGGGCGGCCATCGTGGTGGCGATTCGGTCACGCGAGGACGGCAGCGTGCGGGCGGCCATGATCCCGGGAACCGCGCAGGCCATGCTCGACAGCATCGCGACGAACGCGCGGCCCTCCAGACCCGTCGTCGCCATGATCCGGTCCACCAGGAATGCGGCCCGAGCCATGTATCCGACGTTCTCCAGCAGCGAGATCAGCAGGAACATCAACACGATCTGGGGAATGAAGGTCAGTACGGCCCCGACGCCGCCGATGATGCCGTCACCGAGCAGGCCGGCCAGTGCGGCGTTGGGGACGTGCGTATCGACCTGATCTCCGAGCCAGACGAAACCCTGCTCGATGCGATCCTGCAGTGGCGCGGCCACTGTGAAGATCACCTGGAACAGCGAGAACATCACCGCGGCGAAGATGATCGTGCCGAAGACCGGGTGCAGCAGTGCCCGGTCGATCCGGGCACTGCGCCGGTCGGGTTCGGGCAGTCGGTATCGCCCGGCGGAGAGCAGCGAAGCGACCCAACCGGTGAACTCGGCGTCGCCGGTCGGCGGCGGGATGGCCACCCGGGACCAGGTGTCGGGTTCGGCCAGAAGCGCCCGCAGCGGCCCCACCCCTTTTCCGCGGCTGCCGATGACCCCGATCACCGGCACGCCCAGAGCGCCGGCGAATCGCTCGGTGTCCAGGTGACCACCGCGGGCGGCCAGTTCATCGGTCATGGTCAGAACCACCATGGTGGGCTTACCCAGCGCCAGCACCTGCGCGACCAGCGCCATGGAACGTTCCAGCACGGTGACATCGACGACCACCGCCAGGGCGTCCGGCGGTTCGACACCGGGGAGCGCCCCCTCGAGAAGGTCGGCCACCACCTGCTCGTCCGGGCTGACCGGCTGCAGGCTGTAACTGCCGGGCAGGTCCTCGATGGTCACCGTGGTGGTGCCGTACCGCCCGGGACACCGGGCGGTCCCGACCGACCGCGTCACGGTGACACCCGGATAGTTGCCGGTGCGGGCGCGCAGGCCGGTCAGGTGGTTGAAGATGCTGGTCTTGCCGGCGTTGGGGCTACCGACCAGCGCGATCCGCAGTGTCTCCGGAGGCGCTGTCGCCGACCCCGCGGAATGGCAGGCCGTCACGGGTCAGCCGGCCACTTCGATATAGGCGGCTTCCTGACGGCGCAGGCAGGTGTCGTAGCCGAGCAGCCGGTAGACGGCGGGATCGCCCAGCGGGGCGGTGCGCAGTTTCAGTACCCGGACACCCTGGCGAAAGCCCAGGTGCCGCAATCGGTCCGCCACGGGACCGGGTGCGGACCGGTCCACGCCGACGATCTCGACCTCAGCGCCGGCGCGAATCTCCGCCAGGCTGGGGTGGCCCGCCGATGCCGTTGCCGGACCCCTCGACCGCCACGGCCCGCCGTCCCACATGTACGCCTCCACTGGCTATTAGGTGAGGTTAACCTAATCCTAAGGTGAGTCGGGCGCAAGCCCAATGCCGGCCGGCCCGGCCTACGGCTCGATCAGGCCGGTGCGGATCGCGTAGCGGGTCAGTTCGAGCCGGTCCCGCAGGCCCAGTTTCTGCAGCACGTTGGTGCGATGCCGGTCGACGGTCTTGGCGCTGATCCCGAGGGTCGCCGCGATCTCGCGGGCGGAGTAGCCCTCGGCGACGAGTTTGACCACCTCTTCCTCCCGCGCCGTCAGGATGCTGCCGCCCGCCGGTTCGCCGGCACTGGCCCTGGCGAGGTGCTCGCGGATCAGTGCGGTGATCGCCCCCGGGTAGAAGAACGGTTCGCCCCGCATGGCGGCCCGGCAGGCTTCGATCAGATCCCGATCGGCCACCGACTTGAGGACGTATCCCGAGGCGCCGGCCTTGATCGCTTCGAAGAAGTACTGCTCGTTGTCATACATCGACAGGATCAGGATTCGCGTATGCGGGTGCAGGCGCTGGATCTCCCGGGCGGCCTGCAAACCCGTCATCCGCGGCATGGCGATATCGAGGATGGCCAGGTCGGCGGGAATGCCGCCGAGCGCTTCGAGTGCCTCGTATCCATCGGCGGCCTCTGCGACGACCTGCAGGTCCGGTTCGGCGTCGAGGATCATCCGCAGCCCGGTGCGCACCAGAGCGTGGTCGTCGGCGAGCAGAATGCGCGCGGGCGTCGGGGTCATCGGCCGGTCTCGGTCGGCGCCGGAATCTCCAGACGCACTTCGGTGCCGCCGCCCGGAACCGCGGCGACGGTCAACGTTCCACCCACGAGCAGTGCCCGTTCGCGCATCCCCCGGATACCCGCGCCATAGGCGCCGACGGCGCCCGACCCGTCGTCGGCGATGCGCAGCGTGAGCGAATCGGCGGAGCTGTGCAGGTCGAGCCACACCTTCCCGGCGCCGGCGTGCCGGGCGATGTTCGTCAGCGCTTCCTGGGCGATGCGGTAACACACCAGTTCCACCTCGGGGTCGATCCCTCCGGCGGTGATATGCCGCACCACGTCGACGCCGCTGGCCAGGGTGAACTCACTGCACAGCGCGGTCAGCGCGCTGTGCAGGCCGAGGTCGTTCAGCACGTCGGGGCGTAGCCTTCGCGCGATGCCCCGCATCTCGTCCAGGCAGCCGCGAACGGTCTCCTGGGTACTGACCAGATCCGCGCGCAACGGCTCCGGGGCCCGGTCCACCGCGCGCTTGAGGTTCAGCAGGGCGACGGTGAGGCTCTGGCCGATCTCATCGTGGAGTTCGCGAGCGATGCGCTGCCGCTCATTCTCCTGCGCCGCCAGGATCGATGCACTCGATGCCGCCCGCTCCGACTCCAGCCGGTCGAGCATCAGATTGAAGGACGAAATCAGTTGCGCCAGATCGCCTTTGCCGTCGGAGGGCACCCGGTCACTGCGCAGCGGCGGATCAACCCGGGCCATCGAGTTGTTCAGCTGATCCAGTGGCGCCAGGCTGGAGCGCAGCAGCACGGCATTGGCCACCAGCATCACGCAGAGTCCGATCACCAGCACCGGGATCTCGGCGAGTTGGATGCGCGCGGAAACCGTGGCCGGCGAGACCGCCAGTGCGAAGGTCCCCAACACGAAGATCAGTCCGTTGATCGCGAACACCCGACGAAACAGCGCGTCGGCAGGGGTGCGGGCGGACCGGCGCAGGTGCCGGTCCCACCGCCAAGGAGCCATGTTTCCAGGGTCAGCACAATTCCGCTTTTTGTCCATACAGGCCGCATCCCCCCGGAAATGGGTGTCAGACCCGATACCGCTGATCACGTCCGCCGCCGAGACTTGAGGCTGTCCCACGGTGATCTCGCGGGGTGGCCACCGTGAATCGAGTGGAGGGAAGGGCCATGGGCACGGCATTCGCCGACCGCGGCACGGAGTCCGTCGAATCCGTCGGCGACGTGTGGCATGCGATGTCGGCCGGGGACGTACAGGGCAGGCTCGACACGGGTCCGGACGGACTCACCGACGACGAGGTGCGGCGACGCCGGAAAATCCATGGGCTGAACCAGCTGGAAGCGCCGAAGCGGCGAAACCCCTTGCTGCGCTTCGTCCGCCAGTTCCACAACATCCTGCTGTACGTGATGACGGGTGCCGCGGTGATCACCGCGATCCTGCAGCACTGGGTGGACACCGCCGTCCTGCTTGCCGCCGTCGTGATCAACGCCGTCATCGCCTTCATCCAGGAGGGCAAGGCCGAGGCGGCCATCGACGCGATCCGGGCCATGCTCTCGCCGCATGCCACGGTGATCCGCAACGGCCACCCCGTGGACATCGACGCCGCGGAACTGGTTCCCGGTGATCTGGTCAGGCTGGGGCCCGGCGACCGGGTGCCCGCCGATCTGAGGTTGATCGGCGTGGATGACCTCCGGGTCGAGGAGGCCGCCCTGACCGGCGAGTCGGTGCCGGTGGAGAAGTCCAGTGCGGCAACACCCCCCGACGCCGCCATCGGAGACCGCGCGGGAATGGCGTTCTCCGGCACCCTCGTGGTTCACGGACAGGCCACCGGTGTGGTGGTGAGCACCGGAGCGGCCACCGAGATCGGCCTGATCAATCAGATGCTGACGGGCATCTCCCCCACCGCCACACCGTTGCTGCGCCAGATCAACAGCTTCGGGCGGGTACTGGCCATCGTGATCCTGGCGCTCAGCGCGGCCACCTACGCCTTGGGCGTGCTCTGGCGCGGGGAGAGCGTGTCGGACATGTTCATGATGGCGGTTGCCCTGGCCGCGTCGGCCATCCCGGAGGGACTGCCCGCGATCATGACCGTCACGCTGGCCATCGGCGTCCAGCGGATGTCACGGCGCCGGGCGATCGTCCGGCGACTGCCGGCGGTCGAGGCGCTCGGGTCGGTGACGGTGATCTGCTCCGACAAGACCGGAACCCTGACCAGCAACGAGATGACGGTTCAACGGGTGATCTGCGGGGATCACGACATCGACGTCGGTGGGGTCGGATACGCACCGGTCGGGGACTTCAGCATCGACGGCCGCGTCCTGAAACCCGCCGATCATCGGGCACTGCTGGACACCCTGCGGGCCGGGGCGTTGTGCAACGACGCCGCACTGCACGACGAGGACGGCGCCTGGACCATCGCCGGCGATCCGACCGAGGCGGCGTTACTCGTGGCCGCCGCGAAGGCCGGCCTCGCCTACGGTGTCGAACAGGGCCGCCACCCCCGCCTCGGCACGGTTCCCTTCGCGTCGGAGAACCGCATCATGGGCACCCTGCACAGCGACCCGGACACCGGGCCGTTCGTGCTGGTGAAGGGCGCCCCGGAACGGGTTCTCGACATCTGCCAGTGGCAAATCGGCGAGGACGAGCGACAGCCCATCGACCGGGATTACTGGCAGCAGATGGCGGCATCGACCGCCGCCCAGGGCCTGCGGGTGCTGGCCCTCGCACGCCGATCGGGCGCACCGGATCATGACGGCGGCCTCGACATCGCCGACCTGGCCGCGGGTTTCACCCTGCTGGGACTGGTCGGCATCGTCGACCCATTGCGCCCGGAGGCGATCGCCGCCGTGCGCGAGTGCCATCGTGCGGGAATCCGGGTGACGATGATCACCGGCGACCACGCCGCCACCGCCGGGGAGATCGGCGCACAACTGGGCATCGGAACCGGGAGACCGGTGGTGACGGGCGCGGAGATCGCCGCTCTCGACGACGCCCAACTGCGTTCCGTCGCTCTGGATTGCGATGTGTTCGCGCGGGCCAGTCCGGAGCACAAGCTCCGGTTGGTGCGTGCACTTCAGGCGGGCGGCGAAGTGGTCGCGATGACCGGCGACGGCGTGAACGACTCCCCTGCCCTGAAGAAGGCCGATATCGGTGTCGCGATGGGGCACAAGGGAACCGAGGCCGCCAAGGAGGCGGCCGATATGGTGCTCGCCGACGACAACTTCGCCACCATCGCCGCCGCCGTGGCGGAGGGCCGGACCGTCTACGACAACATCCGCAAGTTCGTCCTCTTCATGCTGCCGACCAACGGCGGCGAGGCCCTGGTCGT
This sequence comes from Actinomycetes bacterium, assembly GCA_029780675.1. Classification (GTDB taxonomy): domain Bacteria; phylum Actinomycetota; class Actinomycetes; order Mycobacteriales; family Mycobacteriaceae; genus Mycobacterium. The sequence goes on from JAKOYE010000123.1 coordinate 92,153, forward strand.
GATCGCCGCCATCATGTTCCAGATCACGCTGCCACTGACTCCGGCCCAGGTGCTGTGGATCAACCTGGCGACCTCGGCCACCCTGGGGTTGGCGCTGGCATTCGAGCCGCCGGAGGCCGATGTGATGGGCCGGCAACCGCGTCCGCCCGGCGAGAGCCTGCTCTCCCGCTACTTCGCCTGGCGGGTCGCCCTGGTGTCGGTACTGATGGCGGCCGGCGCGCTGTCCCTGTTCCTGTGGGAACTCAACCGCGGCACCAGCATCGAGACGGCGCGCACCATGGCGGTCAACGCCATCGTGGTCGCGGAGATGTTCTATCTGCTCAACAACCGGTTCCTGCTACGGCCCGTGCTGAATCGGATCGGGCTTTTCGGCAACAAGATCGCCCTCGCGACAGTGGTTGCCTGCGGTGCGCTTCAGCTTGCCTTCACCTACGCGCCGTTCATGAATCAGGTCTTCGGGTCGACACCGCTGGGGTACGGCGAATGGCTCCGGGCCGCCGGCGTGGGCGTCCTCGTCTTCTCCGTCGTCGAGGTCGAGAAGTTCGTTCGGCGGCGTCGGCTCTCCCCGCCGGAGAAGCCCCGTGCGGAAGTGCCGGTGGCGGCGTGACAGTCACGTTCGAGCGGATTCTCATCGAGGTCGATCCGCACGCCGCGCACCATCCCCCACTGGATCGCGGGATCGCCATCGCCCGCGCCTGCGGCGCCCAGGTCGGCATCGCCGCGGTGATGACCGACCGCGATCTCCGATCCGTACCCGGATCCCGCGTCGACACGACCGATATCGACGACTTCAGGGACCTCCTGACGGAGGCCACCGCCGGACTGGACAGCACGGAGGTGGCGACCAAGGTGCTGTTCGGGTCGGCGGCCGAGGCACTGGTCGAGGAAGCCCACCGATGGCACGCCGACCTGCTGGTCCGCTCCCACCCCCGCATTCACCCGTACCCGTCCTGCGAGGTCGACCGCAGTCTGATTCGGGCCTCACCGGCGCCGGTTCTGCTGGTCGCTCCGAGCGTCGCGGGATCGCGCCCCGAGATCCTCGGCGCGGTAGCGCCGGAGACCGCGCGGCACGGCGGCACAGCGCTCAATCACGCGGTCATCGACCACACGCTGTCGATGGCGGCGATCACGGCGGGATCGCCGACCCTTCTCCAGGCCTTCAAACCACACGCCCTGCACAGCTCCCACGACCCGGGTACGCATCTGATCGGCGCGGTCGAACAGTGGCGCACCGACATCACGGCACACCTGAACGACACCGTTCACGAACTCGGGGGGAAGCCCGAGAATGTCACGGTCATCGCACGTCACGGAGTCGTCGACGAAGTCCTGCCCGAGTACGTGTCTCGGCACGGGGTGGATCTGGTCGTCATCGGTGTCCCACCCCGGCGCGGACTGGCTCACTGGCTCCTGGGCAGTACCGCCACCCGTCTGTTGCGCCATCTGCCGTGCTCGGTTCTGGCGGTCAAGACGAGTCCCCACCCTTCCCGACGCCCCTCCTGACTCATGCGGATCTGACCCTTACCGTCGACAATGTTCTGAATCCCGCCGGCCGAACGACCGCGGCGTCGGATTCGGGACCGTGGAGGAGAGGCAGACGTTGCGCATTGCGATCGCCGGCGCGGGTGCGGTGGGGCGGGCCGTTGCCTCGGAACTGCTCGAGAACGGGCACAAGGTGCTCCTCGTCGAGCAGAACCCCGCCCGCTACCGGCCGAACACCGTCCCTGCGGCGGACTGGCTGCTCGCCGACGCCTGCGAGGTGTCCACCCTCCAGGAGATCGAGTTGCAGAACTGCGACACGGTGATCGCCGCCACCGGAGACGACAAGGCCAACCTGGCGATCTCGTTACTCGCCAAGAGTGAGTTCGCCGTCCCGCGGGTGGTGGCGCGCATCAACAACGCCGCCAACGAGTGGCTGTTCACCGAGGACTGGGGCGTCGACTTCGCGGTATCGACACCGCGCGCGATGGTCGCGACGGTCGAGGGGGCGATCGACGTCGGCCATCTCGTCCGGATGGTGGGGTTACGGCAGGGGAGTTCCGAAGTCGCAAAACTCACCCTCGGCGCCGACCATTCGCTGGTGGGTCAACGGATCTGCGACCTCTGGCTTCCCGAGGAGACCGTCCTCGCCGCCGTCGTGTGCCGCGATGCCGTCGTCGTCCCGCCCTCCGATCACATCCTCGCCGCGGGCGATGAGATGGTCTTCATCACGCACCGCACTGCGAACGAGGATGGATGAGTCTCGATCACCTTTACGTCGTGCTGCTGGCGGCGGGGGTCGTGCTGCTGGCCAGCATCGGGGCCACCCGGGTGGCCACCTTCATCGGGCTCCCCAGCCTGTTGCTGTTCCTGTCCGTCGGGATGACGATCGGCGAGGCCGGCCTGGGCCTGCGGTTCGACGATGCGCAACTCGCCCAGACCTTGGGTACCGCGGCACTGGGCGTCATCCTGGTGGAGGGCGGTCTGACCACCCGATGGGGTGACATTCGGGCGGTCCTCGCCCCGGCTTCCGTCCTCGCGACCGTGGGGGTGGGCGTCAGCACGGTGGTCACCGCGGCCGGCGCCCACTATCTGCTGGGACTCGACTGGCAGTTGGCGCTGCTGCTGGGGGCGACGGTGTCCTCCACCGACGCCGCGGCCGTCTTCTCCGTGTTGCGCGTCGTCCCGCTGCCCAAACGCCTCTCCGGGCTACTCGAAGCGGAGTCCGGGTTCAACGACGCGCCCGCGATCATCCTCGTGCTCATGTTCAGCGCCACCCCGTTGACGATGGACCCCGGAGGTATCGCGCTCAGCCTCGTCTATCAACTCCTGGCGGGTATCGCCATCGGATTGGCCTGCGGATTCGCCGGAGCGGCCGCCCTGCGCCGGATCGCACTGCCCGCCTCGGGCCTCTACCCGCTGGCCACCTTCGGTCTCGGCATGCTGGCCTTCGCCGCCGGCGGCGCGGCCCATGCCAGCGGCATCATTGCGGCGTATCTCGCCGGGGTCGTGCTGGCCAACTCGGGCCTGCCGCATCGCTCGGCCACCCGATCCTTCGCCGAGGGTGCGGGATGGCTCGCACAGATCGGTCTCTTCGTCCTGCTCGGCCTGTTGGTGTCTCCCGGCGAATTGGCGGGCGAGGTGATTCCCGCGGTGGTCGTCGGCCTGGTGCTGCTGCTGCTTGCCCGGCCCATCTCGGTTCTGGTGTGCCTGCTGGGATTCCGGATCCCGCTTCGCGACCAGGCGTTCCTGTCATGGGGCGGGTTGCGCGGCGCCGTCCCGATCGTGATGGCCACCTTCCCGATCGTCGGAGGCGTACCCGGCAGTGATCGCCTGCTCAACATCGTCTTCATCCTGGTGGTGGTGTTCACCCTCGTACAGGGCCCCAGCCTGCCGCTTGTCGCCCGGAAGCTGGGACTGACCCGACGGGACACCACCAGGGAGATCCAGGTCGACTCGGCCCCGTTGGACGTGCTGGAGGCCGAACTCCTGACCCTCACCGTGTCACCGGGTTCGCGATTGCACAACGTCACGGTGCTCGAACTCCGTCTGCCGGACCCGAGCGTCATCACGCTGATCATCCGAGACGGTCAGCCGTTCGTGCCCGAACGGGAGACGCGGATCGAGATCGGCGACGAAGTGCTGATCGTCACCACATCGGCGACGCGCGAGACCGCCGAGCGACGGTTGCGGGCGGTCAGTCGCCGCGGCAGGCTGGCCCATTGGTTCGACGAGTACGGCGAACCGGACTGACCGACTGGAACTATGCGTTCCGCTGTTCGATCAGGTGCCGGAACACCTCGTCGGACGGGATCGGACGGCCGGCGTAATAGCCCTGCACCCGATCCACCCCGGCGCCCCGGAGAAACTCGAACTGAGCTTGGTTCTCCACACCTTCGGCGAGAGTCCGGACTCCCAGGCCGCCTGCCAACGCGACGACACTGCGCACGATCGCCTCATCCCTGGTGTCGCCGGGAACGCCGTCGATGAATTGCTTGTCGATCTTGAAACAGGAGATCGGCAGTTCCCGCAACTGCGCCAGTGACAGGTACCCGGTGCCGAAGTCGTCGACCGCCAGGGCTATCCCGGCCGCCGCCAGGGTCTGGAGCGAAGCGACCACATCGGCACGACGCTCCAATGCCTCCTCCGTGATCTCGATGGAGAGCCGCGCCGGTGAAACGCCCGCTGCGCGAACGGATTCCAGTACAGTCTCGGCGAAGTCCCGGTCGATCTGACCGGGTCCCACGTTGACGGCGACGGTCACACCGGCCGGCAGGATGGCCTCCCACTCGGAGACCTGCCGACACACCGTGGCCAGAACCCACCCGACCACCTCGCGGTTGAGACCCAGACCCTCGGCGGCCGGCAGGAAATCGTGCGGCATCAACAGCCCCCGGGTGGGATGCTGCCAGCGCAGCAGAGCCTCCAATCCCGCCAGCTTCCGGCCGTCGATCTGGTACTGGGGCTGATAGTGCAGAACCAACTCGCTTTCGGTCAACGCACGGTTGACCTGCCACCCCATCTCGAACGAAACGTGGGGCGGTTCGTTCGGGTCCGCACCGTCGATGGGCAGATCGGTGCGCCTCTTCTCCTTCTGCTGGTACATCACCGCGTCGGCGGCCTGCAGCAGTTCCACGGCGGTGGTTCCGTCTTCCGGAAAGCGGGCCACACCGATGCTCGCCGACGGGATGACGTGATGGCCGTCCAACTGCATCGGTCGGCGAAGTTGTGCGGACAGCCGCGTCACCGTCTCCTCTACCGCCTCGTCACCGCGCAGTCGCTCGATGACGGCGACGAACTCGTCCCCACCCCAGCGCGCGAGAAGATCGTTGTGGCGCAGGCTCGCCCGCAAACGCTCTGCGACCTCCTGCAAGTAGCGGTCACCCACCAGGTGGCCGAGCTTGTCATTGACCGACTTGAAGTGATCCAGGTCGATGAAGAGGACCGCCAACTCTTCGTTGCGCGCCTCGGCGTGCACCAGAGCCTTCTCCAGCTCCTCTTTCAGCAGCAGTCGATTGGGGAGCTGCGTCAGGTGGTCGTGGTTGGCCAGGTAGTTCAGGCGGGCTTCGGCGCGCTTGGCCTCCGAGATCAGCGCCTTCTGCGTCAGCACCTCGATCAACGTCAGCGACAGGGCCTGAGCGGATTCGATCTGAATGGCCGTCCATGGCAATGAGCAGCCGCGCTGCTCCTCCACCCAACGGCCGAACGACCTGCGCGGTTCCAGGCGATACCCGTCGCGATCGTCCACGAGTGACTTCTCCGGATTCCCGGCCCAGGGAATCGCCCGGACCCGTTCCGGGCGGAACCACAGCGTGTAGTTCTTGTAGTCCGGATCCAGGCGGACGGCGAGCAGTCCGGATGCGCAGTCTTCGCATCCCGAGGCGAGCGGGTATGCGGCAGCGAGGTGGTCGGTGTGGAGGGTGTCGCTGTCGGAGCGCTCCCGCAGCCAGTCCACCAGCATGTCGATCTTCTCGGGCGTGGGCACCCGACCGAACGGATAGCGCCGGCCGCCGATGGCGATGATCCCCCCAGTCGCGCCCAACAGTTCGAGGATGTGCCCGCCCAGGGATGCCAGGACGTCGCCGATATCACCGGATCGACCCATGCGGCGGTTGATCTCCACCAGCGTTTCCTGAACCTGCTGCATGAAAGCGCTGCGTTCGGCGGATTCCAGACTGCCCAACTTGATGGACACCGACTTGGCGATGAACTCAGCCAGTTCGCGGACCTCGAAGGGCACCCGCAGAGGTTCGGTGTGGTGGCAGGCGATCAAGCCCCACAACCTCCCGCTCTGCAGCAGCGAAATGCTCAACGTCGCGCGGGCACCCATGTTCCTCAGGTATCTGACATGGATCGGCGACATGCTGCGCAGCACCGCGAACGACATGTCCAGATCCACACCGGTCTCCGGGTGGGTCGCGGGGATCAGTGGAACCGGGGTCCCGTCGACGTCGGAGAGCACCCGAACGAGATTCCGCACATAGAGCCGCCGGGCCTGTGCCGGGATGTCGGAGGCCGGGAAGTGGTGGCCCAGCAGCGAGGGCAGCCGGTCGTTGCGGCTCTCGGCGATCACCTCGCCGTTCCAGTCCTGATCGAAGCGGTAGGCCAATGCGCGGTCGAACCCGGTGACGTCGCGGACCTGGTCGGCGATCAGTTGGCAGTAGCGTGCGATGTCGGTCTCCTGGTCCGACTCCCACAGTGCGTCGCGGGTGGCCACGAGAAGCTGATTGAGACGCCGCTGGTCAGCCTCGGCACCAATCTCCAGTTCGACCACCCAGTCCTGATCGACCCGATGGACCTGCGCGGCCAAGTCCGGCCAGGCCCGGTGGTCGTCGAACCGGAAGATCATCGGAACCGAGGGCTGCCGGTCCCCGCGAATGGGCAGATCACGCAGCCGCTGCACGTTGGCGTCGCCGACCAGTGCGGCCAGTGGACGGCCGAGGGCGGCCTGCGGAGTGATGCCGAGAACCTGCTCGAGGTTCGCGCTCACCTGGAGCACTCGGGTGGTCTGGATGGACACCACCATCAAAGCGCCGTCGGGCTGGATACGGCCCGGGACGTGGATGGGTTCGGACTCACAGTGACGCAGCGCCTCATGGAAGGCCTGGCTGCTGGTGTCCACGGTCAGCTGCTCTCGACGATGTCGAGCAGAGTCCGGTAGGACCTCAATAAGGTCACGGCCGCCTGACATGCCTCAGCCCAACTCTCGGGTGGGCAGTGCTCCGCCGCGAAGGACCAGAACTCCTGCCACATTGATTCGGTGCGATCGCCGTAGCCACTGAAGAACCGTCCTCCCAGCTCCTCGGTGATACCGAGAGCCTTGGTCATTCGTCGGAAGATGAACTGACTCCCCCGTGTACCCCCTTCCAGCACGTATAAACATCCGACCAATTCGCCGTCGGTGTCGACCGACGGTCCGGACCAGGCCGGCCCCGGCGGGGTCAGCCCGTAGAACTCGAGATCCTGGAGCAGCCGCGGCATCCGTCGTCGGGCCTGATAGTCCAGAGCCAGATCGTGCGCATCCAGGTAGGCCCCGACACGAGCCTCCGCCGGTGCGGTGATGGCGTACATCGCACGAAGCGCCCGCTGGTATTGCGGCAGTGTGGCCGAACCGGCGAGGGGCGACAGCACGGGGTGCCGGTCCAGATCCCGATGCAGGCGATGGGTCGACCGTCTCAGCTCGTGGTGCAGAGCACTCACGGGCGAGCCTGAGACCACCATTAAGCACCTGCAGGGTTTGATGACCGCGTCATGGGAGGAGGAGGCGAGGGCAACCTATTGATAAGCGATGCTAACCGAATAGGTGGGCGCACCGCCCTCTCTCCGCGCTGTGCACTTCCTGTGAGCGCTCGCTCTTACATCCGAACAGTGCGGCCACCAGACCGGTCAGCCCAGGTGGCGGCTGAACCAGTCCTGCAGTCGAGTCCAGGCGTCGGCGGCCGCGGCGGCGTTGTAGCGCTTGCCGGTGTCATTGAAGAACGCGTGGTCGGCATCGGGTTCGGTGACCAGTTCGTTGACCAGACCGGCTCGTTCGAGCGCCGCCTTGGCGGCCGGCTCCGAGTCGGTGATCCGCCGGTCGAGCGCCCCGTAGAACCCGAGGACGGCGGCGCTCTTCGAGCCGGCGAAGTCCGGCTCCTCCGGCACCGGACCGTAGAACGGCACCGCGGCCGACAGCCGCGGCTCCCCCGCGGCGAGCAGGCGCCAGACCATTCCGCCGCCGAAGCAGAGTCCGACGGCCGCCAACTTCCGGCCCGGAACACGGCGCTGCAGTTCGTCCAGCCCGGACCTCATGTCGGCGATGAACCGGTCCGGCGCGATCGTGCCGAGTGCGGCGGTTGCCGCGGCGGGGTCGTCGAACGTAGCGGTGCCGCCTTCCTCGGAGAGCAGGTCGATGGCGAGCGCGGAGTAGCCGACCCCGGCGAGGCGGCCGGCCACCGAACGCACCCAGTCGTTGAGGCCCTTGTTCTCGTGGATCACCAGGATGGCGCCGCGCGGATCGGCCGCCGGAGCCCAGGCCCCCTGCAGTTCACCCCGCGGACCGGTCCAGGTGATCGGAGTGGTCGGTACCGCCGTCTCCGTTCCCGGCGGGGGCGACGTGGTGTTCGCCGGTGCCGGTGCCGCGGGTGTCGTCGGTTGGGTCGTCGGCTGGGTCGTCGGCTGGGTCTCAGCGCACGCGGCGATCAGCGCGCTCGCTGCGGCCGATCCCAGACCCAGGAGGGCCAACCGTCGCAGCGCCTCGCGCCGGGTAAGCAGGCCATCGAGGTGGTCGGTGGCGATTTCTTCGGCGATATAGCGCTGTATCGGGGTCACCCACCCGAGTATGCGCCTCCGACCGGCCTCATCACCGGGCTCGATCCTGAAGACTGTTCCCATGTCGAAGCTGCGGGCGGATGCGGTGAACACCCCCTGGGCTGCGGCGCTGGGGTTGTCCGCACCGATCCTCAACGCGCCGATGGGAGGCGTCGCCGGCGGCGCCCTGGCCGCCGCGGTCAGCCGCGCGGGTGGCCTGGGCATGATCGGCATCGGCAGTGCGGGATCGACCGCGACGCTGCAGAGCGAACTCCGCCACATCGCGGATCTGCACCACCCGTTCGGGGTCGGACTCATCGGCTGGGCCGTACACGCCGATCCGGGCTTGCTCGAGACGGCGCTGGGTGCGCGACCCACGGTGATGTCCGTGAGTTTCGGCGACGACTGGTCCTGGGTTGCCCGCGCCCGGGACGCCGGGTGTGTGACGGCGACGCAGGTCGCCGATCTGGACGGTGCTCTGCGGGCCGCCGACGCCGGCGTCGAGATCCTGGTCGCCCGCGGCGCGGAGGGCGGTGGCCACGGACAACCGGCGATGGGAACCCTGCCACTGCTCTGCCGGATCCTCGACCGGACCGACCGGCCGGTGCTGGCCGCGGGTGGCATCTCCTCGGGCCGCGCTCTGGCCGCGGCCCTGACGGCAGGCGCATCCGGGGCATGGATCGGCACCGCTTTCGCCGCCTGCCGGGAATCCACTCTCGCCGACCCTGCCCGCCGGGTTCTCGTCGCCGCCGACGGGGCCGACACCGTCCTCACCCGGATCTTCGACGTGGCACTGGGTTACCCGTGGCCCCCGTCGATACCGGAACGGGTGATCCGAAACTCTTTCACCGACAGCTGGGACGGTCGCGAGTGCGATCTGGCAGGCGAACCGTCCGCCGTCGCCGAACTGCGTTCCGCCATCGCCGACCAGGACTACCGATGGGCTCCGGTCAACGCCGGCCAGGGTGTCGCCGATGTCACCGGCATCGAACCCGTCGCCGACGTCATCGCCCGATTGTGTGAGCAGGCCCGGGAACTCGTCGCCCGCCGTCCGTCATGAGTTCGTGGCGGGGCCGAACCGCCAGCGGGCGCAGAGGAACTCACCGTTGACCCCCGCATCGGCGAGCGTCCACTCGGAGGCCACCGGCAGGACGGGCGTACCCGACCCCAGGCTGCAGGGAGCGTAAGAGATGACCATCTCGTCGATCAGATCCGCGGAAACGAACTGCGCGGCGGTGTTGCCGCCACCGACGACCCAGATGTCCCGGTTGCCCGCCGCGGAGCGCAGTCTGGGGTGCAGGTCGGCGACGTCGCCGCCGAAGACCGTAACGGGGTGGTCGGGCAGCACGGTGTCCGGACGCTGCGTCAGCACCCATGTGGGCTGGTCGTACATCCAGTCTCCGGGTTGATGGTCCACCAGCCAGCGATAAGTCGTCGATCCCATCACCAGCGCGCCCACATTCGCGATGAACGTCCGGTATCCGAACTGACCGTCCTGATCGATGGACCTGGTCAGCAGCCAGTCCAAACTCCCGCCGTCGTCGACGATGAACCCGTCGAGACTGGCGGCGGTGTAATAAATCGTCGCCACTTCTACCCGACGCCCAGTGATGGCAAGACCAGCGGGGTCGGTACGGGCCTGGTCAGTTGACCGTGACGTGGACGTGGTCGAAGTGACTCGCCACCCGCCACATCGTGTACGAGATGCCGAAACGCCCCGCCTGCGCCTGCAGGTCGGCGTTGATGGCATCCCCGAGGGACATGTCGGAGCCGATCATGATGTCGATGGCGCGACCGCTCGGGTGGTCGGGCAGCGGATCGGACCGCACGCCGCCGATGGACCGCACCCCGGGGTAGGTGGCCATGATGTACGCCGCGAGCATCCGCGCATTGGGCACCAGCCCGCCCATTCCGACCGTGGGGATGGGTGCTATCGGCCCCAGCGCTGCGACCACCGAATCCGGCAGGGTCTTCAGCACGGACTGCTCAGCGGGCGGCAGCATCGCGACGCGGGCCCGCACCATGGTGACCTGGGTGCGCAACTCTGTCTGCTTGTTCTGCATGTCGGCACGGACGGCGGCGGCGGCGTCGACGGCGGCCCTGGCCTCGTCCAGGGACTTGGCCGACTCGGCCTGGATCGCCCGGGCACGCTGTTCCAGCCGGCGGTATGCCTGCATCTGCGCCCCGGTCTCGATGGCGATCGATCGCTGGATGGAAAGCTGGTCGATCAGGCCCTTCGGGGACGCGGCCGTCAGGATCGTGTGGAGACCGTCGGTGCGGCCACCCATGTAGACGGCGGCGGCCAGTCGGTCCGCGGTGGCCTGGTAGCCGGCGAGCTCCGCCCTGGTTGCGTTGAGGGCGGCCACATCGTCGGCGTGCCTCTGGTCCGCCTGAGCCAGCAGTTGCAGCTTGTTGTCGTAATCCACCTGGGCGGCGTGCAGGGTGCCGGCGAGTTGCTCCACCTGCTTGGACAGCTCGGTCAGGTTCGCCACGGTGTCCTGGGCCGGCTCGGCCTGCGCGGTACCGAGGAACATCGAGCCGAAGGCCGAGCATCCGGCGACCGCGACGGCCAACTGCCGCCGCACGCGTGATCGAGCCGGAAACTTGAGGTCGAACTTCACGATTGCGCATCCTTCGACTGCGGTCGGCGGTGTCGCCGAACTGCCTGTCCGTGTGCCCTAGATCTCAGAAAGGTTACGAAACGGCATCAAAATTGTCTACCCGAGAGATCAGGGTTCCGCGGCGCCACGCAAACGTGCTATGTGCCGGATTCCGGGTTGAGCTCCGTGCAACGCCTTTGACACCCTAAACACCGGTCCCGTGGGGGGTCAAAAAGTTACCGACGGAGTTCCGCACCGCGCAGCGCCATCACCGCGGCAATTCCTCGCGCACCCATCGCGACAACTCCCGCGAGTGCTCGCCGACCGTCTCCATCCAGGTGCGTCCCGCGCCCTCGTCGGCGTCGTCGCTGACCAGTTTGACCAGCCGCACGGGCACCCCCGCGGCACGGGCAGACCAGGCCACCGCGTAGCCCTCCATGTCGACGAGATGCGCGTCACGCGACAGTGAGTTCCGCAGGTCGCTGTCGGCGACGAATCTGTCCCCGGTGGCGAGGGTCAGCCGCGCGGCGTCCTCGTGGGAATCGAGCCGGATCGGCAGGCCGTAGTCACGGTTCACCAAATCCCGGAACACCGCATGGTCGAAGTCGTGCTGCCGCACGGTGTGAATCTCGTGCACGCCGCTGAGGCCACCATGCAGGCCGCCGGCCGTTCCCAGGTTGATCACCGACGCCGGCCGCGCAGTCGCCAGGACGGCGGTGACCGCAACGGCGGCGTTCACCTTGCCCGGCCCGGTGATGAGAACGGGGAGACCGTCGTCCAGAGCGGCCGCCTCCTCGTGCAGTGCGACAACGAGAAGGGGCAGATCCAGCCGCACCGAGCCGAGAAGTTCCACCGGCCGATTATCGCCGCTGCTGACCGACTCGGCCACCGCGGAGGTCAGTCGGTGCCGGCCTCCAGGCTGAAATCGCTGAAGTCGAATCCAGGAACCACGACACAACTCACCAGAGCCGGTTCCGGGTCGCGCGGCCGGGCGCGCTGCCAGTAGCCGGGCGGGACGATCAGCTGGGGCTGTTCGCCCGAGACGATGTCGGGCCCGAGGACGTGCGTCGTCGCGCGGTCGATCTCCGGGCCGAATTCCAGCAGGAGCGGACTCCCGCGGTGGTGCAGCCACAGTTCCGCGCTGCGCACGGTGTGCCACGCGGACTGCTGGCCCGGCATCAACACGAACAGGATCGCCGTTCCGGCACTTCGCGAACCGGAGTAACCGGTCGGCAGAGCCGATTCAGCCAGCGACAGTTCACTGCGCCAGGTTTCCCGGTACCAACCGCCCTCCGGGTGAGGTTTCAGGTCAAGACGTCGGATCCAATCGGGCGGTGTGGTCACGAACGGAGAATAGGCGCTGTGCCCCGGCCGGAGTGCGCCGTTCAGTACCGGATCAGGCCGCGGATGTTCACCCCCGCGTGCATATCGGCGTAACCCTGGTTCACCTCTTCGAGGCTGTACTCGCGGGTGATCAACTCGCCGAGCTTGAGTTGGCCCGACTTGTGCAGATCGAGCAGCCGGGGGATGTCGCTGCGGGGGTTGGACGAACCGAACAGCGACCCGCGGACCTGCTTCTCGTACAGCGTGAGGTCGAAGAGCGACATGTCGACGGTGATGTCGGTCGGGTGCGGGATGGCCGTCATGACGGCCCGTCCCCGCTTGCCCACCAGGCTCAAGGCCTGGGCGACGTAGGCCCCCTCGGCGGAGTCGGTTGTGACGATGCAGGCGTCGGCCATCGCCCCGCGGGTCAGGTCGGCGACCAGCGCCTGGGCCTCCTCCAGCGTCGCCGCGGTGTGGGTGGCGCCGAACTCCAGGGACCGTGCCCGCTTGTACTCGATCGGGTCGAGGGCGACGATCACCCGGGCGCCGGCGATCCGGGCGCCCTGGATCGCGTTCATGCCGATACCGCCGACGCCCATCACCACCACGGCGTCGCCGTCGCGCACCTCACCGGTGCGGACCGCGCTGCCGAAACCGGTGGTGACCCCGCAGCCGACCAGGGCCGCGACGTCCAGCGGGATGTCGTGGTCGATCTTCACGATCGACGCCTCCGGCACCACCGTGTACTCGGAGAACGTGCCCAGCACACACATCTGGCCCAACCCCTGGCCCCGGGCGTGGAACCGGAACGTGCCGTCCAGTTGCGGGCCGGCGATGATCGCGGCACCCAGCACGCACAGGTTGCTCATGCCCCGGGTACACGGATCGCAGCGGCCGCACGCCGGGATGAAGCTGAGCACGACGTGGTCGCCCTCGGCGACATCGGTCACCCCCGGCCCCACCTCGACCACGACGCCGGCGCCCTCGTGGCCGCCGACCACCGGCAGTTGCATCGGCATGTCGCCGGTGATCAGGTGGTCATCGGAGTGGCACAGTCCGCTGGCGGTGAGCTTGACCATCACCTCCCGTTCCTTGGGACCGTCGAGTTCGACCTCCTCGACCTCCCACTTCTGGTTCAGTCCCCACAGCACTCCGGCTTTGGTCTTCATGGTCAGCCCTTCTTCTCGGGGGTCCAGGTGGCGGGCAGGCTGTTGATCCCGTTGATGAAGTTGGCGATCTGGAAGTCCGGCTCGGGCGCCGAAATGTCCGGGATCCGGGTGTAGACCTCGGTCAGCAGCGAGCGCAGCATGGTGCGGGCCAGCGCGGCCCCCAGGCAGAAGTGCGGTCCGCCGCCGCCGAATGCGATGTGGGGATTGGGGTTGCGCAGGATGTCGAAGGTTAAGGGATTCGCGAACACCGCCTCGTCCCGGTTCCCGGAGATGTACCAGAGCACCACCTTGTCGCCGGCCTTGATCTCCGAGCCGTTGACGACGACGTCCCGGGTGGCGGTGCGGCGCATGTGCAGCAGCGGCGAGGACCAGCGCAGCACCTCCTCGACCGCGGTGTCGATGCGGCCGGGGATGTCCTCGATGAGCAACTGCTTCTGGTCGGGGAACGTGGAGAAGGTGTAGATCGCGTGGGCGGAGGCGTGTCGGGTGGTGTCGTTCGCGGCGACCGCCAGCAGCACGAAGAAGGCGCGGAGTTCGTCGTCGGTCATCTTCTTACCGTCGAATTCCGCCTGCACCATCCAGGTCAGCAGGTCCTCACCCGGATTCGCCCGCCGTTGCGGGATCAACTCGCTGGCCACCGCATGCAGGTCCATGACCGCACCCATGAAGAGTTCCAGTTCGCCCTGATCGCCGCGCACCTTGGGGTCGGTCCAGCCCAGCAGTCGCTGGGCGGCGTTGGTGGCCTTGTCCCGGATCTCACCCTCGGGCAGGCCGAAGAAGCTGCCGAAGATGCGGGCCGGGAGCTTCACCGACACCAGTTCGACGAAGTCGCCCTCACCGAGGTGGGACATCTCGCTGACCAGGTCGCGGGCGTGCCCCTGAATCCAGTCCTGCAGGCGGCGCATGTTCTTCGGCTTGAAGGCGTCCATGGTGATCCCGCGCAACTGGGCGTGCCGCGGGGCATCCATGGCGATGAAGGACTGCGCCACCTCACGGGCAACGGGATCGAAGTCCTCCATCGTGATGCCCTCGGCGGAGGAGAAGATCTCCGGATGCCGGCTGGCATACCGGATGTCCTCCTGGGTGGTCAGCGACCAGAAGCCCTTGACGTTGAGTTCCGGGGGCAGCAGGTCCGACTCCGCCGGACGGCTCCAGGGCACCGGGTTCTCCCGGCGCAGCACCGCGAAGGCCGCGTCACGTTCCTCCAGGGATTTGGCCCAGAACGCCCGGGCGGACAGGTCGATGTCTCCGTGGGTGGTCTCGGGTAGTGCGGTGGTCATGGCATTCCTTCCCCTCACCGGACTGTGGCTCGCGTCACTGTCACCTGTCCCTCATCGTGGGGATCGCGCCGAGCGGATGCCACCGGCAGACGTGCCAATCACTGGCCTGCGCGGGCCACCTTGCGGCCCGGACGTCAGCCGACGGGGCAACGGAACGTCGCCACCAGTCCCCCGCCCTCCCGGGCGGCGAAGTCGACGCGCCCGCCCATCCCCTCGACGATCTGCTGCACGATCCACAACCCGAGCCCCGCCGTACCGCGTTGGCCGCCGGCGCTGACGTACTTGGCGGTCAGTTCACCGAGGCTTTCGGTGGGGATGCCCGGGCCACGGTCGGCCACGGTGACAACGAGGTCCGCACCCTCCCGGGTACAGGTCACCGCGACCGGGGCGGCCTGACTGTGGCGTGCCGCGTTCTCCAGCAGGTTGGTCAACACCCGCCGCAGCCCCTGCGCGTTGATCGCCACGTCGGCGGTGCCGGGTCCGGCGGCCAGTCGCAGCCTCGGCGCCGACAGACCCACCGCGTCGGCAGCGGCGACCACGATCTCTCCGACGTCGACGCGCTGAACCCGGCCGGCGGCGAAGGTGGGACGGCGACTCAGCGCCACATCGGACAGCGCCTCGATCATGTCGGCGAGGTGCTGCACGTGCCTGGCGGTGAGGGCCAGGCTGGTGGCGCGGTCCGCCTCGGCCATGTCCTCGGACATGACCGCCGCCATCAAGGCCTCCAGCGATGCGATGGGGGTGCGGAACTCGTGCACCAGCACCTGCAGTCCGTCCTGCTGAGATTGGTAGGACTGCAGCAGCCGCGCCCGGAGATCCCGTTCCTCCTCGGCCGCGGCGTGTTCGGCCTCCGCCTCCACCAGAGCGGTGAGCCGGGATCGCTGCTCCCGTTCCGCCAGGGCGGACAGCCCCGCGGTGATGATCGCCACGAAGAGCAGGTACAAGGCCACCCAACCGGCCTGGAGCCACGGCGGCACATCGCCGGCCGCATCCGGGGTCGGTACGGCCAGCGCGACCACGACGTAGCAGGTTCCCAGTGCCACGGCGAGAACCAGGGTGTGCACCATCGTCAGCCGGGCCGCAGCGGCGATGACGACCAGAAACAGCACCCACGCCACCGGACTGTGCGCCCCACCGGTCACGCCGATCAGGGTCAGCGTGAAGACGCTGTCGGCCAGACCGACCAGCCAGGCGAACCGGGTGCGGCGGACCTCCGGTCGCGGATTGACCAGCAACGCCGCCGCGTAGATCAACGCCGCCGCCAGCACCGCAACGGCGACACCCGCGTACTGGCGCACCCAATCCGGGCCGACCAGCAGGAGCACCCCGATGGAGACCACCACCGCGGCCCGCACCGCGACGACGGTGCGGGCCAGGCCGAGGTCGTCGCCGACGTGGTCGAAGCCCGGCCAGCGGCTCACTGGTACACCCCTTCGGCGGCGGATAGCATCGCGGCAATGAGACCTAGCGGCACGCCGCTCGTGATCGTGATCATCGACGACCACGAGCTGTTTGCCCAGGGTCTGGCCCTCCTGCTGAGCCGGGAGTGGGACGGCACATTCACCATCGGCGGGCAGACGACGCACGTCGAGGAGGCCGCCGATCTCGTGGACCGCTGCAACGCGGACGTCGCCATCGTGGATCTGTCCATGCCACCGCTGGGCGGGATCGCCGCGATCCGCCACATCAAATCCCGTCGTCCCGCGACCCGGATCCTGGCGCTGTCCGGTACCGATGACCTGAACCTCGCCGAAGAGGCGTTGCGCGCCGGAGCCGACGGCTTCCTGCCCAAGACCGCACGACCGGAGGCGCTGGCAGGTCCGTTGTGGACGATCGCGGAGGGGCTGCGGGTCATCGATCCCGCTGTACTGGACGCGCTCCTGCGGAACACCCGCCGACCGCCACCGGCACTGCTGGAACGGCTCACAGCCCAGGATCTCAAACTGTGGGCGCTGCTGGCCTCAGGGATGGAGACCAACGACATCGCCGCCCGGATGCTCGTCTCCGAGCGCACCGCCAAACGCATGGTCGCCGCCCTGCTGAACAAGCTCGGCGTGACGAACCGGATCGCAGCGGCGGCGCTGGCCGGCCGGGTTGGTCTCATCGACGATGCGACCAAGATCTGACCGGGTCAGCCGGAGACCGTGATCGCCTGCGCCGGGCACATCGCCGCCGCCCGGATCGCGCGCTCGCGCTGCGACTCCGGCGGATCGGCGTCGAGGACGACCACCTGGTCGGCGTCATCGGGTACGTCGAACAACTCCGGGGCGGCCAGCAGGCATTGCCCGTGCCCCGCGCAGACGCTGTAGTCAACCGAGATGTGCATGTCAGCCTTCCGATCGCGTGGTCGGGTCACCCACAGTGCTTGTCGGGTCACCCACAGTGTCGGACTCCGGGACGACCCGTAGACGGCCCCCGCGCGCCAATCATGGCCTCACGGGGCCATTGCCGCGTGTGTCTGCGCCTGGGGACAGGTGACAAGATGGCCACGAAAACCGGGCCGCTGACGCCACACCTGATCGGCCGATCGGATGGGAGCCGACCGACACATGCTGAACCCCGACGACCTCAAGCGCGTCGTGCTCGACACCGCGCGGGACATGTACGCGCGCCAGGGCTACGTCAACACCACGATCCGGGGTGTGGCCGCGGCGGCCGGGGTGGCCCCGGACCTGGTCCGGCGCTACTACGCCAATCGCGAGGAGTTGTTCGCCGCGGCGATGAAACTTCCCACCGACCCCGCCACCGCGGTTGCCCAGTTGCTTGCCCCGGGGATCGACGGCCTCGCCGAGCGACTGGTCCGGGTGACCTTCCAGTTACTTGACGAGCCCGAGACGCGCGAGCAGATCGCGGCCATGGTGCGCGACGGGGCCGGAGCCGCCAAGAGCACCGCGCCACTTCGCGAGTTCCTGGAGTCGGTCATCGTCGACCGCGTCGCGGCCGTACTGCGGGTGCCGGATGCCCGGATGCGGGTGGCGTTGGCGATCTCCTACGTCATGGGGGTCGTCGGTGCGCGCTATGTGCTGCGGATGGAACCGCTGGCCTCGGCTACCGAGGACGAGGTCGTGCGCCTGGTCGCACCGGCGGTCCAGACGGCGTTGGCGGGTTCGGCCTAGTCCCTGAGCAGCGTCCTCAGCAGGACGTTGGTCTGCGCCTCGATGTAGGAGTCGAGCGAGTAGTGGGACCCGAAGTGCCACTGCTTGAGCGCCCATCCGTGGGCCAGCATCATCGCGTCGAACACGACCAGATCGATGTCGACGTCGTTCATGAGGCCCGCCGCGATCCCCTCCTGGATGGCGTTCCGCAGTGGGGCGGCGGTGTTGATCTCCAGCGATTTGATCAGATTCCGGCCCTCGTGGTCGAGGGTGCGGCTCTCACGGTAGGTCAGAGCCACCGCGTCGAGGTTCTGGTCGACGATCTCGCAGTACCGCCGGTAGCCGGCGACGAAGCGGTCGACCGGATCTGATCCCGCGGCGTCCATCGCGGGTTGGAGTTGATCCTTGAACGCGTCGAGGATGTCGACGATGGTGGCCAGCAGGATCTCCTCCTTGCCGCCGAAGTACTTGTAGATGAGTCCGACACTCACCTCGGCCTCATCGGCCAGTGCCTGCATCGACATCTGGTGAAATCCGGTGCGCTGCATCACCGCGACCGCGGCGTCGAGAATCTGGCGGCGGCGGGTACTGGCCCGAACCGCGCGCACGGCTTCGTCCACCGCCGCCGAAGCCGCACCGCTCCGGGTCATAGCCCGAGGTCTTTGGCGACGATCGTCTTCATGATCTCGGTGGTTCCGCCGTAGATCGTCTGGATGCGCGCGTCCAGATATGCCCGGGCGACCGGGTACTCCCGCATGTACCCGTAACCGCCGTGCAACTGGAGGCAGCGATCGGCGACGCGGACCTGCAACTCGGTGGTCCACCACTTCAGCTTGGCGGCGCGGGCGGCGGTGAGCTTTCCCGCCACGTGGGCCCGGATGCAGTCCTCGAGATAGGTCCGGGCGATGTCGATCTCGGTGGCGAGTTCGGCCAGGACGAACTGGATGTGCTGGAACTTCGAGATCGGCTGCCCAAAGGCTGTGCGCTGCTTGACGTAATCCAACGTCAGCGCCAGCACGCCTTCGGCGGCGGCGACGGCCCCCACCGCCAGCGAGAGGCGCTCCTGGGGGAGGTTGTGGACCAGTTGGTAGAAGCCGCGGCCCTCCTCCTGCAGCAGGTTCGCGGCTGGGACCCGCATGTCGACGAAGGTCAGTTCGCTGGTGTCCTGGGAGTGCAGGCCGACCTTGTCGAGGTTGCGCCCACGCACGAATCCCGCGGTGCCGGAATCGACCACCAGCAGCGACAGTCCCCGGTGCCGGTCCGGAGAGGTGCGGACCGCCACCACGACGAGGTCGGCGTTCTGACCGTTGGAGATGAACGTTTTCGAGCCGTTGACGACGTAGTGGTCGCCGTCCCGGACGGCTGTCGTCCGAATACCGGTGAGATCACTGCCGGTTCCCGGTTCGGTCATCGCGATGCCGAGGACGGTGCGCCCCTCGACGATGCCGGGCAACCACCGGGCCTTCTGCTCCTCGGTGGTCAGGTCGGTCAGGTAGGGCAGGACGACGTCGTTCTGCAGCGAGAAGGCGATACCCACGCCCGCCGCGCCGACCCGGTTGACCTCGTCGATGACGATCGCGTTGTAGCGGTAGTCCTCGACCCCGGGTCCGCCGTACGCCACGGGGATCGAGAAGCCCAGCAGTCCTTGCCGACCCGCCTCGACGAACATGGCCGGGTCGATGCGACGGTCCCGTTCCCACTGCTCGAGGTGCGGGACGATGGTGTTCTTGACGAAACCCTTGACGCTGGAGCGGAACTGGTGGTGCTCGTCGGTGTAGTTACCCTCGCCCACCATCGTGTCCATCGTCTCGTCCGTCATCGAAGTCCCCGCTCAGCCGGCCATGGTGAGGCCACCGCTGACACTCAGCACCTGCCCTGTGATGAACGCCGCCGCATCGGAGGCGAAGAACAACACCGGCGCCGCGACCTCCTCCGGGGTGGCCAGCCGTCGGAACGGAATCGCCTTGATCAGAGCCTCTTTCAGCTTCTCCGGTTGCGCCTGGAACAGCGGCGTGTCCGTCGGACCCGGGCACACGCAGTTGACGTTGATCTGGTGGCGGGCCATCTCGCGGGCCAGGGATTTGGTCAGCGCGATCACCCCGCCCTTGGCGCCGGCGTAGATGCTCTCACCGGCACTGCCGACCCGGCCGGCGTCGCTGGCGATGTTGACCACCTTGCCGCCCCTGCCGGACTCGACCATCGCGGGCAGGAACGCGCTGCACATGTGCACCGGCCCCAGGTAGTTGATGGCGACCACCTTCTCGGCGAATTCGGCTGTCGCATTGAGGAACTGGTCGGTCCTGTCCCACCCGGCGGCGTTGACGAGGACGTTCGGCGCCCCCACCGTCGCATTCACCTCATCACGCAGGGCATCGACACGGGACCGATCCGCGACGTCGACCTCCGCCGCCCGGATCAGTTCCGGGTTCTCCCGCGCGGTGTTCTCGGCCGCGGCGAGGTCAAGGTCGGCGGCGACGACGCGCGCGCCACGTGCGGCGAAGCCGAGTGCGATCGCCCTGCCGATTCCGGATCCCGCCCCGGTGACCACTGCGATGTCGTTGCTCATCGGCGTCGTTCCTCTCACGTCCCCGAGTCCCATACCCGAGCTCAGCGAATCATCGTTCGACCGCAGTGAACGTATATTCACCCTCAGGGTGTGTCAATCAGCGGCCTCGGCCCATCGGGCGATGAGTCGACGGACCCCGGGATGCAGGTCGCGGTGGCCGACGATCCGGATGTCGAGACCGGCGTGCTCGACGACGCGCACCGCGCGCTCGATCGCATCCAGGATCCACGTCATGTCATTGCCGAAGGCCCCGCCGCCGACCGTGGTCAGCAGGACGGTGGTGGATCCGCCACGCCGCGCCTGCTCCGCCGCCGCCAACAGCGTCGCCTCATACGTCGACTCCAGGACCAGTCGGGCGAACGGCTCCCACTGCCGTGCCGCCAGGTGCGAGTACCCGACGGGCAGCGCCGAACAGAACGCCTGCGACACCCGTGGCCGTCGCTCCCCCTCGACGTCGTCGACGTCGGTGACCTCCGCATCGCGATGCAGGCCGATGGCGAGGTGTCCGCGCACGGCGTCCCGGACGTCCTCGTCGGCCGATCCCAGCGCATCGCCGATCGCGGCGAGTCCTTCGGCGGTCGCCAGTGCATAGCCGTTCCGCATCGACCACAGACCGGTGGTCGGCAGGCCGGTGAGCTCCGCCAGTGCCACTCCGACCTCGGCGAGGGTGTCGATCTGGCGGTCGGCGGTCTGACCGATGGCACCGCCCACCGGCACGAGGTAGTTCCGGTAGATCGTCGCGCCGCCGACAGCGATGGCGCAGGCCGGCCCCTGAGTGGGGTCGTGGGCGTAACGGCCGACGCCCTGCTCTGGAGTGACGTGGGGAGAAATCATCTCCAGCACGTTGAACTGGGAGGCGACCTGGAACAGCGCGCCGCCGAACCTCGGATCCCGGTGCAGTGCCCGGGCGTCACCCACCAGGCCGTCGAGTGAACTCCGGGGTCCACCCGTCGGATCAACCCGGCCGCGAAGTTCCGCCAGAGTGGGCAGGCTGAACTCGCCGATGCCGTAGCGCCGCTCGTTGACCGTCGAGACCAGGTAGCCGTCCTCGACGGAAAGCCTGCGCTGCGTGGAGAGGTAGTCGTCCTCGGCGAAGCCGGTGAGTCGTTCGAACCAGTTCATCCTCGTCGTGATCCCCCTGTCCCCTTTTCCCTCGCCCTCCCGGGTCAAGGCCGTCGGTCGGCCTACCCCCGGAAGGAGTCAGTCGTTCAACGCATCGTGCCGGACGTGTCCGTCCATCAGGGTGAGCAGCACCGGCACCTCGTGCAGGTACTCCGGCGCCACCTCGAAAAGGTTCGCCCCCAGCACCACGAGATCGGCCAGCTTGCCCACCTCGATGGAGCCGACCATATCCTCCAGCCTCGCCTGATAAGCACCGTTGATCGTGTAGGCCCGGATGGCCTGGTCGAGGGTGATCCGCTGCCGCGCCACCATCGGCCGGTCGTCGGGGTGCCCGGGCCTTTTGCGGGTGAGTGCGGCAGAGATCTGGATGAGGGGCGGCACCTCGTCGATATCGACGCCGCCGATGTCGGCACCGAATGTGACCACCGCACCGGTGCGCATGATGTCGCCGTAGGGCAGAAGGCGTTCCTCGAACCGCTCGGCCCCGAGTTGGCACTGGTAGCGGTCGTAGTCGACGCCGTTGTAGTCGGTGGCCCAGATCGGGGTGCCGTTGACGATGATGCCCAGCTGCGCAAACCGGGGGATGTCGTCCGGGTGCACCAGCGACAGATGGCACATGGTGTGCCGAAGACCTTGCAGCCCATGGCGTTTGATGACGTTCTCGAAGGCGTCCAGGACGGCCCGCACGGTGCCGTCTGCGTCGCAGTGGACGTGCATATCGAAGCCGGCCAGGTGCACCGCCTCGATCTGGGCCTCGATGTGTTCGGGCGACAGCAGCATGCTGTCACCCCCGGGCGAGTCGTCGCAGAAGGGTTCGAGCAGCTTGGCGCTGCCGTTGGGGAAGGTGCCGTCGGTCCACATCTTGCAGGCCTTGATCTGGACGTGTTCGGAGCGGAACCTGCTACTCCAGTCGACCAGTTCGGCCGCGATGGCCGCCGGGTCGTCCTCCTCGGCGCGGGTCCACACCGTGCCGACGATCCGCACGGGCAGATCACCGGCGTTGTCGCGGTCGATCAGACCCACCCACACCGGTGCGGCGGCGGCGTTCTTCACGCCGACGAGCATCCCGCAGTCGACATAGGTCGTCATCCCCATCGCGGGGGCGACGTCGAGGGTTCGCCGTTGTGCCTCCCGGATGGATTCGGGCGAGGTCATGCCGCAGGCGATGAGGATCGGAAGCGACGCGCCCTCGACGGCAAGGCCGGAGGGTGTGCCGTCGGGATCGCGATGCAGGAACTGCACGCCGGGTTGCAGATCCGGCGTTTCGGCGCTGATACCGGCGGCCTTCATCGCGGCGGTGTTGAACCAGGTTTCGTGCATATCGGCGTTGAGCACGTACATCGGACGATCGCCGGTGACCTCATCGAGCCATTCCCTTCGGGGATGCTCCGCGCCGAAGGTGCTGCGCGTCGCCCACCCGTGACCCCGAAGCGGCGCATCTGCGGGCTGAGTGGCGATCCATTCCCGGATGGCCTGCAGAACGGCGTCCTTACCGTGGAGTCCCCCGATGTTCACCCCGAGTTTGGTGATGCCGAGCGAAGCCAGATGATCGTGCCCGTCGATGAATCCGGGCAGCAGCATCCGATCGGCAAGATCGACGACCCTGGTGTTCGGTCCACGCCAATCGGCAGCACCGTCGGCATCGCCGACGTAGACGATCTCCCTGCCCCGCACCGCGACGACCTCGGCGGTGGGCTGTTCCGCATCGACCGTGTAGATGGTGCCGTTCTGGAACAGCCAGTCCGCGCTGCCGTGCCGCGGATCGTAGGTCCGGTCGTTTCCGTTGCCGTTCAACGCTTCCTCCGGTGTTTCTCGTTATCGGTTGGGCTCAAGGGGTAGTGCGCTCTCCGGGCGATCGGGGCGGGGCGAACGCAATAGCGCCACCCCGATAGCCGTGGCCGCCCCGGCCCCGACGAGGACGATCCACGCCAGGGAGGCGAAGCCGTATTTCTCGGCCATCCATCCGGCGACGATCGCTCCCACGATGGAACCCATGGCGTAGGCGGCCATCGAACCGCCCTGTGCGGCGCCCTGGCCGATGGGCGACGTCTGCGAAACCAGAACCGCCGCGGTGAGTTCGAACAACGGGAAGACGAACATGGTGATGCCGAACAGAATCAGCGCGACGGGCCAGGCCGATCCCGGCAGCAGCAGCAGTCCGAACCCGGCCCCCGCCCGCGCGGCGGCGCTGACCAGGAACGGAATCCGGGGACCGGAATTGGCCGTCCAGCGGCCCGCAACCAGATACAACGGGATCGTGATCAGCATGATCACCGACAGCGCGGCCGCACTCACCTCCGGATCGATTCCGAAGACCGCACCCATGTAACTGGCGTACTGGCTCTCGATAGCCTCCGAACTGGCGAAGACCAGGAAGGTCAACGCCAGGACGAGGCCGAACTGCGACAGCAGCACGCTGCGCAGGGAGACCCGGGGTGTCGATTGTGCGTCGGGATGGCTGGTCGGCGCCGCGGCGGAGACGACCCGTTGGGCGGCAGCGCGATTCAGGAACGCGACTCCGACGGTGAACACCAGCCCGGCGATACCCAGGATGACCAAAATGGTGCGGATGCTGAGATCCGCGGCGGCAAGGCCCGAGACCGCCGCCAGTCCGAGGACCTGCCCGGCGGGCAGGCTCAGTTGCAGCAGCGCGAGCTTGCCGGACTGGGTCTCGTGGTCGAACCCCGCTCCGACCACGAAGGTGGTGTTGATGACCACCGTTCCGCTCATGCCCAGTCCCAGCAGGCCGGCCGCGACCAGCCACAGCAACGGCTCACGCGCGAAGGCGAACATCAGGGCCGCGAGGGCGGTGAGGCCCAGGGAGGTGATCTGCAGGCTTCGGTAGGCGTTGAACCGGTCGGCCAGGCTCCCGATGAAGGGCCCGGCCAGGCCGAGCAGCCCGATCAAGGCGACTACCGAACCGGTGTCTCCGGGGGTTCCCCCTTCGGCGAGCACATGCAGCGGTATCAGGAACATGATCCCGCCGTAGGCGACGAATCCCAGTGCCGCCTGCGCAAGCATCCACAGTTCGTAACGCCCGATCGACGCGACGGGGAGAGTCGGCGGCTCAGCCACGCCCATCAGCCCGAGTGACCGTCTCGCATCACAGCAGTATCCGCCGGACCGGCGCGGGCGAGGTTGTGGCCACTCACACGGAATCAACCTGGTCGTTGTATTCCGTGACAGCCTGGCACGGAGCGGCCGGTCGTACGCTCTAACCCATGGCGGCAGCCCCTCTGGAAGCGCAGATCGCCGCGATCCAGGCCGAATTGGTCAGCAGGTGCGCCGATCTGGGTGCGCTGGTAGCGGACACGGTCTGGCGGGAGGTCGCCTTGTATCACGAGTCGGGCCGGTTCACCCGGGGCGAAGTCCAGCAGGACTGCACGGAGAACGTGCGCTTCCTGTTCGCGGGACTGACCAGCGCCGCCGTCTTCGACACCACGGCGGCCGCCAGCAGTGGGTGCGAGGGAGCGCGCGCCGGCGTCCCGTTACCGACGCTGATGGCGGCGTATCGCATCGGCTGCCGGCTGATCTGGGAGGAGATCGTCGCCCTCGCCGCTCAACGGCCCGACATCACCCCGGAGGCGTTGATCCGCGCGACGGCCCGGATCTGGATGGCGCAGGACGTCCTGACCGATGCCACCGTCAGCGCCTACCGGGACGAGGCGACCCGCCTGATGCTGACTCAGGAGGCGGAACGGGCAGCACTCGTCGAAGCGCTCATCGAGGGTCGGATCGTCAAGCAGAGCACCCTGTGGGAGATCGCCACCCTGTTGCGGATTCCGGCGCGCGGACCCTATGTGGTCGTGGCCGCGCAGTGCGCGGCGGTGGGAAGGTCGGCCCTGCCGGGTATCGAGTCGAAGCTCAGCAGCGCCGATATCGCTTCTGCCTGGCGGCTGTTGCCGGACCTGCAGATCGGTCTGGTCCACGTGGACACCGACCGGAAGTTCGAGATACTCACCCAAACCCTCTCACGCGTCGCCGCCGCGCCGATCGGCGTCAGTTCCCACTTCGGCGACCTGACCGAGGTGTCCGACGCGGTCACCTATGCGCGGATCGCGATGTCCGCCGAGCGCCCGGACGGCTCGATGCTCACCGCGTTCGAGTCCGACCCGTTGGCGATCGCCGCGGTCAGTGCGCCCCGGGTGATGAAACGAATCTCCTCGGCGGTGTTCGCCGGATTCGCCGACCTCGATGCCCATGAAAGGGAGACCCTGGTTGCGACCTTCCGCGCCTGGATGGCCTGCGGGGGCTCGGTCAACACCACCGCCGAAACGCTCTTCTGCCATCCGAACACCGTGCGGCACCGGCTCAAACGCATCGAGGACCGAACGGGCTTGTCGCTGCATCGGCCACGGGAGTTGGCCGAGCTATGCCTGGCCTTCGAGATCGAACTGCGCCTGCCCTGAGCCCCTGCCTAAAGCCTCTGCCTTACGCCTCCGCCGCGCGTTCGATATCCCTCTCGTATCGGTAGCCGAGAACGATGCACGAGATCAAGGAGATGGAGATGACGGCTTCGGCGATGAAGAACGACGCGAAGTCGATGATGGAGCCGACGGGTGGGCTTCCCGGCACGGCGTTGCGCAGGGGGATGAGCGCGAACAACATTCCCGCCAGCATCGAACAGGCTGAGAAGTGCAGGCCCCGCTTCGGCCGGAGAACGTAGTAGGCCGCCACCGCCGCCGCGCCGGCAAGTCCCAGCATCAGCGCCATGATGAACAGCGCGAACACTTTCATCGGTTCACTGCGGCGCGCCGTGAACTCGATCGCCGCGGTGTCCCACGGACTGGTCGCCTCAGCGGTGGCGGCCCGGAAGAAGGGATCGGTGTTGAGCAGCGTGATCGTCGTGGGAAGTTCCCTGCCGTCAGCGCCCATCACGTGCAGGTCGACGAACGTCGAATACTGGTCGAAGGGATAGTCCGTCGCGGCGCCGACCATGCCTATCCGCTGATCGATATCGGGCGGTAGATCACCCTTCCTGATGGCCGTCTTCACGTTGCCGACCGCACTGGTGAGCAGGGTCGCATCGGCGGCGAAATTCCCGGTTCCGTCGGCCAAGGCACCCGAGGGACGCATCCTGACCGTCATCGACAACGTGTAGGCGGCGGTGTCGATCCGAGTCACCCAGACCAGCAGATCCACCCGGTCCGGACGACTGAAGTCACCGAAGTGACTCTCCTGAAACGTCGCCCGCCGACTGAGGGCATACCCTCCCGCACTGGCCGCGACGAGCAGCACCACCAGGACCGACACGAGCACGCGTGCGCTGGCACCGCGAAACACCCTCCGCGGCAACGAGGTGAGTGTCATCGGCGCTGGGACAGGACCGGTTCGGGTTCGCCGGAAAAGGTCATCACATGTCGCGTCACGAAGGCGCACCCTACTCGGCCATCTGCACCTCGATAGGCTGGAATCACGATGGCGACCACACCCAGGTCCGATGGCCGCGCGGCGACGGTGCCCGGTTCACCGA
>JAKOYE010000145.1 GCA_029780675.1 Actinomycetes bacterium
GTCGGGCTGACAGGATTTGAACCTGATTGCCGACGCGGCGTGGCTGATTCTTCTATCTGCGGTTTCGGTGCCCTCACCTGCGGTATCAAGCACTTTCCCCAACTGACAGTATAGGACACTGTCGGACATGAGTGTACGTTTATGTTGCACGAATCTTGCACGGCATGAATGGGGGCATCATCACGATGGCAGGCAACAAACGCGGGTTCGGCCGACTGCGGGAACTCCCCTCCGGCCGCTACCAGGCCGCCTACATCGGCCCGGATGCGCGGCTGCACAAAGCACCGGCCACGTTCGCCGCAAAGGTCGACGCCGAGGGGTGGCTGGCCGCCGAGCGCCGCAAGATAGACCTCGGCACCTGGGGTGCGGTGGAACGCTCCGACGGCATCACACTGGAGAGGTACGCCGACCGCTGGCTCGAGCAGCGCAAGCTGCGCCCGCGCACCAAGCAGCTCTACAAGTCGATGCTCGACCGGCTCATCCTGCCCGACCTCGGCGACACGAAGCTGGTGAAGCTCACCCCGGCCCGCATCCGCGAATGGCACTCCGACCTCGGCGCTGAGACGCCGACCCGCAACGCACACGCCTACTCACTGCTTCACGCGATATGCGCCACCGCGGTGGCCGACGAACTGCTCGACGGCAACCCCTGCCGCATCGCCAAGGCATCGCAGACCAAACGCCGCCACCAGGTCGACGTGCTCACACCGGCCGAACTGGACAAGCTCGCCAAGAAGATGCCCGCTCCCCTGCAAATGACGGTGACGCTGGCGGCCTGGTGCGGCCTGCGCTGGGGTGAGACCTCGGAGCTGCGGCGCAAGGACATCGAACCCGATTGCAGCGCCCTGCACGTCCGCAGGGCCGTCACCTACCGCGACGGCACCGTGCACGTCGGCGAGCCGAAGACCTCGGCGGGTATCCGCACCGTGAACGTGCCACCACACATCCGGCCCGCGCTGAAGAAACACCTTGCCACCCACGTCGGCAAGGGCGCCGAGTCGCTGC
>JAKOYE010000147.1 GCA_029780675.1 Actinomycetes bacterium
GACAATCCCCGGCCGGATCAAGCCCCCGCACTCACATCGCAGGGGTTCCTTCTCCAACACCGGTTCGGGCATATCGGGCACCGGGCCGTGGTAGCGGGAACCGCAGGTGTCGCACCAGAATTCGGCCAGGCTGCCGTGCAGATGGTGAACGGTGCGACTGCCGGCACGCTCATGGAGGTCGTCGACGTTCTGGGTGATCACGGTGACGTCGGCGTAGTCCTGCCACATCGCCACCGCGTCGTGGCCGGGGTTGGGTTGGACCTCCTTGACCAGGTGATGGCGCCACAGGTACCAGGCCCACACCCGCTCCGGGTGTTTCTGCCAGCCGTCGGTGCTGGCGATTTCGTAGGGGTCGTACTTCGACCACAGTCCGGTCTCGTCGTCTCGGAAGGTGGGCACCCCGCTCTCGGCGGAGATCCCCGCCCCGCTGAAAACCGCGATCCGTATGCGAGTGGAATCGGTCAACCCAGTGCCCTTTCATGATCGGTCGGCACTAGCCCCCCGCAGTGAAACGCGAACCCAGAGCGCGAATGAACGGCCGCCTGAGTGACCGCCTCGTGACCCGAATTATACGTGTTTAGCTGCGCGTTTGCACATGGCAAACCCGTCGGGAGTGCCCCGAAGCGGGTCATCGGTGGGCCATACTGGGACCTGTGTCGCAGTTAGCCGAGTGGCTTCAGGTGAACGGTCGATCCGGTGCGGCGATCTTCGATCAGGTGCGCCTCGGGGTGATCGAGGCGGTTCGGGACGGCCGCCTGCCGGCCGGTGCCAAGTTGCCCACCGTCCGAGAGTTGGCCGGCGAACTCGGTCTGGCGGTGAACACCGTTGCCCGCGCCTATCGGGAACTGGAGACCGCCGGCGTCGTCGAAACCCGCGGCCGCCAGGGGAGTTTCGTCGCGCGCCGCGACCCGACCGACGCGGCGATGGCGGCCGCCGCCCGTGCCTACGCCGAAACGGCCCGTGCGCTGGGCCTGGGGCATGACGAGGCGCGGCGCTATCTGGATGCCGAGTTCGGCTGAATCAGCCGAACTCGAGCAGGGCGTAGACCCCCCGGAACGGCTTCAGCGGACCGAATCGCCAGATCGCCGGGAACAGGGTCTTGAACATGAATCCGCGCCCCCGCGGCATCGGTACGTCGTGCACGGCTTTGAGCCCGGGGACGGCGCCGACCAGTGCCCGCAACTGGTTGATCGACAGGCTGAACGGCATCGGCGGCACCCGGTACTGCCTACTCGCCCGAATGCCGTTGGGGGCGACTCTCTTGACGATGGTCGGCGGTAGGTCGAAGAACATCTGACCGCCAGGAAAGCGCTTGGCGCACTGGCGGATCAGGTCCATCGACTCGTCAGGCTGCAGGTACATCAGCAGGCCCTCGGCGGTGATGAACACCCCGTTCTCGGTGTCGACCCGGTCCATCCAGCTGTAGTCCAGCGCCGACTGGCCCACGTTGGTGATGCGCGGTGACGCCGGCAGCATGCGCTCGCGCAGTTCGATCACCGGTGGCAGGTCGACCGATATCCAGCGGAACTGCGGATCGGGCACCGCGCTCTCCAAGCGCCAGAAGCTGGTCTGGAAGCCTTCGGCGAGCGCCACGACGGTCGCCTTCGGGTAGCGGCGCAGGTAGTCGCTCGTGCAGCGGTCAACGGCGAGTGAGCGCAGCGCCATCTCCTGGCCGCGCCGACCGAACTTCTCGTAGTCGACACCGAAGGTGGTGGCCATGGCATCGCGCAACCGGATGGCCATCGGGTCGGAGAGGATCGCATCGGGCAACGCGGCCTGGCTGGCCCGGCCGTTCAGCGTCAGCAACGCGGTCTCGGAAACCCCGGTGAGGTCAGCGGATTCGGAGGTGCGATCTGTCACCACATCCAACCTACCCGCGCAGGACTTTGGCCAGCGTCCGCAGGTTGCGGGTGGTGGTCGACGACTTGTAGCGGCGATTGCCCATCGTCCGTCCGATCGTGGAGGACAACGTCGCCGACCGGGGTACCTGCCAGTAGACGACGCCGTCGCCGCGGGCGAACTTCTCCTCCTGGCCGGCCCCGAGCGCCAGGCCGGCCAATTCGTCGAGAACGGCGGGGTCGCTGACGAACGTCACGTAGGAATGGTGTCCGTCGACTTCCGGTTCGAACGGGAATCCGTCGACGATCGATCGGACCGTCGCCATCCCGTACACCAGGACCCAGGCGTCATACCCGAACCGGCTGCGCAGGACGGCCTCGGCCGTGGTGCGGACCTCCTGCGCGCCGCAGGACGCCGTGAGCACCGCATTCCCGCTGGCGAGGATGGTTCGCACGTCCTCGAACCCGGCGGAGCGAAGGGCGGCTGCCACCTCGGACATCTTCAGGTTCACCCCACCGACGTTGACGCCGCGCAGGAACGCCGCGTACTCGTTCACCGCGGAGTCGCTGTGTATGCGCCCACCGCGGTGACGCTACCGACGTAGGCTCGTCTCATGACCCGGCGGGTGTTCGACGACAAACTCCTGGCGTTGATCGCCGACAACTCTCTCGGCGTGCTGGCGACCCTGAAGCGGGACGGCCGCCCGCAGTTGTCCAACGTCACCTACCACTTCGATCCGCGCACCACGACGATCGAGGTGTCGATCACCGAAGCGCGGGCCAAGACCCGCAACCTGCGCCGCGATCCGCGGGCCTCGCTGCTGGTCAGCAGCGATGACGGCTGGTCCTATGCGGTAGCCGAGGGCGACGCCGCACTGAGCCCCCCGGCGGAGGACCCCTTCGATGAGACGGTGGAGTCCCTGATCACGCTGTACCGCAACGTCGCCGGGGAGCATCCGGACTGGGATGACTATCGGCGGGCGATGGTTACCGATCGACGGGTGCTCCTCCGGATGCCGGTCTCGCACCTCTACGGGATGCCGCCCGGATTGCGCTGAGGGGAGCGCTGGGCACTTCGCGGTTCCCGATTTCTGGGTGCCCGGCGGTAGCCTTCCGCTATGGCCGAACCAGCGTCAGAGGACGCCACGGAACCCACGTCGAACGACACTGGTGACACCCCGTCGGACGATGTCGCCGAGAACAAGCGCAAGTTCCTGGAGGCGTTGCAGCGTAAGCAGACCAGGGCCGCCGGCAGTGCCGCGCACCGCGGTGGGGGCAGCGCCCAGTCCCGCGCGCACGGCCCGGCCGGCAACCGTCGCGAGTTCCGCCGCAAGAGCGGCGGCTGACTCCAGCGCGACTCAGTGGTGGGTGGCCTTCTCGGCGCCCACTCCGGTCAGCGAGCGAACCTCCATCTCGGCGTTGATCGCCGGGTCACCGGTGTCCCGCGAGGTCAGCGTCCCGACGATCCCCAGCAGGAACGCCAGCGGGATCGAGACGATGCCGGGGTTGGACAGCGGGAACCACTGGAAGTCCGCGCCCGGAATCATCGAGGTCTTCGTTCCCGACACCGCGGGGGAGAACACGATCAGCACGATGCAGGAGATCAGTCCGCCGTACATGCTCCACAGCGCGCCGCGGGTGTTGAACCGTTTCCAGTACAGCGAGTAGAGGATCGTCGGCAGGTTTGCCGAGGCGGCCACCGCGAACGCCAGTGCCACCAGGAATGCCACGTTCTGACCGTTGGCCAGGATGCCCAAGCCGATCGCCAGGACGCCGAGGACGACGGCGGTGATGCGGGAGACCCGCATCTGCTCGTCCTCGGTCACCTTGTGCGACTTGAGCACGCTGGCGTACACATCGTGGGCGAATGACGCCGACGCCGTGATGGTCAGGCCCGCGACCACCGCCAGGATCGTCGCGAAGGCCACCGCCGAGATCACGCCGAGCAGGATGGTGCCGCCGAGTTCGAAGGCCAGCAGAGGCGCGGCGGAGTTCTGCCCGCCCGGCGCCGCGAGAATCGTGTCGGGCCCGACCAGCGCGGCGGCGCCGTAGCCCAGGATCAGGGTGAACAGGTAGAAGGCGCCGATCAGGCCGATCGCCCAGACCACGGAACGCCGGGCTTCCTTGGCGGTGGGTACGGTGTAGAACCGCATCAGGACGTGCGGCAGGCCGGCGGTACCCAGGACGAGCGCGATGCCCAGCGACAGCAGGTTGATCTTCGAGGCGGTCGACGTTCCGTACTGGGCGCCCGGGGCCAGCACATCGCGGCTGGCGACACCCTTGTTGGTGGACTGCGTGACCATCTCCTGGGCCCGGCCCAGGATCTCCGAGATGTTCAGGCCGAACTTGGCCAGCACCAGGACGGTCATGAACCCCGCCCCGGCGATCAACAGCACCGCCTTGATGATCTGCACCCAGGTGGTGCCGGCCATCCCGCCGATCAGGACGTAGACGATCATCAGCACGCCGACGATGGCGATGACGATGGACTGGGCGAAGCGGCTGTTGATGTCGAGCAGGAGCGCGACCAGACCACCCGCACCCGCCATCTGCGCGAGCAGGTAGAACAACGACACCGTCATCGTGGAGATGGCCGCCGCAAGCCGGACGGGCTTCTGTTTGAGCCGGAAGCTCAGCACGTCGGCCATCGTGAATTTGCCGGTGTTCCGCAGCAGTTCGGCCACCAGCAGCAGCGCCACCAGCCAGGCCACCAGGAACCCGATCGAGTAGAGGAAACCGTCGTAGCCGTACACGGCGATCGCGCCGGCGATGCCCAGGAAGCTGGCCGCGGACAGGTAGTCCCCGGCGATCGCGACGCCGTTCTGTCGACCAGTGAACGCATGGCCGCCGGTGAAGTACTCGGTCGCGTTGGTGTTGCGACTGCTCACCTTGATGACGATCGCCAGCGTGACGATGACGAAGGCGACGAAGATGCCGATGTTGATGGCGGGGTTGCCAAGCTGGCCCGCCGCCAGCACCGTGGTGGTCACTGCGCCCAATGCATCCCGGCGCGGATGGCCGCGGCCCGCGGGTCGAGTTCCCGGTTGGCGAACCGGATGTAAAGGCCCGTGATCAGGAACGTGGTGACGAACTGGGCGAGTCCGAGCAACAGTCCGACGTTGATGTTCCCCCACACCTTGGTGGCCATGAAGTCATGGGCGAAGGCGCCCAGCAGCACGTAGGTGGCGTACCAGATCAGGAAGAAGATCGTCGTCGGAAAGACGAAGCGCCGCAGTGCGCGCCGCAACTCGGCGAACTCCGGGCTGGCCTGCACGGCCAGGTACTCCGACTTGGGCGGGATCGGCGGCTGCGTCGGCGCGGGATTGTCGGTCACGCGACCTCCTCGTGGTGGTGGACGGCAGCAGCGTGGAGTGGTTATGACCCGTCGCGCAACTGCCGCTGTCCAAGAATCCCTCACGCGGTGCGTCCTTGTCCGTGTATCCGTCACGATTCGCGTTCGGAGCGCTGGCTGTCGGGTTCACCCGCGCCGGGCCGGGGAGGTCCCGCGCTGTTAGTCAGGCTGTTAAATGGGTCCCATGAGGAAGCTCTGTCTCACCCAGGACCCAGAGGCTGACCAGCTACTCGAAGACGATCCCTTCGCCCTGCTGCTCGGCATGCTCCTGGACCAGCAGATTCCGATGGAGACCGCCTTCGCCGGGCCGCGCAAGCTCGCCGACCGACTCGGCGGTCTCGACCCGCGCGCCATTGCGGGCTACGACCCGGAGAAGTTCGTCGCCGTGTGTGCGCAAACCCCAGCGGTTCATCGGTTTCCCGGGTCGATGGCCAAGCGGATTCAGGATCTGGCGCGGGTGGTCGCCGACGAATACAACGGCGATGCGGCCGCGATCTGGACCGCCGGGTGCCCTGACGGTCCGGAGGTCTTGCGCCGGCTCAAGGCGCTTCCCGGGTTCGGGGAACAGAAGGCGCGGATCTTTCTGGCGCTCCTGGGCAAGCAGTACGGGGTCAATCCGCCGGGATGGCGGGATGCCGCCGGTGACTACGGCGATCCCGACGCCCGGATGTCCATCGCCGATGTGGTGGATAGGGGTTCACTGGAGCAGGTGCGGGAGTACAAGAAGAAGATGAAGGCCGCTGCGAAGTCCACAGCGCAATCCGCTGTGAAGGCCACAGCGAAATCCCCAAAGGAGCCGACATGAAGACCCATCTGAACTGCCCGTGCGGTGAGGCCATCCGGGGTAAGGACGAGGACGACCTGGTCGCACTGGCTCAGAAGCACCTGGCCGATGCGCACCCGGGGATGGAGTACGAACGCGAGCACATCCTGTTCATGGCGTACTGACCCCGACCGCTGTCGCGAGTTCGGTGAGCGCCGCCTGGGTGAGGGGCACCAAAGCGGCGACGTCGTCCATCAGGTCCGCGTCGGTTACGTAGCCAACCTCGATCCGGTCGGCATAGGAGCAGACGGTCACGTTCAGCCCCATCCCGTCGAATACCGTTGACACCGGGTAGATTTCATCGACGTGCGCGCCGTTGTGGTACAGGTCCGCGGCCGGGCCGGGGACGTTGGAGATCGCCAGGTTGCAACTCGGCGGCACGACGGCGCCGAACGGCAGTAGCGGCAACACCACCGTCGACCCGATCGCCGGGCCCATGACGACGAGCATCGCGTCGGCGCCTCTCTCGGCGACCTGATGCTTGATCCGCGACATCGCCTCGTGGATGAGAGCCAGACGGTCGGCCGGGTCGGCGAGGTCGGTGCCCAGCGGACACAGCCCTAGGCCGAACCGGTTACCTGCCGTCGCGGTGCCCGCCGCGTCCCGGGTGCGGACCGACACGGGGCACATCGCCACCAGCGACCGCGGTGGAAGTTCGTCCGTGTCGATCAGCCAGTGGCGCAGGGCACCCGAGATCACTGCGGTGACGACGTCGTTGGCGCTCACACCGGCGGCGTGCCGCACGGCGTGGATCCGGTTCCTGGGCAGGCTCGTCCCGGTGGCCGCCCGCCGCGGTCCCAGCCTGGAGTTGAAGCGGGTATGTGGCGCTTCCAGCGGTGTCACCACCGCGTCGCTGGTCAGGCTGCCCACCATGATGGCCACCTCGGCAGTGGCCACCCGGCGGGTCAGATCCAGCCCGGCGGCGACCGCCTCGGCGACGGCGCGGACCCCGGCCAGCGGGTTGGGTAGCCGCCAGCCGGCACGGTGCTCGCCGGTGGGCTCGTCCGTCTCCTTCTCGCCGCCCCCGTCGGCCCCCTTGTCGGCCCCCTTGTCGGCATAGAACGGCGGCATCCCGCGCCGGTCGGGGTCTGCTGACAGTGAATCGGCGATCATCCGCAGTCCGCCGACACCGTCGACCACGATGTGGTGCACCTTGATGTAGAGCGCGAACACGCCGCCGGTGTCGAAGCCGTCGATCAGCCAACTGGTCCACAGCGGCGCGGCCATGTCCATACGTTCGCTGTGCAGTTCGGAGACCAACTTCCACAGCGACTCCCGGTCGGATCCGGGTGGCAGGGTCGTCCGGCGGAGGTGGCGGCGCAGGTCCACCTCGGCCGCTTCGCGCCACACCCACACCCCGCCGGTCTCCAGGCCGCGGTGCGGATACCGGCGCAGCCGGGGTTCGAGATCGTGCGGCCCGGTCAGACTGTCCCGGTACAGCTCGTCGACGTAACTCGATGTGGCGTCCGGTGCGACGTCCAGCGGCGGCGAGAGGATCAGCAGCGCGCCGACATGCATTGCGCTGCCGACGTTTTCGGCCACCAGCATCAAGGTGTCCATCGCCGCCAGCGGCTCCATGGACGCCAGCCTAGCCCGGCGTGAGCAGGGTCAGGGCACCACGCTGGAACCGATGGTCGGCATGAAGGTGCACTGCTTGTCGAGGGTGGTGACCTGGCCGAAGATCGTGGACATGATGCTGCCCGAACCGGTGTCGACGATCGCGGTCAGCGTCGTCGGGCCCTGCGGGTTGATCGCCGGGTTGGGCTTGAGGGTGGCACTGCCCGACTTGCCGGTGGTCAGGTTCACCCACGTGACGTTGAGCGGCAGTTTCTGTTCGGCGGCCGGGGCCGGGGTGCCCACCGCGGTGAACACGTAGGCCGTCTGGCCGGGTCCGGGGCCCGGAGCGGGGATCTTGGCCGGTCCGGCGACCGAGATCGCCGTCGCGATGACGTTGCCGCCGTCCTTCTGGCAACCGTTGCTGATTGACGGATACATGAAGTCCTGCGTCGGCGGGGTGTTGGGGTCGAACGACGGTGCGGCCGCCGCGGGCGCGGGTCCGGGCGCGGGCGGAGACGCCGGCGGGGCGCCGGTCGCGTTGGACACCGGGGCTGCTGCCGGAGCGGGAACATGCACCGGAACCTCCGGCATCGCACCCGCGGCGGGGGCGGCGAGGGGAGCGGCTTCCGGGGCCGGCCCCACCGCGTGCTCGGGGTTGATACCGGCGGGCAGGTGCGCCTCGGTGCCGGGGAGCGCGCCGGGTGCGGGGACGTGCTGCTCCAGCGGAATGGGTCCGTTGCCGGGGCCGGGTGTCAGCAGCGGCGCGGTGCCGTGTGCCGGGCCCGTCATGGCCTGCTGGGTGACCACCGCTGACGGCGGGTTCAGGACCGGGCCCGCCGCGCCGCCCTCCTGAACGAAACGCGTGACCGCCTGCGCGAGCGCCATCGACCCCTCCGGGGTGGTGGCGTTGCCCGCCAACTGGGAGGCGGCGGCCAGCAGCAGTTCCTGCGCCGAGGCAGGGTTGGCCGCCGCCGCCTGGACAACCGGGCTGAGGCTCTGGACGGCCTCCAGCCCGGGCAGCTGGCCCGGATCGAGCGGAATCGATGGGTCGGCCGCCGCCACCGGGCTCATCGCCACGGAGGCGATGACGGCCACGGCCGCGCCCATAGCGGTCAGGCCGGTGCTCAGTTTGGCGATGTCCAGCACGGGTAACTCCCTCGTTGGTCAGACGTACGGCAGGCGGTCAGGGCGTCGGGGTCAGGGCAGGGCGTCGAGCAGCGGCAGCTGGCTGGCGACTCCACCGGTCGGCGGGGCCAGCGGCTGCGGTGCGGTCGCGATCGGGGTGGTCACCGGAGCCGCCGGTGGCGCCGGGGCGATGCCGAGGCTGTCGCCGATCTGGACCGGGAACGGCATCGACGACGGCGTCAGGTTGGCCAGGTTGCCCGGCACGCCCAGCTGGTTGAGCAGCGGGACCAGTGCGGCGCCGGGTCCCACCGGGGGAGTCGCCGCCGGTTCTGTCACCGGCGCGGTACCCGGCAGGGTGCCGGGCACGGTGCCCGGCGCGCCCGGGATCGGGGAGATCGGCAGCGTCGAGGTCGCGGGGCCCCCGATGATCTGCGAGGCCCCACCCAGCGCGGTGGCGGCGGTCTGCAGGACTGCACCCATGCTGGCCGGATTGGTGGCGAACTGCTGGATCATCCCCAGCGCCGGCGGGATCGCCGGCACGGCCGGCGGAGCGGCCGGGTCCGCGGCGGCGGACGCGCTCATGGCGAGGGCGGCCGAGCACAGCCCGGCGGCCGCAATTGTGTTGGCGGCGAACAGCTTTGTGAACCGTGACATGGTGCTCCCACTCCTTCGACGATTGGTCTGCCGCCGACGGTAGGGGTGTGGCGCAAGTGAATCAGAGTGACACGTGTGGCGTTTATTCAACCGTTACGGGAGCGATGACGAGCGGTGACCGGATACCGT
>JAKOYE010000152.1 GCA_029780675.1 Actinomycetes bacterium
GCTCCCTACTTCATGGCCTTGGCCCTGTGGGTCGGCTCGCTCGCCATCTACCTGCTGCTGCGTCCGCTGTCGCCGCGGGCGCTCGCCTCGGGCGCCCCGTCGCCGCTGGTGGCGCTCGCCGGATATCTGCCGGGCGCGCTGCTCGGCGCCGCTCAGGGCGCTGCGCTGGCGTTGGTCCTGCAGTTCTGGATCGGCATCGGCGCCGCCTCGACGTGGGGGCTCATCGGGGTCGGGATGCTCATCGGGCTGACCTTCGTGGCCATGAACCAGGCCCTCGTCGGCCTGCTTGGCGCACCGGGTCGGTTCGTCGCGGTGATCCTCGCCGGGCTGCAGTTGGCGTCGGCGGGTGGCACCTATCCGGTCGCCACCGCACCGGGCTTCTTCGGCTGGCTGCACGATGTCCTGCCCCTCACCTACGCGGTCGACGCGCTCCGGCGGGTCGTCGCGGGAGCCACCGACGGTCTCGGCACCGACATCACCGCTCTCGTCCTCACCTTGGTGGGGTCGCTGCTGGTGACCATGTATGCCGCCCACCGCCAGCGCACCTGGACCGTCCGGCGCCTGCGCCCCGTCACCGTCGCCTAAGCCCCACCGCCTGGCAGGGGACTCATGAGTTCCGGGGAACGTGGCCAAGCCGGCGGATGGAGTCGCCCATGAAGTCGTCGCTACTGCTGTCCCAACGACACCAGCGGCGACTTCATCGGCGACGTCATGAATCGCTGCTGCGCCAACAGCCCCAAGTTGCCACTCACACACCCCGAAACGACCAACAGCCCGAACCGGCGAGGGTTCGGGCTGCTAGCGATACTGCAGGTCCAGCACTGGCGGTGGCGCAGGGATTCGAACCCTGGGTGGACTTCCGCCCACACACGCTTTCGAGGCGTGCTCCTTAGGCCGCTCGGACACGCCACCGCGGACGAGGTTACCGGAGCGGACACCCCGCCCTGAAATCGGGAGCCTGCGCCGCCCGTCAGCGCACCAACAGCGCGACCGCCGCAACGACCGACCCCGCGAGCGCCGCCCGCTCGAAGGTCAGCTGGCTCAGCCGCCGCAGCAACAAGATCCCCAGCCACGTCCCGACCAACACCACCGGCGCGAGCAGCGCGGACAGCCGCAGGGTCTCGGCCGGGAACAGCCCCAGCGACGCCGAGAACGGCAGCTTCGACACGTTGACGATGAGGAAGAACCACGCGCTCGTCCCGATGAACCGCATCTTCTCCACCCGCATCGCCAGCAGATAGAGCGTCATCACCGCCCCCGCGGCGTTGGCGGTCATCGTCGCGAACCCCGCCAGCACGCCCGCAGCCACCGCCGCCAGCGGGTGCTCGGCTCGGCTCACGGGCGTGCCCGACCCCCCAACCTCAGGTATGCCGCCCGCCCCAGTCGCGCTGTCGGCATCAGCGCCGCCGCCCCCACCGCCCGCAGCTGCGGTCATGCCGCCCCGGCGACGCTGCCAGAGTTGGACGATCACCATCACGGCGATCAACCCGCCGATGCTGCGCCGCACCACGGTGTCCGACACGAACCACAGAAACACCGCCCCCAGCGCCAACCCGGGCAGCACGCTCGGCAACAACCGCCGCAGCAGCCCCCAATCGGCCCCTCGCCGATACCGCGCCACCGCGACCACGTCGCCCGCGATCAACAACAACAACACCGCAGCCGTCGACTCCTTGGCCGGCATGACCGACGCGAACACCGCCACTGCGATCGCCGCCAACCCCCCGACCGACGTCTTGGAGATCCCGATCAACAGGGCCGCAGCGCCGAGCAGCACCCACTCCCCACCACTCACGCGCGCCGCTCCCGGAAGAACGCCCGCAGCACCTCGCCGCACCCCTCCTCATCGAGCGCGCCGACCACCTCGACCCAGTGGTTGGCCCGAGTGTCGCGCACGAGGTCCCACACCGATCCGCATGCGCCCGCCTTCGGGTCCCACGCCCCGATCACCAAGGTCCGCACCCGCGCGGCGACGATCGCCCCCGCGCACATGACGCAGGGCTCCAAGGTCACCACCAGCGTGCTCTCCGGCAACCGCCACGACCCGGTATGCCGTGCCGCCGCTCGCAGGGCGAGGATCTCTGCGTGGGCGGTCGGGTCGCCAGACTCGTCCCGGGCGTTCGCGCCGACCCCCACCACTACGCCATCGCGGTCCACCACCACCGCACCGACCGGGACCTCGCCGGCCTGACCCGCCGCTCGGGCGAGGTCGAGTGCGTGAGCCAGCCACCCGGCATACCGAGGATGCGGGACCGGACCCGCCGCAGGGGTGACGGGCGAGTGGGGTTGGGGGGTCACGCGGTAAGTTTCGCTCATGCGCGTCCACGTCGCCGACCACCAGCTCATCTCGCACAAGCTCACCTACCTGCGCGACAAGCGCACCGACAGCCCGACGTTCCGGCGGTTGGCCGAGGAGCTCGTCACGCTGCTTGCCTACGAGGCGACGCGTGACGTGCGGGTCGAGCCGTTCTC
>JAKOYE010000167.1 GCA_029780675.1 Actinomycetes bacterium
AGGCCCAATGCCGCTCAGTTAGGTCTATGGGCCGGTTGTCAACTTGCCGTTGATGGTCACGTCGATGGTGATCTTGTAGCTGTTGCGGTCGATGTCGCCTTTGGCGCGGTGTTTGGAGATGGCGCGTTTGACGACGCGGGGGCAGGTTCTGCTGCGGCGGGCCGGGAGCGGGTGGTCGCGCACGGCGTGGCCGATCTTGCCGATGAAGTCGATGGTGGTGTCGGCGATGATGTCGGCGGCTTGGATGACCTGGTCGCGGGCGGTGTTGAGGGCGATGCTGAAGCTGGCGCGGTCGGTGGTGGCCGTGCCGGTGGCCTCGGATATCGCGATGCGTAGCGCTTGGTAGGTGATCAGCAGGGCATAGATCTCCTGGGCGATCCCATCGGGTGTGCGGGCGCGCAGCACCCGCCCGCCCAGGATGGTGGATTTCAGTTCCAGATAAGAGGTTTCGATCTCCCACCGCTGGTGGTAGAGGGTGACGAGGTCGGCGGCGTGGTATCGCCGATGGTCGGTGAGGGTGGTGATCAGCAGGTAGCGCTCGGTGCGAGGTGGGCCGTCGGCGAGTCGTACGAAGATCTGGGCGTCGATCACGCGGACGGTCGTGGTGCCGATCCGCGAGAGCCACGAGCCGTCGCCGCAGTGGCCTATCACGGGGACTTTGCGGTTGGTCTTGGCTCGGAACAGCAGGTCGGCACCGGTGGCCGCGACCGCCTCGATCAGGTCTGCGGCGGCGAAGTTGCGGTCGGCTAGCAACAGCATGCCGTGGTGGAGGCAGCCCAGAAGCTTTGGTGCGTAGTTGGTTTCGCCCACACTTAGGGTGCCGAAGACGGCGTCGAGTACGGTGCGGGTGCCGCATGCGACCACGGTCAGCACCCGCAGCATCGGATACCCCGACGGGCCGTTTCCGCCGCCGCCGCGGCCGAACGCGGCCACGTTCGCCGGGGTGTCGGGGGTGAACATCGAGGTGCCGTCGATCGCGCATACCAGCAGGCCCCGCCATCGCGCCGCGCCGGCAGCGG
Organism: Actinomycetes bacterium; assembly: GCA_029780675.1. Lineage (GTDB taxonomy): Bacteria > Actinomycetota > Actinomycetes > Mycobacteriales > Mycobacteriaceae > Mycobacterium. The sequence goes on from JAKOYE010000167.1 coordinate 1,020, forward strand.
GGCCGCGAACCAGGTTGAACAGCTCCCGCAGCGGCTTGACACCGATGCGGCGGCGGGCCTGCGCCAAAGCCGAGGACACCGGATCAGCGATGTCGATCCCGTCCAGGCCCGCGGTCATCCGAGCCCACACCTGCTCGTAGCCGAGTTCAGCGAACAGTGCCCCAGCCAGCAGCAGGTACACCACCACCCGCGAGGGCAGCAGTCGCACCCGACGCTGAACAGCGCGCGCGTTCTCCAGAGCAGCATCGACAAGGTCGAACGACACGATCTGGGTTAATTCACCGAGATGACCGGGGGCGAACGGACCCGCCGGCACCTTGGCCGGGCCAGCGATGGCAGACTGAACAGACAGCGGAACTCCCTGGTGAGACGGGCGTCTTGCGAGGACAACCCATCAATACCGGGAGTTCCGCTGTCTTACATGAACCCGACACCGTGTGTCACACTTGCCCCACC
>JAKOYE010000176.1 GCA_029780675.1 Actinomycetes bacterium
TCGGTGTCGCTGGTCACCTAAGCGGTCAGTGCACCTGGTTCTGCGCGGGCTTCAGGCCCACCCGGATCAGCAGTTCGGTTGCGTCGGCGGCCTCTTCGCACAGCAGGGGAACCTCGTCGCGCTCCTTGGCGCTGAACGGCTCCAGCACGAATGCCGCCGGGTCCTTACGGCCGGGCGGGCGTCCGATGCCGATGCGCACCCGTTGAAAGTCCTTGGTGCCCAACGCGTTCGCTATCGAGCGCAGACCGTTGTGCCCGCCTTCGCCACCGCCGATCTTGAGCCGGATCCGGCCGAAGTCGATATCCAGTTCGTCGTGCAGGACGATGACGTGGCCCGCCGGCACCGAGTAGTACTTCGCCAGCGGCCCGACGTGACGGCCGGACTCGTTCATGTAGGTCCGCGGTTTGGCGAGCACCACCGGCCGCCCGCCCAGTTGTCCGGTGACGATCTCCGCCCCGGACTTCTTGTGCACCGAGAACGGTGCACCGATGCGGGCGGCCAGCAGGTCGGCCACCATGAAGCCGACGTTGTGCCGGGTCTTGGCGTACTGCGGTCCGGGATTGCCCAGGCCGACGACCAGGAGCGGCTCGGCCATGACAACCTCCCCGGGTGGGGCGGACTACTCGCCGGCCGGCTCGGCGGCCTCGCCGGCCTCTTCCGCGGCGGCGGCCTGCTCCTCGACCGACTCGCCGCCGCCCTCGGACTCCAGGTCCTCGGCGGTCGGCGCGGCGACGATGTTGACCACCAGCATCTCCGGGTCGCTGACCAGGGTGACGCCGCCCGGCAACGGCACATCCGCGGCCAGAATCTGGGTGCCCTCCTCGACGCCCTCGATCGACACGGTCAGGCTCTCCGGGATGGACAGCGCCTCGGCCTCGATCTCGATCGCGGTGGCGTCCTGGGTGACCAGCGTGCCGGAGGCGGCCTCACCCTCGAGCACGACGTTGACCTCGACGGTCACCTTCTCGCCACGCTTGACCACGATCAGGTCGGCGTGGGTGATGGAGCGTTTGATCGGGTGCACGGTGACGGCCTTGGGCAGCGCCAGCTGCTCCTTGCCGCCGATCTGCAGGCTCAGCACGGCGTTGAGGCCGGACTTCCGCAGCACCGCCGCAAAGTCGCGGGCGTTGAGTTCGAGGTGCTGCGGATCGGTGCCGTGGCCGTAGAGCACCGCGGGCACCTTGCCCTCGCGGCGGGCCTGCCGTGAGGCGCCCTTGCCGGTGCGGGTGCGCACCTCGACGTCGAGCTTGTTGGTGGTGGCGCCTGTGGCCATGATGGTGTCCTGCCTTCCGGGGTGGTCATACCGCACGGCGAAGGCGAATAGCCTCGTCGATAACGGTGGCCGAACCACCCTCGCCGTGACGCGGGCCCAAGGTTATCCGATCCCCTGCCCGCGGCGGAAATCGGCGGTGGGCCGCCCGCGCGCAGGGGGCTGTTTCACCGGCTACATCACCGGCAGAGTCGCCGCTACTTCACCGCGACGTCGAAACCGTCGATGACCTGCTGGATCTCCGGCGCCTGCTCAGCGGCCTTGTCCGCCATCCCGGTCACGGTGAACTGCACCAGATAACGACGGAAGTCCGGGGCGCCGGTCACCGGGATGACGATCCGGTTGTAGGTGTGCACCCGCCCGCCGGGCTGGTCGTAGCTGCCCTCGATCATCGCCGACGGGAACCCCTTGAAGTCCTCGTCGGAGTAGTTCAGCTGGACGAAGTTCTTCGACAGTTTGGCATCGTCATCGGCGTGCTTCAGGGCGGCGGGAACGTCGAAATTGCCACTGAGCTTGAACACCATCACCATCGCCGTCGGGTAGCTGTTGTTCTTGGCGATCGCCTCGGTGCCCGGGGAGAAGTTCGGGTTGACGTACTTGGTCCAGCCGGCGGGGCGCGGCAGTGTCACCTTCAGGTCGGTGAGTTCGTCCAACGGGATCTGCTCGCCGGTGATCCCCATGCTGGCCAGGTACTCCGCGATCGGGACCGGCCGGGCCTCGGGATCCTCCTCGGCGCTGGTCTCGGTGGGGCTGGTGGGGGTGGTCCAGATCGACGAATAGTCCGCCGTCTCCGGACCGCACCCGACGGCGAGCCACGCCGCGGCGACGATCATCGCCAGCGCCGCGCCGCGGACGCCGCGAGTCTTAGGCATCCCCGTCGAAAAGCCCTGTCACTGAACCGTTCTCGAACACCGCGCGGATCGTGCTGGCCAGCAGGGGGGCGATGGACAGCACGGTCAACTGCGGGAACCGCTTGGACTCGTCGATCGGCAGGGTGTTGGTGACGATCACCTCACGGGCCCCGCAGCCCGCCAGGCGTTCGGCCGCCGGTTCGGACAGCACGCCGTGGGTGGCGGCGATGATGACGTCCTTGGCGCCGTCCTCGCGCAGCAGTCGCACCGCGCCGGCGATGGTCCCGCCGGTGTCGATCATGTCGTCGGTGAGTACGCAGGTCTTACCCTCGACCTCGCCGACCACCCGGTTCGACACCACCTGATTGGGAACCCGGGGGTCGCGGGTCTTGTGGATGAAGGCCAACGGGCTGCCGCCGAGGGCGTCAGCCCACTTCTCGGCCACCCGCACCCGGCCGGAGTCGGGGGAGACCACCACGATGTCGGACGTGGTGTAGTTGTCCCTGATGTAGCTGGTCAGCAGGGGCTGGGCGCGCATATGGTCCACCGGCCCGTCGAAGAAGCCCTGGATCTGGTCGGTGTGCAGGTCCACCGACACGATGCGGTCCGCGCCGGCGGTTTTCAGCAGGTCGGCGACCAGCCGTGCCGAGATCGGTTCGCGCCCGCGGTGTTTCTTGTCCTGCCGGGCGTAGGGATAGAACGGCAGGATCGCGGTGATCCGCTTGGCGCTGCCCCGCTTGAGCGCGTCGATCATCAGCAGCTGTTCCATCAGCCACTTGTTCAACGGCGCCGGGTGGGACTGCAGCACAAACGCGTCGCAGCCGCGCACCGACTCGTCGAAGCGGACGAAGATCTCGCCGTTGGCGAAGTCCCGGGCGGTCTGGGCGGTGACCTGCAGGTCGAGTTCCTTCGCGACCTGGTCTGCCAGCTCGGGGTGGGCCCGACCGGAGAACAGCATCAGGTTCTTGCGGTTGTCTATCCAGTCCGTGCTCACAAACCTGCCTTCACCTCGGTTCGGCTACCCGGGTCATCCTAAATGTTCGCCCTCGTCGGGGCGTTCCAGGGCCTTTCGGGCCGCGGCCGCCGAGTCGCTGTGGGGACGGTTGTGCAGCACCCAGCCGGGGATGATGCGCTGGCCGCCCGCCGAGATCGCCAGCGCGCCGGGCGGGACGTCCTCGCGCAGCACGGTGCCGGCCCCCGTGTAGGCGCCGTCACCGACGGTCACCGGGGCGACGAACATGGTGTCGCTGCCGGTGCGCACGTGCGAGCCGACGGTGGTGCGGCTCTTGTTCTCCCCGTCGTAGTTGACGAACACACTCGAGGCGCCGATGTTGCTGTGCTCGCCGATGTCGGCGTCGCCGACGTAGGTGAGGTGCGGCACCTTGGTGCCGGTGCCGATGGTGGCGTTCTTGGTCTCGACGAACGCGCCCAGCTTGCCGTCGGCCCCGAGGCGGGTGCCCGGCCGCAGGAAGGTGAACGGGCCGACGTCGGCGTGGTCGCCGATGACCGCCTCGCTGCCGTGGGTGCGCACCACCGAGGCGGCCTCGCCGATGTGGACGTCGGTCAACGTGGTGTCCGGGCCGATCCGGCAGTGACCGCCGATCCGGGTGGCGCCCAGCAGTTGGGTGCCGGGGGCGATGACGGTGTCGCGCCCGATCGTCACGTCGACGTCGATCCAGGTGCTGGCCGGGTCGATGACGGTGACCCCGGCCCGCTGGTGGCCGGCCACGATGCGCCGGTTGAGTTCGGCGGCCAGTTCGGACAGCTGCACTCGGTCGTTGACCCCGGCGACCAGGGCGGCGTCATCGACATGGTTGGCGTGCACGACGCGCCCGTCGGCGCGCACGATGGCGATGACGTCGGTCAGGTACAGCTCGTGCTGGGCGTTGTTCGACGACAGCCGGCTCAGAGCGGAGCGCAGCGCGTCGATGTCGAAGGCGTAGATGCCGGAGTTGATCTCCCGGATGGCCCGCTGCTGCGGGGTGGCGTCGGTCTCCTCGACGATGGCGATCACCTCGCCGTCCTGGGTGCGCAGGATGCGCCCGTAGCCGGTGGCGTCGGGCACCGTGGTGGTCAGCACCGTCACGCAGGCCCGCTGGTCCCGGTGTGCGGCGACCAGGGCCGCCAGGGTGTCGGCGTCGAGCAGTGGGATGTCGCCGGAGGTGACCACCACCGTGCCGCCGAAGTCGGCCGGCAACGCCGACAGACCGCACAGTGCGGCGTGCCCGGTGCCCAGTTGCTGCTCCTGGACGGCGACCTCGATGCGGCGGCCCAGGTGGGCGGACAGTTCATCGACGGCGGCGCCGATCCGCTCGCGGTCCTTGCCCAGCACGACCGCGAGATGCTCGGGGGCGAGCTTGGCCACCGCGTGCAGGGCGTGCGAGAGCATGGTCCGTCCACCGAGGGTGTGCAGCACCTTGGGGGTGTCCGAACGCATCCGGGTGCCGGCGCCGGCGGCCAGCACGAGTACGGCGGTTTCCGTTGATGTCATGGGGGGATTCCTCCCGAATCGCCTGCAGCGCCGGGAAAGCCCTCGCTCCGCCGCCAGGACTCGAACCTGAACTATCTGAACCAAAATCAGAGGTGCTGCCAATTACACCACGGCGGATTGCCCGTCACGGACGGTGACGGGGTTGCCCGCCAAGAGACTCTAGCCGCCCGCGGCGCCGCACCAGAATACGCTTGCCCGGTGAGCGCACCCGATCGCGGACACCTTCCGCCGCGGGCCCGGATGACCGGCACCCAGCGTCGCCACCAGCTGATCAACGTGGCGCGCTCGCTGTTCGCCGAACGCGGCTACGAGGGCACCTCCATCGAAGAGGTCGCCCAGCGCGCCGGGGTGTCCAAGCCGGTGGTCTACGAGCACTTCGGCGGCAAAGAGGGTCTCTACGCGGTGGTGGTGGACCGGGAGATGACCGCCCTGCTCGACGGCATCACCGCGTCGCTGACCAACAACCGGTTCCGGGCGCGGGTCGAGGCGGTGGTGCTGGCGCTGCTGACCTACGTCGAGGAGCGCACCGACGGGTTCCGGATCATGACCCGCGACTCGCCGGCCTCGATCACCGCCGGTACCTACTCCAGCCTGTTCACCGACGCGGTGAACCAGGTCGCCCCGATCCTGGCCGGCGACTTCGCCCGCCGCGGGCTGGACCCCGAACTCGCGCCGTTGTACGCCCAGGCCCTGGTCGGGTCGGTGTCGATGACGGCCCAGTGGTGGCTGGATGCCCGCGAACCGCAGAAGGAGGTGGTGGCCGCCCACCTGGTCAACCTGATGTGGAACGGCCTGGCCCATCTGGAGTCCGATCCGCAACTGCGGGACGAATGAGCGGGACCAATAAACTCAAGGACATCATGACCGCATCGGGGCATCAGCATGTCCAGACCCCGTTGGCGGGTCTGGTCGACACCGTTCTCGCCGCACCGGAATTCGCCGACCTGGCCGCCCGGGCGGGTTCCCGCCCGGATGACCTGGCGGTGGTCGGCCCGGCCAGCGCCCGGCTGTTCGTGGCCTGCGCTCTCGCGTCCGGGCCGGCCTCTCCGGCGGACTGCGGCCCCGCCGGTGGTCAGCCGGCCGGGGCGCCGCTGGTGGTGGTGACGGCCACCGGCCGCGAGGCCGACGACCTGACCGCCGAACTGCGGGCGGTGTACGGCGATCAGGTGGCGCTGTTCCCGTCCTGGGAGACCCTGCCGCACGAACGGCTCTCGCCCGGGGTGGACACCGTCGGCGCCCGGATGCTGCTGCTGCGCCGGCTGGCCCGTCCCGGCGACGCCCACCTCGGACCGCCGCTGCGGGTCGTCGTCACCACCGCGCGGTCGTTGCTGCAGCCGATGGCCGCCGGCCTGGCCGAGGTCGACCCGGTCACCCTGGTGGTCGGAGCCGCCCCGGCGGCGACATCGGACACCGGAGCCGAGTTCGACTTCGACGCCCTGGTCGCCCGGCTGGTCGAACTGGGCTACACCCGGGTGGACATGGTGGCCCGCCGCGGTGAGTTCGCGGTCCGCGGCGGCATTCTCGACGTCTTCCCGCCGACCGCGGAGCATCCGGTGCGGCTGGAGTTCTGGGGCGACGAGATCACCGAGATGCGCATGTTCTCGGTCGCCGATCAGCGCTCCATCCCGGAGCTGGAGATCAGCACCGTTGTCGCCGTGCCGTGCCGGGAACTGCTGCTGACCGACGAGGTCCGCGCCGCCGCGCGGGAGTTGGCAGCCGGCACCCATGTGGCCGGTGACCGGATCTCCGGCGGGGTCGGGGACATGCTGGCCAAGATCGCCGAGGGCATCGGAGTCGACGGGATGGAGGCGCTGACCCCGGTGCTGCTGCCCCGGGCGCTCACCCTGTTCGTCGACCACCTGCCGGCCGGTGCCCCGCTGCTGGTGTGCGATCCGGAGAAGGTGCGCACCCGCGCGGCCGACCTGATCAAGACCGGACAGGAGTTCCTGGAGGCGTCCTGGTCGGTCGCGGCGGTCGGCGGGGATTCACCGATCGACGTCGCCCAACTCGGCGGATCGGGTTTCCGCGGCCTCGACGATGTCCGGGAGGCCGCCCGCGCGGGCGGGCACCCGTGGTGGACGGTCAGCCAACTCCGCAGCGACGGGGCGATCGAACTCGACGTCCGAGCGGCCCCGTCGGCCCGCGGCCAGCAGAGCACCGTCGACGAGATCTTCGCCATGTTGCGCGCCCATGTGGCCGGCGGCGGGACGGCTGCCGTCGTCGCGCCCGGCACCGGCATCGCGCACCGGGTGGTCGAGCAACTCGGCGAGCACGACGCGCCCGCGGCGATGCTCGAACCGGGCCAGGCCCCGCACCCCGGCGTCGTCGGCGTTCTCAAGGGACCCCTGCACTCGGGTTTGATCGTGCCCGGAGGCCACGGGGGCACCGTGCTCCCGGGCGCCCACCTCGTCATCGTCACCGAGACCGACCTGACCGGGAACCGGGCCACCGGCCCGGAGGGCCGGCGGCTGGCGGCCAAGCGGCGCAACATCGTCGACCCGCTGGCACTGACGGCCGGCGATCTGGTGGTGCACGACCAGCACGGCATCGGCCGCTTCGTCGAGATGGTGGAGCGCACCGTCGCCGGCGCCCGCCGCGAGTATCTGGTGCTGGAGTACGCCGGCAAGCGCGGCCAGGCGGCCGACAAGTTGTTCGTCCCGATGGACTCGCTGGACCAGTTGTCCCGCTATGTCGGCGGCGAGCAGCCCAGCCTGAGCCGCCTGGGCGGCAGCGACTGGGCCAACACGAAGAACAAGGCGCGCAAGGCGGTTCGCGAGATCGCCGGCGAACTGGTGGCGCTCTACGCCAAACGGCAGGCCGCCCCCGGCCACGCGTTCGCCCCGGACAGCCCGTGGCAGGCGGAGATGGAGGACGCCTTCGGGTTCACCGAGACGGTGGATCAGTTGACCGCGATCGCCGAGGTCAAGGCCGATATGGAGAAGCCCGTGCCGATGGACCGGGTGATCTGCGGCGACGTCGGCTACGGCAAGACCGAGATCGCGGTGCGGGCGGCGTTCAAAGCCGTTCAGGACGGCAAGCAGGTGGCGGTGCTGGTGCCCACCACGCTGCTGGCCGACCAGCACCTGCAGACCTTCACCGCGCGGATGGCCGGGTTCCCGGTCACCGTCAAGGGCCTGTCCCGGTTCACCGATCCGGCCGACTCGATGAAGACCCTCGAGGGGATGGCCGACGGCAGTGTCGACGTGGTGATCGGCACCCACCGGTTGCTGCAGACCGGGGTGCGGTGGAAGGACCTCGGCCTGGTGGTCGTCGACGAGGAACAGCGGTTCGGCGTCGAGCACAAGGAGCACATCAAGGCGCTGCGCAGCCACGTCGACGTGCTCACCATGAGCGCCACCCCGATCCCGCGCACCCTGGAGATGAGCCTGGCCGGGATCCGGGAGATGTCGACCATCCTCACCCCGCCCGAGGAGCGTTACCCGGTGCTGACCTATGTCGGCCCCCACGACGACAAGCAGGTGGCCGCCGCCCTGCGTCGCGAACTGCTGCGCGACGGACAGGTGTTCTACGTGCACAACCGGGTCAGCAGTATCGACGCCGCTGCGGGCCGGATCTCGGCTCTGGTCCCCGAGGCCCGGGTCGCCGTCGCACACGGGCAGATGCCCGAGGAACTGCTCGAGCGCACCGTCCAGGGCTTCTGGAACCGCGACTTCGACGTGCTGGTGTGCACCACGATCATCGAGACCGGCCTGGACATCTCCAACGCCAACACCCTCATCGTCGAGCGCGCCGACACCTTCGGGCTGTCCCAACTGCACCAGCTGCGCGGGCGGGTCGGCCGCAGCCGGGAACGCGGCTACGCCTACTTCCTGTACCCGCGGGAGACGCCGCTGACCGAGACGGCCTACGACCGACTGGCGACGATCGCGCAGAACAACGAACTCGGCGCCGGTATGGCCGTGGCGATGAAGGACCTGGAGATCCGCGGCGCGGGCAACGTGCTGGGCGTCGAGCAGTCCGGGCACGTCGCCGGCGTGGGCTTCGACCTCTACGTGCGACTGGTCGGCGAGGCGGTGGAGGCCTACCGGGCCGCAGCCGACGGCACTACCGTCGCCGCCCCGGAGGAACCCCGCGACATCCGGATCGACCTGCCGGTCGACGCCCACCTACCGCCGGAGTACATCGCCAGCGACCGACTCCGACTGGAGGCCTACCGGCGGCTGGCCGCGGCATCGGACGAGGCGGGTATCGCCGCCGCCGTCGAGGAACTGATCGACCGCTACGGACCGCTGCCCGAACCCGCGCAGCGACTGGTCGCGGTGGCCCGGTTGCGGGTGTTGTGCCGCGAGTTCGGAGTCACCGAGATCGGCGCCACCGGGTCCGGGGCGACCACCCTGCGCCTGGCCCCGCTCACCCTGGCCGACTCCGCGCAAGTGCGCCTCAAGCGCATGTACCCCGCCGCCGCCTACCGGGCCACCACCAATGTGGTGCAGGTGCCGATCCCACGGGAGGGCTCGGCGTTGGGTGCGCCGCGGATCCGCGACACCGAACTGGTCCAATGGGTGGCCGATGTGCTGCTCGCGTTGCATGGCCGGCCGTCCGGCGAGGTGAACGTCACCGGCGCCGTCCCGGCCGGCAGCGCAGCGGGGGACAGCCGGTGACCGTCGTGCTGGTCGACCCCCGGCGGCCGGGGCTGGTGCCGGTCGAGGCGGTCGAAAAGCTCTGTGGCCATGTGCAATACACCGAGGAGATGCCGGTCCGGATCCTTTGGTCGCTGCCGTCGGCGCGCTCGGTGCTGGCCGGTCCGCCCGCCCCGGTGCTGCTGTCGTCGGATCCGGATCATCCGGCGGTGCGGACCCGGGTCGCCGCCGGCGAGGAGGTGATCGCCGCGCCCGCGCCGCAGTCCGGTGAGCGTCTCCTCGACGCGGTGGCGGTGATGGACCGGTTGCGCACCGCGGGGCCGTGGGAGAGCGAACAGACCCACGACTCGCTGCGCCGCTACCTGCTCGAGGAGGCCTACGAACTGTTCGACGCCATGCACAGCGGCGACGCGGGGGAGGTGCGCGACGAACTCGGCGACGTGCTGTTGCAGGTGCTGTTCCACGCCCGGATCGCCGAGGACGCCCCGGAGCATCCGTTCGACATCGACGACGTCGCCGACGCCCTGGTGCGCAAACTCGGCAACCGGGTTCCGGCTGTGCTGGCCGGCGAGTCGATCACGCTGGAGGAGCAACTGGCCCAGTGGGAGCAGCGCAAGGCCCTGGAACGACGGTCGTCGGCGCTGGCGCGGACATCCTGCGTCGACGGGGTGCCGACGGCCCAGCCCGCGTTGGCGCTGGCGCAGAAGGTCATCGCCCGGGCGATCGGGGCCGGTGTGCCGTCCGACCTGATCCCCGCGGAGGTCACCACGGTCACCGTCGGTGCCGAGATCGACGCGGAGAACGAACTGCGCAGCGCGGTGCTGAACTTCATGGCCGCGGTTCGCGCCGCTGAGCAGGCGGTCATCGCCGAACGCGCCGGCGCCGGCCCGATCACCGCCGACGAGTGGCGCCGGCACCTGGCCTGACCTGCTCGAAGCCCGCCTCGGGCGGGATAAGTCCACTTCGGCCGGTGCGGTGCCAGCTAACACCTGGCCGTCCGTGGAACGATAGAGGGACCAACGATGTGGTCACGGAGGAGTGCTGCCGGCCGGCATTCCCAGATTCAGGGAGTCGAGGGGTTCGGTGTCGTCGTTGCGCTGGCTGGGTGCCGCCGCCGCGGTCGTGGTGACGGGGACCCTGCTTGCCTCGAGTTGCTCGTGGAACACCGGCACGCCGATCCCCAACGGCGTGCCGCCGCCCGCCGGTGCGCCGGTGCCGGCGATCGACACCCATGCGGGCGGGCGCCCCGCCGACCAGCTCAAGGACTGGGCGGCGCAGCTCGCTCCGGCGCTGGGCATCCCCATCGAGGCGCTGGAGGCCTACGCCTACGCCGCCCGGGTGGCCCAGGTGGAGAACCCCGACTGCCATCTCTCCTGGACCACGCTGGCCGGGATAGGCATGGTGGAGAGCCACCACGGCACCTACCGAGGCGCGGAGATCGCCGCCAACGGCGACGTCAGCCCGCCGATCCGGGGCGTGCACCTGGACGGCACCAACGGCAATCTGGAGATTCTCGACCTCGAGGCCACCAAGGACTCGCCGGCCGGTGACCCGGTCTACGCCCGAGCGATGGGTCCCATGCAGTTCATCCCGGAAACCTGGCGCCTCTACGGGGTGGACGCCAACAACGACGGCGTCATCAGCCCGGACAACTTCGACGACGCCGCGCTGTCGGCCGCCGGATACCTGTGCTTCCGGGGTAAGGACATGGCCACCCCGCCAGGCTGGATGAACGCGTTGCGCGCCTACAACCACTCCGACGAGTACGCGCGGATGGTCCGGGACTGGGCCACGGCGTACGCGAACGGACATTCCCGCTGAGTGATCAGCGGCGGGTGCCCTCGGCAGTGTGATCTGCGGCGGGTGCCCCCGCCGAGCGCGGCGCCCATCTACGCTTAGGGCGCCGGTCACCATCCGGCCGGCGGCCCGGCGAAGTCCGGTCCGCCCGGCAACGTCCGCCCCGCTAAGGAGAACCGCAGTGCCCATCATCGAGCAGGTCGCCGCCCGCGAAATCCTCGACTCCCGCGGTAACCCCACGGTCGAGGTCGAAGTGGCGCTGATCGACGGCACAATCGCCCGCGCCGACGTCCCCTCGGGAGCCTCCACCGGCGAACATGAGGCGGTCGAACTGCGCGACGGCGGCTCCCGCTACGGCGGTAAGGGTGTCAAGAAGGCGGTCGAGGCGGTGCTCGACGAGATCGCGCCCGCCGTCATCGGTCTGTCCGCCGACGATCAGCGGCTGGTCGACCAGGCCCTGGTGGACCTCGACGGCACCCCGGGCAAGTCGCGGTTGGGCGCCAACGCGATCCTCGGTGTCTCGCTGGCGGTGGCCAAGGCGGCCGCCGACAGCGCCGGCCTGCCGCTGTTCCGCTACCTGGGCGGACCCAACGCGCACATCCTGCCGGTGCCGATGATGAACATCCTCAACGGCGGCGCGCACGCCGACACCGGGGTGGACGTCCAGGAGTTCATGGTGGCCCCGATCGGCGCACCCAGCTTCTCCGAGGCGCTGCGCTGGGGTGCGGAGGTCTACCACGCACTCAAGGCGGTGCTCAAGAAGCAGGGTCTGTCCACCGGTCTCGGCGATGAGGGCGGCTTCGCCCCGGACGTGGCCGGCACCAAGGCGGCCCTGGACCTGATCTGCTCGGCGATCGAGTCGGCCGGCTTCAAACCCGGCACCGACGTGGCCCTCGCCCTCGACGTCGCCGCCACCGAGTTCTACACGGCGGGAACGGGGTACAACTTCGAGAAGGAGGTCCGCACCGCCGCCCAGTTGACCGAGTTCTACGGCACCCTGCTCGACGCCTACCCCCTGGTGTCGATCGAGGATCCGCTCAGCGAGGACGACTGGGACGGTTGGGTCGATCTGACCACGGCCATCGGCGAGCGGGTGCAGATCGTCGGCGACGACCTGTTCGTCACCAACCCCGAGCGCCTCGAAGAGGGGATCGAGCGTGGTGCGGCCAACGCCCTGCTGGTGAAGGTGAACCAGATCGGCACCCTCACCGAGACCCTCGACGCGGTGACACTGGCGCACAACAGCGGATACCGCACCATGATGAGCCACCGCAGCGGCGAGACCGAGGACACCACCATCGCCGACCTCGCGGTCGCGGTGGGCAGTGGTCAGATCAAGACCGGCGCGCCCGCCCGCAGCGAGCGTGTCGCGAAGTACAACCAGTTGCTGCGTATCGAGGAGGCCCTCGGCGACGCCGCCCGCTACGCCGGCGACCTGGCCTTCCCGCGGTTCGCCGTTCCGGAGTAGGCGCTTCTTGGCTGACGGCAAGCGGTCCGACCCCAAACGGCGCGCCCCGGCCGCGAGGCCGGGTGCGTCGGGGCGTCCGCGTGCCCGTCCGACGAGGATCGGCGCCCGGGAGACCCGCCCGACCGGACTGCGTGCGCGTGCCGAGTCGGTCGGCCGCGGTATCACTGAGCCGATCCGGCAGGCCATCAACGACTCGGTGCAGCGACAGAGCGAGCAGCGACTCGGGTTCACCGCCCGCCGGGCGGCCATCCTGGCGGCGGTGGTGTGTGTGCTGACGCTGACCATCGCCGGGCCGGTGCGCACCTATTTCGCCCAGCGCACCGAAATGAATCAGTTGGCCGCCAGCGAACGGGCGCTGCGCGCCCAGATCGCCGAATTGGAGAGCCAGAAGGCCAAGCTCGCCGACCCGGTCTACATCGCCGCCCAGGCCCGCGAACGGCTGGGTTTCGTGAAGCCCGGCGACATCCCCTACCAGGTCCAGCTTCCGCCCGGAGCGGCCGATCCGCCGGCGAGTGTGGCCGACGGCTCGCCGGAGGCGGCGCCCAACGCCGACCCGTGGTACTCGGCGCTGTGGCACACCATCGCCGATACACCGCACGGCCCCCCGCCTGCCCCGGCACAACCCGGACCGGAACCCGCGCCGGGCGATCCGGCCGTCCCGCCGCCCGGTCCACAGCCGCCCGTCCCGCCGCCACCGGCGCCCCCGCCCGGTGGTTGACCGCGCCGACCTCGCGGCGGTCGCACGGCAACTCGGCCGGGAACCGCGCGGGGTACTCGAGATCGCCTACCGCTGTCCCAATGGTGACCCGGCGGTGGTCAAAACCGCCCCGCGGCTGCCCGACGGCACCCCGTTTCCCACCCTCTACTACCTGACCCATCCCGGGCTGACCGCGGCAGCCAGCCGGCTCGAGTCCGACGGGGTGATGCGCGACATGACGGCGCGGTTGGCGGCCGACCCCGATCTGGCCGCCGCCTACCGGCGGGCGCACGAGTCCTATCTGGCCGAACGGGACGCCGTCGAACCGCTGGGAACGACGTTCTCCGGGGGCGGGATGCCCGACCGGGTGAAATGCCTGCACGTGTTGATCGCCCACTCGCTGGCCAAGGGCCGTGGCGTCAACCCGTTCGGCGACGAGGCGCTGGCGATGCTGGCCGACGAACCGGCGATGGCCGGGATTCTGGTGCCGGGGGACTGGAGGTGAGCGTGCACCACGAAGTAGGCCGGGTGGCGGCGATCGACTGCGGCACCAACTCGATCCGGCTGCTGATCGCCGACCGGGACGGCGGCCGGCTGACCGATCTGCACCGCGAGATGCGCATCGTGCGACTCGGCGAGGGTGTCGACGCCACCGGACGCTTCGCGGCCGATGCGCTGGCCCGCACGGAGGCCGCACTGCGGGATTATGCGGAGTTGCTGCGCCACTTCGACGTCGGCCGGGTGCGGATGGTGGCCACCTCCGCGACCCGGGACGCCGCCAACCGGGACCGGTTCTTCGCGATGACGGCGACGGTGCTGGGTGCGGTGGTACCCGGGGCGGTTGCGGAGGTGATCAGCGGGGCCGAGGAGGCCGCACTGTCCTTCGCCGGCGCGGTCGGCGATCTGAATCCGATGTCGCCGGCGCCCTTCGTGGTGGTCGACCTCGGCGGCGGCTCGACCGAGGTGGTGCTCGGCGACTTCGCCGGTGTGCAGGCCAGTTACTCCGCCGACATCGGCTGCGTACGGATGACCGAACGGTGCCTGCACTCCGACCCGCCGACCGCCGCCGAGGTCGCGCAGGCGCGGGAGGTGGTCCGCGAACGGCTGGCACCCGCACTGCAGGCGGTGCCGGTACAGCAGGCCCGCACCTGGGTCGGCCTGGCGGGCACGTTCACCACCATCGCGGCGTTGGCCCACCGGCTACCGGCCTACGACTCCGACGCGATCCATCTGTCGCGGGTGCCGTTCGCGGACCTGCTGGCGGTGTGCGACGAGTTGATCGGCATGACCCGCAATCAGCGGGCAGCGCTGGGACCCATGCACGAAGGCCGCGTCGACGTCATCGGCGGCGGGGCGATCGTCGTCCAGGAACTGGCCGCCGCGATCGGCGATCGGACCACGATCGGCGAACTGGTGGTCAGCGAGCACGACATCCTGGACGGGATCGCGCTGTCGGTCTGAGGGTCTGTCGCGGAACGAAAACCGCGGCGTCCGCACCGAAGTGCGGGCGCCGCGGCTGTGTAAACCTTGGTGAGGTGACCGTCCTCAGAGCTTGACGCGGCACCCGCTGCCGATGTTCTTGCAGTGCGCCAGGTTCCTGCAGGCATTGCAGCGGCAGGTACAGGTACCGGTCCGCTTGGTCTCGGGAACACGCATGTGAGCTTCTCCTTCACGGCCCACCCAACGTGAGCCCCATACCAAGGATAGGTCTCGGTCGTAGGCGATGTCAGGCCAAAATGCCCTTGCCGCGCTATGCGTTTGGAATGGGGTCCACGGGGATCGCTTGAGCCATCGGCGGCGCACTGGAGCAGACGCCGCGGCAGTCAGATCCGGCACACCGAGTTTCTGCCGGCCCGTTTCGCTTGGGTACATGGCGGTATCGGCGCGGGCCGTGATCGCATCGGCCGACTCGCCGGCCGTCCCGGAGGTGACTCCGATGCTCAGGGTGGCCTGGATCGCATTTCCCCGGTAGGCGATGGGTTCGCAGGCGTGCAGGCGAACCGTCTCCGCGATGCGGGCCGCCTGGTAGACGTCGTGAAGCCCCGGCAGCAGCACCACGATCTCGTCGCCACCCATCCGGCCCACCGTGTCCCCCGCCCGCACGCAATCCCGGATGCGCTCGGCCATGGTGGTCAGCACAACATCGCCGGCCGCGTGCCCCCAGGTGTCGTTGATGGCTTTGAAGTTGTCGATATCGCAGAAGATCACTCCCAGCAGCGCCCCGTGGGAGCGAGGCCGCTCCAGTGCCGCCTCAAGCCGGCTGATGGTCTCGGCCCGGTTCGTCAAGCCGGTGAGCGTGTCGAATCGGGCCAGGCGTTCG
The DNA here is from genome assembly GCA_029780675.1 of Actinomycetes bacterium. Taxonomy (GTDB): domain Bacteria; phylum Actinomycetota; class Actinomycetes; order Mycobacteriales; family Mycobacteriaceae; genus Mycobacterium. The sequence continues at coordinate 15,496 of JAKOYE010000176.1, forward strand.
AGCTTGCGTTCCGCCTCGACCTGGTCGTCGACGATGCGCATCGAACCGGTTGTGCCGTCGGGGTTGCCGTCCGCATCGATGAAGGGCTTACCCCGCGCGTCGACCCAGTGGTAGCCGCCACGTGTGCCTCGGAACCGAAACCGTGCCTCCACCATCGTGCTGCTTTCGGTCACCACCTGCTGGGCGGCGACGAACTCGGCGACATCGTCGGGGTGGATGTGGCCGAGGAAGTCCGAGCCGATCCACTCCTGCGGCGAGCCGCCAAACGCATTTTCCACCGAGGGCGAGATCCACACGATCGTCGAACCCCGCAGGTGGAGCACGACGTCGACGGAGTTCTCTGCCAGCAGGCGATACCGGGCCTCCGCCTCGGCACGGGCGCTCTCGGCATGCGCCCGCTCCCTGCTGAGTTGTTCCCTTTCGATCAGGTGCATCTGCTCGTGCTGGCTCAGGTAGAAGGTGGCGGCGCCGACGACGACGGTGCTCGCCGCGATCGCCAGGACCCACGCTGGTGGGTCGTTGAGCCCGATTTGCAGAAAGCCGAGCCGGGCCAGGACGGTCATCGCCGGCAGTCCGGCGAGAACACCGATCATCCGAACCAGTGACCAGCGGTCCGGGCGGCCGAGCAGCCAGGCAATCGGCGCGCGATCCGGGCGAGTCGCGATGCCCGCGACAACCAGCATGTGCAGACACAATGCGGTGGAGATGGCCATCCCGGTCGAGGGGGTGACCCTGGTCAGCGATACGGCGTTGAACATGTAGGCGGCCACCGCGACGAAGGGCACCACAAAGGCAAGCGGCAGACCTGCGATCCAGGCCCGAGCCGCCCAGCGGCGGTCCACTCTCGTCAGTGCGACGGCCATCGACAACATCAGCATCGATCCCGCGGTCTGCGGGCTGGGGCGGCCCGGCCAGGAAGCCTGACGGGACGTCACCTCATCGGGAGACCACAGCTGGTCTATGCCGACGGGGATGCCTGCCGCGTACTCGGCCAGGAATATGACGACGATGGTGCCGACGAGGGTGGCCAGGCCCCATCCGGCCCAGAGTCGCGCCGCCGGCGGCCTACCCGCCTGCAGGAGAATCGCCACCCCCGACAACGCCACCAGGAGGGCGGTCCACGGTGTCATCTGCGGCCAGGTGGACACTCCCCGGGTCAGCAACTCGTGATCGGTGGCCCAGCCGGTCCAGTTGATCACGGCACCGATCAGCACAGGTCCGACGGCAAGCGCCGGCGCCCACCGCAGGACCGCATCCAGTTGCGGGCTCGGGTTGTCGTCGGTTTGCCGGCTCATCTCACCCCTGATTCTGCGATCCGGGCATCTCGCACGGGCGGGATTGCGGAGTCTCCCCCCGTTCGATCAAAGCAGACGGTCGGCAGCCTCCCGGCGTGAACTACCCTGACCGGCGACGCCCCCATAGCCCAATTGGCAGAGGCAGCGGACTTAAAATCCGCC
>JAKOYE010000197.1 GCA_029780675.1 Actinomycetes bacterium
GTAGGTGTCCCCGTCGAAGTAGAACGACGTGAGCGAGGCGAGGTTGCACAGCCGGCGGGTCGGAAAGTGATGCAGCGGTTGGTCGTTCATCGCCCGGCGCAGCGTCTCCACCGGCAGCTGATGGCTGACGCAGACGGCCTCGTGCCCGGTGGCGTTGTTCCGGGCCCGCTCGACGGCGGCCCGCATCCGCGACGCGATCTCCGCGTAGGGCTCGCCCCAGGTGGGCAGCCGCGGGTTGCGCAGATGCCACCAGTTGCGCGGGTCGCGAAGCGCCCCGTCGCCGGGCGAGACCCGTTGGCCCTCGAACACGTTGTGCGACTCGATGAGTTCCTCGTCGGTGTGGACGGTCAGGCCGTGATGCGCGGCGATCGGCGCCGCCGTCTCCTGGGCACGGTCCAGCGGCGAGGCGACCACGTAGACGATGTCGCGGCCGGCCAACCAGTCCGCCACCGCCTGCGCCTGGGCACGACCTCGTTCGGAGAGGTGATAGTCGGGTAGTCGGCCGTACAGCAGCCCCTCGGGGTTGTGCACCTCCCCGTGCCGCATGACGTGCACGACGGTTCTGCCGGTCATCGCAGTGCCTCGGCGGTGGCGGCGGCGCGGGCCGCCGCGGGCAGTGCCGCCTCGATCAGGGCGAAGGCGTCGTCGTCGAGAGCCGCTGAGACGAACCAGGTTTCGAACGCGCTCGGCGGTGCGTAGACACCGCCGTCGAGCAGGGCGTGGAAGAACGCCGGGAACCGCCAGGTCTCGCTGGCCCGCGCGGCGGCGAAGTCGGTCACCGGCTCATCGGTGAAGAACACCGACAGGAAGTTGCCGCCGCGGGCCAGGTGATGGGTCACCCCGGCCTCGGTCAGCGCGGCCGTCAGCAGGCCGGCCAACCGGTCGGCGTTGCGGTCCAGGGCCGCGTAGACGTCGTCGTCCGCGTGCCGCAGGGTGGCCAGGCCGGCTGCCACGGCGACCGGGTTTCCGGACAGCGTCCCGGCCTGGTAGACCGGCCCGAGCGGGGCGAGGCGCTCCATCACCTCGGTCCGACCGCCGAAGGCGGCGGCGGGCAGGCCGCCGCTCATCACCTTGCCGAAGGTGAACAGGTCGGCGTCCACCGGATCCAGACCGAACCATCCGGATCGGCTGATCCGGAATCCGGTCATCACCTCGTCGACGATCAGCAGCGCACCGTGTTCGGCGGTGATCGCCCGCAGGGCGGCGTTGAAACCGGGCACCGGCGCGACCGCGCCCATATTGCCGGGGCAGGCTTCGGTGATGACGGCCGCGATGGTGTCCCCCATCGCCGTGAAGGTCTCCCGCACCGCGTCGATGTCGTTGTAGGGCAGCACGATGGTGTCGGCGGCCGTCGCGCCGGTGACCCCCGGCGAGGACGGCAGGCCCAGGGTGGCGACACCCGAGCCCGCGTCGGCCAGCAGGGCGTCGACATGGCCGTGGTAGCAGCCGGCGAACTTGATGATCTTGGACCGGCCGGTGAACCCGCGCGCGAGCCGGACCGCGCTCATGGTGGCCTCGGTGCCGGAGTTGACCAGCCGCACCCGCTCCACCGGGGCAACCCGGTCGATGATCTCGGCGGCCAACTCGGTCTCGGCGGCGGTCGGGGCGCCGAAGGAAAGGCCGGAGGCCGCCGCCCGCTGCACCGCCTCCACCACGGCGGGATGGGCGTGGCCCAGGATCATCGGCCCCCAGGAGCAGACCAGGTCGACGTAGGTGTTGCCGTCGGCGTCGGTGAGCCGGCAGCCCTGCGCCGAAGAGATGTAGCGCGGCGTGCCGCCCACCGAGTTGAACGCCCGAACGGGCGAGTTGACCCCGCCGGGAATCACCGCGCACGCCTCCGCGAACAACCTCGCCGAGACTCCCACCTCGCTCATGGGACCAGTGTCCCAGCTTGGACCGGCAGCGCGACGACAGGGGGACCCCATCCCGGGGACCAAAGTCCCGTCCTTTCGGGCGGATGCAGACAACACAGGGTTGGTGAAGCTAGCCTAAGTTCGTGTCCACGGTCTCCGATCGCCTGAGTGAGCGTCAATTGTTCGGCGCCGACCCGTCCGGTTCGGTCGGGCGTGACGGTGCGCGGACGCTGGCCGATCTGCAGCGCGGACAGACCGCCCGGGTGGTGGGCTATGCCGGTGGGGTCGAGGCCAGCGCGGTCCGTCGGCTGTTCGACCTCGGACTGGCCCCGGGGGTCGAGGTGACGATGGTGCGCCGCGCCCCGCTGCGCGACCCGGTCGTCTACCTGGTCGGTGACTACGAGATCGCATTGCGCCGCGCGCAGTCCCGGTGCATCGAAGTGGAGATCTGCCCGCCTTCGGAGAACGGCACACCGCGCGGCGGCACCGCGGAGATCGGCACCGCGGAGATCTGCCCAGCGGAACGGGCGCGGTGACCGGTTCGGCCCATTGCGGCGGTGCCGGGGAACCGATCACCGAGTCCGGGCTGCCCCGCTTCGCCATCGTGGGAAGCCCGAACTCCGGGAAGACGACACTGTTCAACGCTCTGACCGGACTGCATGCCAAGACCGGCAACTATCCCGGTGTGACGGTCGCGCGCTACGAGGGCCGCACCCGCGACGCCGAGGACAACCCGGTGGTGGTGGAAGACCTGCCGGGTACCTACAGCCTCGACCCGATCAGCCCGGACGAGCAGATCGTCGTCGACGTTCTCGACACCGAGCACCACAACATCCGGGTCGACATTCCCGACGCCATCCTGGTCACGCTGAACTCCACCACCCTGCGCCGGTCGCTGGGGTTGTTGGCGCAGTTGCAGCAGACCGGGCTGCCGGTCTGCGTGGTGCTGACGTTCACCGACGATCTGGCCCGGCGCAACGGCCGTCTCGACATCGGCGCGTTGAGCCGGGCCCTCGGTGTGCCGGTGGTCACGGTCGTGGCGGGACACCGTGACGGACTGGTGGCACTGCGCCGCGAGATGGCCCTGGTCGGGTCCTGGAGCGCGCCGGTGGTGCCGCCACCGACCGATCCGGCCGAAGTGACGGCGTGGGTCGACTCGGTGCTGGACGCCGCGGGATACCGGCTACCCGAGGTCGACAAACGCACCCAGCGGATCGACGCGGTGGTGCTGCATCCGGTGGCGGGCACCGCCATCTTCCTGCTGACGATGTTCGTGTTCTTCCAGACCATCTTCACCGTGGCCGCGCCTCTGCAGGACTACGTCGAGATGTTCTTCGGCTGGCTGGGCGGTTTGGTCGCCGCGCATGTCGGTATCGGCTGGCTGTCGGCGTTCCTGTCCCAGGCGGTGATCGGGGGCATCGGCGGGGTGCTGGTCTTCCTGCCGCAGATCGTGCTGCTGTTCGTGCTGATCGCGCTACTCGAGGCCAGCGGCTATCTGGCGCGGGCGGCGTTCCTGATGGACCGGGTGATGTCCAAGGCCGGTCTGGAGGGCCGGGCGTTCGTGGCATTGCTGAGTTCGTTCGCCTGCGCGATCCCCGGCATCATGGCGACCCGTTCGCTGCCATCCGCCCGCGACCGGCTGGCCACCATGATGGGCGCCCCCCTCATGACCTGCTCGGCGCGGCTGCCGGTGTACATCCTGCTGGTCGGCCTGCTGCTGCCCGCCGACGCCCGGGTCGGGGTGTTCAACGCGCGCGGCGTGGTGATGTTCGCGCTCTACCTGACCGGTGCGGTGTCGGCGATGCTGGCGGCGGCGGCCTTCAAGCGGCTCACCTCGCGCGGCGGCGGGGCGCTGCCGTTCTACATGGAGATGCCGCCCTATCAGGTGCCGCGACTGCACACCGTGGTCGCGGAGGTGTGGACGGCCGCCTCGGCGTTCCTGCGCAAGGTCACCTCGATCATCATGGCGACCACCGTGGTGCTGTGGGTGCTGCTGAATCTGCCGCTGCGCTCCGAGGCCGAGATGGCCGCCGCCGGAGTCGACACCACCGACGAGGTGGCGGTGGCGGCCTACACCCTCGACCACTCGCTGGCCGCCACGGTGGGCCGGGCCGTCGAACCGGTCTTCGCACCGCTCGGCTTCGACTGGCGGATCAACATCGGCATCCTGTCCTCGCTGGCCGCCCGCGAGGTGTTCGTCGCGACCCTGGGCCAGGTGGCGGCCGCGGAGGATCCGGAGGATCCGGCCGAGGCACTGCGAGCGATGCGGGTGCAGGACGGCGATTCCGGCGCGGGCCGGTTGCTGTTCGACGCGCCGACGATCGCCGCGCTGCTGGTGTTCTTCATGTACGCGCTGCAGTGCATGTCGACCGTGGCGGTGCTGCGCCGGGAGAGCGGCTCGTGGCGCTGGCCGCTGCTGGCGTTCGGCTACATGTTCGTGCTGGCCTGGACGATGGCGTGGCTGGCCCGCACGGTGGTCGCCGTCGTCACCGGGGTGGCCTGACGGTCACCGGTCGGCCCCGGCGGTAGCCCTCAGTGGGAGGCGAAGAACTGGGCGGTCATCGCCGACGCATCCAGCGCGGCCGGCCAGACGTGCCCGCCCCCGTCGATACGCACCAGCGACACCTCGGTGCCGCCGGCGCACCCGGCGGCATCGGTCCGCTGTACCGGTCCGGCGGCCGCCTGCGCGACGAACGGGCCCGGGCATCCGTCGGCCTGCCGCCACCGTTCGGCCAGCGCCGGGGCGGAGATGATCTCGCTGGGTCCGCCGCGGCCCACCATCGGGCCGCCGCCGAACGGCACCACCGCGTCTCCGGTGCCGTGGATCTGCAGCACCGAGACCGGCTTGGACGGGGCGCACGGCACCCCGGCGCCCAACGTCCCGGCGACGGGCGCGACCGCGGCCACCAGATCGGCGCGATCGCAGGCCAACCGGTTCGCCATGAACCCGCCCGCCGACATACCGGTGACGAAGACCCGTCCCGGCGGGATGGCGAAGTCCCGGGTCAGCCGGTCGATCAGTGCGGACAGGAAGCCGACGTCATCGACGCCCTGCCGGTCCGGGATCGACGCTCCCCTGCCGTCAGCCCAGCTCAGGTCGATACCGTCGGGGTAGGCCACCACGAAGCCGAACCGGTCGGCGACCGCGTTGTAGTTGGTGAGCGCGGCCTGGTCGGCGCCGGTCATGCCGGACCCGTGCAGGTTGATCACCAGACCGAACTGCGGAGCCGGCGGGACGTGCAACACATAGGTGCGCTGCAGGCCGCCGAAGGTCAGCATCCCCGGCGGGTCCACCGGATTCGCCGTCGCCGACGGCGCGCTCCATCCGGCCAGCATCAGGGCGGCGAGCAGCATCGCGGTTCGCACAGTCACTCGACCAGTGTGCCCGACAGGGCCGACGGCAGGCTGGGCAGGAAGTGCCGGGTGGCGAACGCCCTGATCTGTTCGGCGGTCTCCAGCGGTTCGGCGGCGGGCAGCAGCAGCGCCATCATGGCGTAGCGCCAGATGCAGTCGGCCAGTTCGGCGACGGTGTCCGGGCCGACCCGGTCGGCGAACCCGGGCGGGAAGATCACCCGCAGCGCGGCCTCGATCCGGGCCACAGCCGCCCGGTGATGCCGTCGCGCGAGGTCAAGGGTGAGCGCGGGCTCGTCGGCGATCATCCGGTTCAGCAGGCGATGCGTGCGGCTGCGCAGGATGGCTGCGGTGAACGCCTCGACGTAGAGGTTGGAGGCCGGCCGGAGGGCAGCCAGTTCGGTGGCGATGTCGGCGAACAGCCGGGCGTTCTCCCGGTCCATCACCGCCGCCACCAGTTCATCCCGGTTGGCGAACCGGCGGTAGATGGTGGTGCGGCTCACCCCGGCCCGACGGGCCACGTCGTCGAGGGCCACCCGACGGATGCCGTGCTGGTCGAACTCGGCGAGCGCGGCATCGAGGATCGCCTCGGTCGAGGTGTCAGCTGGGCTGGGAGGCATACCGCGCGAAGCCCTCCCGGGCATACGGGGTGTAGCGCCAGGTCATCGGCAGGGCATCCCAAACCCGGTTGACGACGCGCGAGCGGCACAGGGCGGCGAACCGCTGATAGCGCTTTTCCTTGCGGTCATCCCAGGGCAGCCCGAGGATCTCCCGGGTGCGGGGCGGCATGCCGCCCGTCGTCAGGAACGCGGCCAGCGGATTGAACAGCGGTGCAACGACTTTCCATGCCAGCGGCGAGACGCCCTTGGGCCGGGGGAAGCCCTTGGTGACGTAGCCGACGCCGTACCGGGCGGTGGGATGGGCCACCAGCACCTCGTTGATCATGTGATCCCAGTACTTCTCGAAAGCTGCGTAGTCGGCGGGCATCGGCCGGTCGGAGACGCCGTAGCGGCGGTACCAGGTCTTGGACTCCAGGTACATCTGCTCCTTCTCGGCGCGGGAGAGCTTCCGGACGAAGGTGTCGGTGAAGTAGAGCACCTGATCGAAGAAGGTGGCGTGGGCCCAGAAATAGGTGTCCGGGTCCAGTGCGTGATAGCGGCCCCGATTGGCCTCGGTGGCGAAGTCCTCGGGTAGTTCACCCTTGATGTTCGTGTGGAAGTTGCGCACCGCCGGTCCGGCGTTGTCGTCGTCGGTTCCGTAGACGGTCCGGTAGATGGGCGGCAGCGAGCGCTTGATGCGGGCCGCGGTATCGGCGAAGAACACCGAGTGGTCCTTCACGCCCTGCCCCAGTCCGGCCAGCATGTTCTGCAGCACCGCGGGACGCGGCCCGATCAGTGCGATCCGGCGGTCACCGAAGTACTGCCACACCAGCGAGCCCGGCCCCAACGGCAGGGCGTCGGGCTGAGCCGACGTCCCGGTGGGACCGCTGACTGACGTGGAAGGAGTGTGCGCGAGCTCGGTCATGCGACACAGTGTTACAGATTATGCACTTTGTTCCATCGGGGGGTCTGCCGGCTGTGGGCGTTCCCGGCGGACGGCCCGGCCCGCCGCGCAGTGGCATGCGGTTTCTCCGCCTCGGAGCGACTCCAGAACACCTCGCGAGCGACTCGTGCTGATGGTGGTGTCCCGAAAGGGGTTGAGAGTCGCTCGCAGGGGCGACTGGAGTCGCTCCGAGGTGGAGAAAAGCACTATCGGTCCTCGGCCGCTGGGAGGACACCGTCGTCAGCAACCTGGCGCATCGGCGTCAGCATCCCGGTGAATCGGTATGCCCCGACCGCCGGCGCCGGAGATTCGCCGACACTAGTGGAATCGTCTCAGCCGGAGGCTGTTGGTCACCACCAGAACCGAACTGGCCGCCATCGCGGCACCGGCGATCATCGGCGTGAGCAGACCAAACGCTGCCAGGGGAATGGCAGCGGCGTTGTATCCGAAGGCCCAGAACAGGTTCTGCTTAATCACCCGCAGGGTGCGCGCCGACAGTCGCAGCGCGGTCGGAACCGTGCGCAGGTCACCGCGCACCAATGTGATGTCACCCGCTTCGATCGCGGCATCGGTCCCGGTTCCGATCGCCATCCCGATGTCGGCGGTGGCCAGCGCCACCGAATCGTTCACGCCGTCGCCGACCATCGCGACCCGACGGCCGCCGGCCTGCAGCGCCCTGATCGCCTCGGCCTTCCCCGACGGCAACACCCCGGCGATGACGTCGTGCGCCGCGATACCGACCTCCGCGGCCACCCGCGCCGCCACCGCGGGACCGTCCCCCGTCAATAGAACGGGAGTCAGTCCCATCGCCTTGAGCTCGGCGATCGCCGCCGCACTGGTCGGCTTCACCGTGTCGGCCACCCGGATCACGCCTCGCCGTCGGCCGTCCCAGCTGACCGCCACCGCGGTGGCGCCGCTCGTATCGGTGTCGTGATCGGCTCGGGCGACCTGCACGTCGACTCCCTGGGAGACTCCCGCGAAGACTCCCCCGGCGAAGGATCCGGACTCGCCCCCGACGATGCCGCGAACGCCGGTTCCGGGAGCGTTGGCGAAGTCCCGCACTTCGGCGATGGGCAGCCCGCGGGCGAGGGCGGCGGCAACGATCGCCGCCCCGACCGGATGCTCCGAGGCGGCTTCCACCGCCGCGGCCCGGGCCAGCACCTCGTCCTCGTCCTCGCCGGGCTCGGCCCGCACCGCAGCGACACTCATCCGCCCGGTCGTCACCGTGCCGGTCTTGTCCAGCACGACGGTGTCGATACCGCTGACGGTTTCGAGGACCTGCGGCGACTTGATCAACACACCGAGTTGGGCGCCGCGCCCGGTGCCGACCAAGATGGCCGTCGGAGTGGCCAGGCCGAGCGCGCACGGGCAGGCGATGATCAGCACCGCAACCGCGGCGGTGAACGCCGCGGTGACGGAGTGCCCGGTGAGCAACCACCCCGCCAGGGTTACCACGGCGATACCCAGGACCACGGGAACGAAGACCGCCGACACCCGATCGGCCAGTCGCTGCACCGACGCCTTACCGCTCTGGGCATCGGCGACCATCCGCGACATCCGGGCCAGTTGGGTGTCCGAGCCCACCGTGACCGCGCGCACCCGAAGCCGGCCGTAGGTATTGACCGTGCCGCCGAGCACCGGGTCGCCGGGGCCGACGTCGACGGGCACCGATTCGCCGGTCATCGCCGAGGCGTCCAGTGCGGATGTGCCGTCGATCACCACACCGTCGGTGGCGACCAGTTCACCGGGCCGCACCACGATCACGTCCCCCACCGCGAGTTCGCCGACCGGTATCCGAATCTCGACCCCGTCGCGAACGACGGTGGCCTCCTTGGCCCCCAACGCGAGTAGTGCGCGCAGCGCCGCCCCCGCCGACCGCTTCGCCTTGGCCTCGGCGTAGCGCCCGGCCAGCAGGAACACCGTCACCGCAGCGGCAACCTCGAAGTACACATGAGCGTGCGCATGACCCTGCAGCACCACGAGCGCCGACCACAGATAGGCCGACAACGTGCCCAGAGACACCAGGGTGTCCATGCTCGACGTCCGGTGGCGGGCCCGCTCAAGCGCCGTCCGGTGGAACGGATAGCCGCCCCAGAACACGATCGGCGTAGCCAGCGCCAACGCCCACCACTGCCAACCGGGGAACTGCCAGGGCATCACCATCGACACCGCGATCACCGGCACCGCCAGCACGGCCGAGACGATCAGCCGTGGCCGCAGGGCATCCTCGGGAATGTCGTGGTCCCCGTGATCGCCCCGATGGCGGTCACCGTGGTCGATCACCGTCGCGTGGTAGCCGGCGGATTCGACGGCGCTGATCAGCCGCTCGGTCGACACCGTCGCGCTGTGGTCGACATGTGCCTGCTCGAGGGCGAGGTTCACCGTCGCCGAGACCCCGTCGATCTGGTTGAGCCCGCGCTCGACCCGCGCCGCACAGGAGGCACAGCTCATCCCGGTGAGTCGCAGATCCGTCGTGGTCATACCACGAAGATACCCCTAGGGGGTATGCACATCAAGGGCTCGGCGACGGCGCAGACCGGCCAGTGCGAGCACCGTCAGCACCCCGGCCGAGGTGAGCAGCAACCACACCAGCAGCATCATCGGCGGGTGGTACACCACGGACACGGTGGCAGGCTCCCCGTCGGTCACCGGGGCCACGTCCACCGTTCTGCTGATCTGCGGCCAGCAGAACGCCGCTCCCACCACCGCGGCCAGGGCGAGGACCAGTTGGACGGTGTGCCTGGTCATTGGACGACGCGCCTGGTCATCCGGCCTCGCGCTGCCCGACGAGTTCGGTCAGCGCCGCGCGCAACGTGTCGTCGTCACGGGCCCAGGCCTGAGCCGTACGGCCGTTGGTGAGCTTCAATCCGATGGCGTAGCGGCCCTTCGGAATTCCGCTCAGCTCGCCCAGTGTGCGGGCCGACTGCCAGGAGTGCGGCGGCTTCGAGGACTTCGGGCTCTCCGCGGACTCGGGGAACACCGTGACGATCTCGCTGATCAGGATGGTCTCCGTACCCTCGCGCAGCGCATCGCGGGTCAGTTCCACGCTGGTGTGGATGCGCGCGGCCTTGACCTGGATGGTCAGCACCCCACTCACCAGGACCAGGAACATCAACGGCACCAGCGGCTGGAATCCCACGCCCGCACCGCGCTGGACCAGGATCATGGCCCCGGCCGCGATCGGGCCCAGCAACACCCACAGCCAACTGGCGCCGGGCTCGGTGAAGATCGGCTCGGGATCCGACTGAGCCGGAATAGGCTCGGGATCCGACGGTGGAGGCTCAGACGTCATACTTGCTCCCCTCCCCGAACGTACGGTCGTCGAATGTTCCCGGGCCCGGGTGACCGGCGAACCATTCCACCGCCGCCGGCCGGCCGAGCAGCACGATCCCCAACAGGATCGGCAACACCCCGAGCAGCGCCAGGATGTGGGTGCCGACCAGCACCGCCGACAGCGAGACCACCACCACCACTGCAAGCGAGAGCGCCGTGGTCGCCCGACGGAATCGCACGTCGCCGCCCCGGGTCCGCCCAGCCACGAACACCAGCCCGGCGGAAGCCAGCACGAACAGCGCACCGACGCCGCGGTACAGCCACATCGTGGACCGGACCATATCGTCGGGCACCGTCGCGGCCGCGACCTGGCGCAGCGTGTCGAAGCTCACTGCGGCGGTGACCATCCCACCGGCGGCGACCAGGACCGCCCCTCCGATCAGCAGCCAGATCGCCCTGGTGACGGCGGCGGGCCGGTCAACGTTCTCTCTCATCGGGAGTTCAGCCAACCCGCGGCCTCGGCCGCCCAGTAGGTGAGCACGATGTCGGCGCCGGCCCGGCGGATGGCGACGAGTGACTCGTAGGCCGCCGCCTCCCGGTCCAGCCAGCCGTTGGCCGCCGCGGCGTTGATCATCGCGTACTCGCCCGACACCTGATAGGCCGCCACCGGAACCGGCGAGATCTCGGCGGTGGCGCGCACGACGTCCAGGTAGGCCATCGCCGGCTTGACCATCACGATGTCGGCACCCTCGTCGATATCCAGCGTGACCTCGCGCAGCGCCTCGCGGATATTGGCGGTGTCCTGCTGGTAGGTGCGCCGATCACCGACGAGGCTCGATCCGACCGCGTCGCGGAACGGACCGTAGAACGCCGAGGCGAACTTCGCGGCGTAGGCCAGGATCACCACGTCGGAGAACCCGGCGGCGTCCAGTCCGTCCCGGATGGCGGCAACCTGGCCGTCCATCATCCCGCTGGGACCGACCACCCGCGCACCGGACTCCGCCTGTGCGACGGCAAGTTTCACGTACTGGTTGTTGGTGGCGTCGTTATCGACCCGGCCGGTCGCATCCACGAGGCCACAGTGGCCGTGATCGGTGAACTCGTCCAGACATGTGTCGGCCATCAGTACGCACGCGTCACCGATGTCGTGGGCCAGGTCCCGCAGTGCGACGTTGAGAATTCCGCCGGGGTCCACCCCGGCCGACCCGGCGGCGTCCTTGTCCTCGGGCCTGGGCACCCCGAACAGCATCAGCCCGCCGACGCCGGCCGAAACGGCCTCGGCGGCGGCGCGTCGCAGCGAATCCCGGGTGTGCTGGACGACCCCCGGCATCGAGTCGACCGGCCGCGGTTCGGAGATCCCGTCGGCGACGAACATCGGCAGGACCAGATGCCGCGGCTCCAACGATGTCTCGGCGACCAGGCGGCGCAGTGCGGGAGTGGACCGCAGTCGCCGGGGCCGCTGTCTCGGGAACGACATGGCTAGGTCCGTCGGTGGCGGCCCGCCGCGCTTGCGACCGCCACTAGCGCCGCCGGCTCTTCTTTCGCGGCGGCGGCAGCGCGCCCTCCGCGCGGAGCCGGGCCGCATGCTCGGCCAACGCGTCGACCAGCGGACCCACCGCGGCGGTCTCCGGCTGAACGTCGACCCGCAAGCCGAACTCGGCCGCGGTTTCTGCGGTCTTCGGCCCGATGCAGGCCACGATGGTGCGGGCGTGCGGCTTGCCGGCGATGCCGACGAGGTTGCGG
>JAKOYE010000201.1 GCA_029780675.1 Actinomycetes bacterium
CCGGTGGGCATCATCGCGCTGACGCTTTCGCTGCGGCACCGATGAACCGGGGCAGGGGTTTGCCCATGGCCATCTTGCGCATCCACACCAACGTCGCCACGTACAGCCCGAGCAGCGCCGTCAACAGCAGCTGCCCGAACGGGCTGGCGTACGGACGCACATAGTCACCCGTCATCGCCAGGAACGCCAGCACCCCGACCGTGATGAGGGTGACCAGCCGGGCAGTTCCACGCGGCTTGTCCCGGTCGTTTTGGATCTCGCGGCGGATCCGCACATCAGCGGCCACGGACTCCGCCAGCGACTCCAACACCGCAGCCAGGCCGGTCCCCCGCCGGCGGGCACCCAGGATCAGGTACCCGGCGACCAGGTCCCCGGTGGTGTCGTCGATGTCGTCGGCGAACGCCCGGATAGCGTCCTCGGTGGACCAGCGGGCCCGCAGCCGGGCCGCCAACGCGGTCACTTCGGCGCGGATCGGTTCGGGCGCCGAGCGGACGGTCGCGATCAGAGCCTGTTCCAACCCGACGCTGACGCTCAGCACCCCCGACAGGGACCGGGTCCATTCCTCCAACGCCTCCAGCCGGGTCGTACGCTGTGCTTCCTCGGGAGCGGACAGCAGCATCGGCACGCCCACCACGGCGGCGGGCACCAACACCACAGCGATCACCCACCCGGTCGCCAAGGCCAGGACCACGCCAGCGACCCCGCCGACGATCAGCAGTTGACGCCGCCCTGCAGGCAGTGCCGCGAGCCGCTGCGACCACGGGCGACCGCGCTCACCTCCACGACGTGGGGCAGGCGGTCGTACAGGGGCCAGGCGCAAGCCCGCCACCACGCCGAGAACGCCCGCGACGAGCAGCGCCCCGGCCAGCGCGGCGACCCAAGCCATCATGACGCGGCCTGCTGTCCGTGGAAGCTGCGTAGGTCGAAGCCGTACGCCTCCAGTTCGCGGTAGTCATCAGGCAGCACATTCGGAACGGCGATCCGCGTACCGGCCGGGGCCCGGAACACGCTCGTGGTGGCGTACCCATGCGCCTGTTCCCCCGGTTCGACGACGATGATCTCGCTGACCCAGCGGGCGCGCTGGGCCGTACCGTCGGCAAGCGGAGTGGTCTCCAGGTGGACGTGCACCACGATGTCGATCGCCGCGGCGATCGCCCGGATCGCGTAGTCGTGGGTGACATGGGCGCCGGCCTCCATCGCGCACGTCACCAACTTGCCGATCGCGGCCGTCGCCGACGGGGCGTGCGTGGTCGAGATCGACCCACGCGAGGACTCCATCGCCTTGAGCATCGCCAAGATCTCGTGCCCGCGGACCTCCCCCACGATCTGCCGGGACAAGTTGAACCGGAACGAGTCGAACAAGGCTTCAGCGAGGGTGAACTCTCCCGCCTGCCGGCCGTCGGCACCGCGCTCCCCCGACCCAGGGCGAGCCTCCCAGGCGTGCACGATCGGGTGCTGCTCGGTCATCTCGTGAAGGTGCAACTCGTACTCGGTCTCGAAGGTCCCGATCGACTCCCACGTCGGGATCGAGGCGCACAAGGCCCGCACCATGGTGGTCTTACCGGCGCCCTGGCTGCCCGCGACGACGATGGACTTCCCCGCCCTGACCGCCGCGTCCAGGAACGACGCGGCGAGCGGGCTCAAAGCGCCCAGGCTCACCATGCCGTTCAGGTCCACCTGGCGCAGCCGGTGCCGGCGGATCACCACCGAAGGACGCGGCGTCACCCACGCCGCCGCCGCCAGACGGGCCCCGCCGTCCAGGCGCAGATGCAGCCGCGGTTGGGCCTCACTGAACGAGCGGGCGTTGACCTCGCTGCGGGAGGCCAGGAACACCAGGAACTCGATGAGC
>JAKOYE010000209.1 GCA_029780675.1 Actinomycetes bacterium
GGATGGTCGACGGCTGAGGGGCTCACCCCCGCGTGTGCGGGGACGGCCTCGGCCCATACCTGCGCTCACCGCTAATGGCGGGCTCACCCCCGCGTGTGCGGGGACGGCCGGTGGTGTCGAGGACACCGCCAAGGGGGCCGGGGCTCACCCCCGCGTGTGCGGGGACGGCGCGCAAGACCGTCACCTGCCGCAAAGGCTGGACGGGCTCACCCCCGCGTGTGCGGGGACGGCGTCCCGAATCTGGTCCCGAACCTGGCCCCCGAGGGCTCACCCCCGCGTGTGCGGGGACGGCGTGGCGAGGTACGCCAGCGGTGAGCGGCAGGTGGGCTCACCCCCGCGTGTGCGGGGACGGCGGCTGGATCTGGATGCCCTGCACGCCCATCAGGGGCTCACCCCCGCGTGTGCGGGGACGGCTCACGCAGGAGGGCGCCGTCCGTGTGGCGGCAGGGCTCACCCCCGCGTGTGCGGGGACTGTCAATGGCCAGTGGGACTTCCCTGTGGGCGGTCACGTGATCTCCTCGTAGACGGTCACGTGATGTCCTTGTTGGTGGCCAGCTGATCTCCCTGCCGGGGGTTTAGGTCAGGGGCATCACGCCCCTTCCGGCGACGGCGTCGGACAGTCGGAGTGAGTTGCCCTCGGTGATGATGACGTGGGCGTGGTGGAGGAGTCGGTCGACGGCGGCGGTGGCCAGCGTTTTGGGCATGAGGGCGTCGAACCCGGAGGGGTGGATGTTGCTGGTGACGGCGATCGAGCGGCGTTCGTAGGCGGCCTCGACGACTCGGTAGAACGCTTCGGCGGCGGCCTGCCCTGCGGGAAGCATGCCTATGTCATCGATGACCACCAGATCGGCGCGGGTGATCCGGGCGACGGTGCGGGCGATGCTGCCGTCGGCGTTCGCCCTGGTGATCTGGGCGGTCAACGATTCCAGGGTAAACCAAGCGACCTTCAGGTCCTGGTCGATGGCCTTGTGGGCGAGGGCTTCCACGAAGTGGGTCTTCCCGGTACCGGACGGGCCGGCGATGGCCAGGTTCTCGTGCCGACCGATCCATTCCAAGGTCGCCAGCCCGCTTTGGGTCGCCGGCGGGATGGACGAATCGGACTCCCGCCAGGCTTGGAACGTCTTCCCGGCGGGCAGGCCGGCCAGTTTGCGGCGGCTGGTGCGGGTGGCCTGGTCGCGGCCGCGGATCTCTTCGGCGAGCAGCACGCGGACGACCTCGGCGGGGTCCCAGCGTTGGGCGCGGGCGGTGGCGAGGACGTCGGGGGCAGCCTGACGCAGGTACGGCAAGCGCATCCGGCGCAGGGCGGCATCCAACGCCTCGGGCAGGGCTGGTGCGGTGGTGTCGGTGATCATCGGCTGGCTCCTGTCGGGGTCGTGTTCGTGAACCCGGCCCACCCGCCGGTCCCGGGTTGGGTCGAGGCGTGCTCGCCGGCGATCACCATCGGGTCGTGGTGGTGGCCGGTGGTGGCGATGAACTCGGCGATCGATTCGACGTCACCCCAGCCGTAGCGGCCGGCCTGGACGGCCGTTTCGAGGGCTTGGCAGGCCAGGGGGCTGCCCCGCAACGCGGCGAGGTCGACGATGGCGCGCATCTTCGACTCGATACGTTCCACGCCGTGGGCGCAGGCGGCGATCAGCCACAACTCCGCCGCCGGCCCGATCGACAGGAACACCTGTTCCAGCAGTGACCCGGCGCGTGGTTTCGGGGTGGCGGGGGTGCCGTCGGGGTTCTGGGGATGGTCGGGGTAATGCGCCAGGTTGATCCGCGGGTTCCCCGGCGTCGATGTCCGGTGCCGGGCGACCTCGACCAAGCCCCGACCCTGAGCCCAGTCGGGGACCACGGTGAGCCGGCGGGCGTCTGCCCGGATGACGACCTCGTCGCCCTGCACGGTGACCCACACGCGGGCGCCCTGCAGCTTCGGCGGCACCGAGTAACGCACCGACCCGAACGACACCGTCTGGTCCGCGGCGACGATCCGGGCTTGTCCGAGGGCTGTCGTGTGGGGTTCGGTCGGGACCGGGTGCAGGAACCCGCGCTCCACCACGAGGGCTTCGTCGGGGCGGCGGCGGGTGGCCTGGTGGACCCGGCCGTTGACCTTGCCCATGAACTCCCCACACGCCTGGGCGAGCTCGTCCATCGACTCGTACTCCTCACGCAGGTTCGTCTTCTTCGGTAACAGGTCCGCCTTCGCGATCTTCACCGACGACTCCACCCCACCCTTGGACTGCGGGTCGTAGGGCACGCACGTGTGGACCGTGGTGCCGTAGTGCCGGCCGAGGTCGACCATCAACGGGTGCCGGACCGGCACCCCCGCGATGTGTTGCACGGTGACCGTCTTGGCGTTGTCGGTCAACACGTAATCGGTGACGCCGCCGATCAACCGGAACATCGAGTCCAGACACGTCGCCAACGACTCCGACGTCTGGTCCCAGCACGGGATAACCACCCGGAACCGTGACCAGGCCACCCACGCCACGAACAACACCGTCGCCCGGAGCCGGCCGTTCAGGTCGCGGACCTTGGGCCCGTCACCCCAGTCGATCTGGCACCACATCCCCGGCACCGTGATCCACGGCCGGTTCGAACGGGCGTGCTCGAGGCGCCAGCCGGCCTTCGCTGCCGCGACCGCCCGCCGCGTCGTCCGCTCCGATCCCTCATAGCCGCACGCCACCAGCTTCTCGTGCGCCACATCGGCACGGATCGTGCCGTCGGAGCCGTTGACCAACTGCATTATCAGGTCGGTGTGCCCGTCCACCAGACGGGGCCGCTCGATCGGCGCGTCCACGCCCAACCCGGCCTCCCGGCGGGCCACCAACCGGCGGACCGTCTTCGGGTCACAACCGGCCAACTTCGCAGCGCTGTGCGCGCTCTTCGTCTTGTCGAATGCTTCCAAGATTTCCATTGTCTGTGTGCCGTTCTTCTTCACGGTGTCGCCGGGCCCCTTCCCCAGTGCAGTCAGCACCGCAGGGCTATCCGGACACACACCATCGGTGAGGGCCGACACGCCGTCGACCCC
>JAKOYE010000219.1 GCA_029780675.1 Actinomycetes bacterium
ACCCGGCTTAGCCGCCCAGACAGCCCGGGCCGAGCAGCGCCTTGAGATCACCCATCAGGGCCGAGGACGGGGTCACCCGCAGCGACTGGTCGAGTTCCAGGGTGGTGATCCGGTCGCCGCTGATCAGCCGCAGATGCACCTGTGAGGTGCCCGGGTGCCGGGCCAGCACCTGCTTGAGGGCGGTCACCTTGTCCAAGGTGCACTGCCGGGTCGGCAGGCTCAGCGCCAGCGGCCGGTTCGGCTGGGCATTGGAGAAGTCCGGCACCACGAGGTCGTTGGCGAGCAGGGTGATCCGGTCCTCCTGGACCCGTACCTTCCCACCGACGATCACCACGGCGTCGTCGGCGATGTCCGCTCCGAACAGCGAGTAGGTCTGCGGGAAGAACATCACCTCGATCCCGCCGGTCAGGTCTTCCAATTGGGCTGAGGCCCAAGGCATTCCGTTCTTGTTGACCCGTCGGTTGACGGACGCGAGGATGCCGCCCAGCCGGACCTGGGTGTCGTTGGCGACGTCACCGGCGAGGATCGCCGGGATGGCGGTGTCGACCTGGGTCGCGAGCAGGTGGGCGACGCCGTTGAGGGGATGCCCGGAAACGTAGAGGCCCAGCATCTCCCGTTCGAGAGCGAGTTTGTGCTTGTCCTCCCACTCCTCATCGGGCACTTTGATGGTGAACGCCGAATCGCCGGTGTGGGCGTCGTCGTCCGATCCCGAACCGAACAGGTCGAACTGGCCCATCGCCTCGGCTTTTTTGGTGCCCAGCACCGAGTCGACCGCGTCGGCGTGCACCAGGAACAGGCCCTTGCGGGCGTGTTTGAGCGAATCGAAGGCACCGGCCTTGATCAGGGACTCCGTCACCTTCTTGGTGCAGACGGTGATGTCGATCTTGTTGAGGTAGTCGGAGAAGTCGGCGAATCGGCCCTTGGCGTTGCGGGTGGCGATCAGGGAACCGACCACGTTGGCCCCGACGTTCCGCACGGCTCCCAACCCGAACCGGATGTCGGTGCCCACCGAGGCGAAGTTCAGTTCGGACTCGTTGACGTCCGGGGGCAGGACCGTGATCCCCAGTTCGCGGCAATCGGCGAGATAGATCGCAGATTTGTCCTTGTCGTCGGCCACCGAGGTGAGCAGACCGGCCATGTACTCGGCCGGGTAGTTGGCCTTGAGGTAGCCGGTCCAGTAGGACACCAGACCGTAGGCGGCGGCGTGGGATTTGTTGAACGCGTAGTCGGCGAACGGCAGGATGGTGTCCCACAGCACCTTGATCGCGGCGGCGGAGAACCCGTTGCCCTTCATGCCCTCGGCGAAGCCCTCGTATTCCTTGTCGAGGACTTCCTTCTTCTTCTTGCCCATCGCCTTGCGCAGAATGTCGGCTCGGGCCAGCGAGTAACTGGCCACCTTCTGCGCGATGCGCATGATCTGTTCCTGGTAGACGATCAGGCCGTAGGTCTCGGCCAGGATGTCGTTCAGCGGTTCGGCCAGTTCGGGGTGGATCGGCGTGATGGCCTGCCGGCCGTTCTTGCGGTCGGCGTAGTCGGTGTGGGCGTTCATGCCCATCGGGCCCGGGCGGTAGAGCGCCAGCACCGCCACGATGTCCTCGAAACCGGTGGGTTGCATGCGGCGCAGCAGCCGCCGCATCTGCTCGCCGTCGAGCTGGAACACCCCCAGGGTGTCGCCCCGGCCCAGCAGTTCGTAGGTGGCGGGGTCATCCAGTGGCAGCGATTCCAGTTCCAGGTCGATACCGCGGTTCGCTTTGATGTTGTCCAGCGCGTCGTTGATGATCGTCAGGTTGCGCAGGCCCAGGAAGTCCATCTTGAGCAGGCCGATGGCCTCGCACGACGGGTAGTCCCAGCCGGTGATGATCGCGCCGTCCTGGGGGCGCTTCCACAGCGGGATGGCCTCGATCAGCGGTTCGGAACTCATGATCACCGCGCAGGCGTGCACGCCGGCGTTGCGTACCAGACCCTCCAGTCCGCGGGCGGTCTGGTAGATGGTGCGCACGTCCGGGTCGGTGTCGATGAGCGCCCGGACCTCGGCGGCCTCCTTGTACCGCTCGTGGGCCGGGTCGGTGATGCCCGACAGCGGGATGTCCTTGGCCATGATCGGCGCGGGCAGCGCCTTGGTGATCCGGTCGGCGATCGCGAACCCCGGTTGGCCGTAGTGCACCCGGGCGGCGTCTTTCAGTGCCGCTTTGGTCTTGATGGTGCCGAAGGTGATGACCTGGGCGACCCGGTCGCTGCCGTACTTCTCGGCGGCGTAGCGCACCATCTCGCCGCGGCGGCGGTCGTCGAAGTCGATGTCGATATCGGGCATCGAGGTGCGCTCCGGGTTCAGGAAGCGCTCGAAGAGCAGACCGTGCTCGATCGGGTCGATGTCGGTGATGCGCAACGCGTACGCGACCAGCGACCCGGCCGCCGAACCGCGTCCTGGACCTACCCGGATTCCCACTGAGCGGGCGTGGCCGATCAAGTCGGCGACGATGAGGAAGTACGACGGGAAGCCCTTGTCGCAGATGACTTCGATCTCGTAGGCGGCGCGTTCGGTGTACGCGTCGGGGACGCCGCCGGGAAACCGGCGGGCCAGTCCGGCGTCCACTTCCTGGCGCAGCCACGTCGCCTGGGTGTGTCCGGCGGGCACCGGGAAGATCGGCATGCGGTCCCGGGGTGTCCACACTTCGGCGTAGGACTGCACCCGCTCAGCGATGAGCAGGGTGGAGTCGCAGGCGCCCGGGATCTGGTCGTCCCACATCTGGCGCATTTCCGCGGCGGACTTGAGGTAGTAGCCGTCCCCGTCGAACTTGAACCGGTTGGGGTCGGACAGCGTCTTGCCGGTCTGCACACACAGCAGCGCCTCGTGGCTGGCAGCGGCGTCCCGGGTGACGTAGTGGCAGTCGTTGGTCGCCAGCGGCGGGATGCCGAGCTTGCGGCCGATCTCCAGCAGCCCGTCGCGAACCCGGCGCTCGATCGACAGCCCGTGGTCCATCAGCTCCAGGAAATAGTTGTCCGCTCCGAAGATGTCGCGCCAGGTCGCCGCGGCTTCGAGGGCCTCGGCGTGGTGGCCGAGCCGCAACCGGGTCTGCACCACTCCGGACGGGCATCCGGTGGTCGCGATGATCCCCTCCGAGTGCTCGGCGATCAGGTCGAGATCCATCCGTGCCCACTTGCCCAGTTGGCCCTCGAACGATGCCAGCGAGGTCAGTTTGAACAGGTTGCGCAGGCCGGTGGCGTTCTCGGCGACCATCGTCAGGTGGGTGTAGGAGCCGCCACCGGAGACGTCATCGGACTTCTGGCCGGGGTCACCCCACAGGATTCGCCGGGTGTCGAAGCGGGAACCGGGAGCGACATAGGCCTCCACGCCGATGATCGGCTTGATGCCGGCGGCGCTGGCGGCGTTGTAGAACTCGCTGGCGCCGTACATGTTGCCGTGGTCGGTCATGCCGATCGCGGGCATGCCCAACCGTTGAGCCTCGGCCAGCATGGGCGTGATCTTCGCCGCACCGTCGAGCATCGAGTACTCGGTGTGGTTGTGCAGGTGCACGAAGGATGAGCCCATAGGCCCGTCAGTCTAGGACGGTCCACCGACGCGCTCGGCGTGTCGGGTGCCGATGGTTCCGGCCGTGTCCCGGGTCAGACGTCGTTGCGAAGCATCCGCTCGATCTCAGCGGCCTGCTGGGGGGTCAGCTCGCCGGAAAGCTGCAGCACGGTGCCCTCGATCGGGGTGGTGATCTTCGGGCCCCACACCACCGTCCCGGCCCGGACGAAGGCGATCTGGCGGTCGATCATGCCCTTGGTGAAGGTGCCGAACTTCTCGGCCGATTCCGGGGTCATCGTCATCGAGACGGTCTCGGCCCCGGTCAGCGGGTTGCGGAAGGATTCGACCTTGGTCAGCTGAAGTGTGAGGGCCTCGGGTTCGAGGTCGTAGACGGCCGTCTTGGGGATATCGCAGATCTTCAGCGGCTTGTCCGCCGGAGGGTTCTTGGCCGGCGGCGGGCATTCCTCGGGTGTGGTGACAAACGCGGTGACGACCGGACGCACCGACAGCGGCTTGATCGTCAGCACGGGGGCCGTGGTGGTCGTCGTTGTCGTCGTCGGCCCGTTCGCCTGGTTGAGGAACTGGGGGGTGAAGAGAGAACTGAACGTCGGGATGACGATTCCGAGTACCGCGAAGGCGGAAATGAGGGCGATCAGCACGCGTCGGCTGCGGCGTTTGGTCACGGTCATGATGGGTGCAAACTACCCGGGTCGGTGCGCCGGGTGCGGAATGCCCGGGAAAACGCGTCCGCGGTGAAGATCACGAGCGCGAGCCAGATCAGCGCGAACCCGGCCCATCGGTGCGCCGACATCGGCTCGTCGCCGATCACCAACCCCCAGGTCATCTGCATCGACGGTGTGAGGTACTGCAGCAGACCGAGGGTGATCAGCGGAAGCCGCTGGGCGGCGGCACCGAAGAACAGCAGCGGGATCGCCGTCACCGGACCGCAGAGCAGCATCAGCACCAGGTGTCCGCCGCCCTGGTCGGTGAAATGCGACTGCCCGGAATGGGTCAGCACCATCAGGTATCCGAGTGCGAACGGAGCCGCGACGGCCGTCTCGACGGTGAGGCTCACCCGGGGGTCGGCCCGGACGACCTTCTTCACCGCGCCGTACAGCGCGAACGAGAACGCCAGGCCCAGGGCGATCATCCGCTGTCCGCCCTCACCGGCAGCCAGGAGGACCACGGCCACCGCGGCGACACCGACGGCGACGGCCTGCACTCGGTTCAGCCGTTCGCCGAAGATCACCGCCCCCAGCAGGACGCTGACCAGCGGGGTGACGAAGTATCCCAGCGCCGCGTCGACGACGTGCGCGGAGTTGACCGCGTAGATGTAGATCAGCCAGTTGGTGGAGATCAGCGCTGACGCGCAGGCCAGCAGTCCCCCGGTGCGCGGGCCGATCCGGCGGAGGTCGCCGAGGCGCCGGCCGACGGCCAGTACGCCGGCCATGAACACCACCGTCCACAGCACCCGGTGGGCCAGGATCTCCGTCGGGCCGGCCGGTTTGAGCAGCGGGAAGAACGCCGGGAAGACGCCCCAGGAGCCGTAGGCGCCGAGGCCGTAGAGCAGGCCGCTTCGCTCGCCGGCGCTCTGACGGCTGGGAGTCACGTGTCCGTGCGAAGGACGTCGAGGGCATGCTGAAGGTCGGCCGGGTACGGGCTGGTGATCTCGATGCGCCGGCCGTCGTCGGGATGGGCGAAGCTCAGCGAACGGGCGTGCAGCCACTGCCGTTGCAGTCCCAGCCGTTTGGCCAGTACTGGGTCCGCGCCATAGGTCGGGTCGCCGACGCACGGATGATGCAGTGCGGCGAAGTGCACCCGGATCTGATGGGTCCGGCCGGTCTCGAGGTGGATGTCGAGCAGACTCGCCGCCCGGAACATCTCCAGGGTGTCGTAGTGGGTGACGCTGGGCCGTCCGTTCTCGCTGACGGTGAATTTCCATTCACCGCCGCGGTGACGTCCGATCGGGGCGTCGATGGTCCCACTGGAGGGATCCGGATGTCCTTGCACCACAGCGTGATA
>JAKOYE010000225.1 GCA_029780675.1 Actinomycetes bacterium
CCGAAGCCGGCAGCGGGACCGCCGGTAGCGTCGGCAGCGCGCTGACCGGCACCTACGGCGCGTTGACGCTGAACGCCAACGGCACCTATACCTACGTCGTCGACAACGCCAATGCCACGGTTCAGATGTTGCGTACCCCAGCCGATACGCTCAGCGAGACCTTCACCTATACGATGCGCGACACGGCCGGCGCCACCGACATCGCGCAACTGACCATCAACCTCCAGGGAGCCAACGACACGCCGCTGGCGGTCGATGACAGCGCATTCGGCTGGCCGCCGATCGTCGGTTCGCCCGGATCCGGGCGCCATCCGATCGGCAACGTGCTGCCCAACGACAGGGACGTCGATTCCGGCGACGGCCAGTCGGTCTCCGGCATACGTACCGGCACCGAGCTTCCCGGCGGCGACCCGCTGACGGCAGTCGTGCCCGGCACATCGAGCGGTAGCGGGGTTCGGATCGACGGCACCTGGGGCTGGCTCAACATCGGCGCCGACGGCAGCTACCTCTACGAAGTGGACTTTGCGCGGACCGCGAGCCTGGCCCCCGGCGTTGTCGTTCAGGATTATTTCACCTACGAACTCAGGGATACCGGCGGTCTGACCGACCTCGCGCAACTGACCGTCAACATTCGCGGCAGGAACAATCCCCCGATCGCCGTACCGAACCTGCCGATCGCCGTCGAGGCGGGCGGCATCGCCAACGGGTCGCCCGGCATCGATCCCGCCGGCGACATCACCGCCAACGACTTCGACTTCGAGGGCGACCCGCTCAGCGTCGACGCCATCCGCACCGGCCCTGAATCGGGCAGCGGCACGGCCGGCACCATCGGCAGCGAACTGGCCGGCACCTACGGCTGGCTGACCCAGCAGGCCGACGGCACCTTCACCTATCGCGTCGACAACGCCAATCCGCTGGTAGAGGCCTTGCGCAGCAGCGGCGATAAGCTGACCGACTTCTTCACCTACACCGTATCGGACATCTATGGCGCGGCCGATCGGGCAACGATCGCCGTCACCATCCGTGGCGCCAACGACAACCCGCTGGCGACCCACGACACCGGCACGGCGGTCGAGGCCGGTGGCCTCAACAACGGCACCCCGGGCAGCCAGGCCACCGGCGACGTGCTGCTCAACGATACCGATGTCGACAACGTGGCATACGGCGAAACCAGGACCGTTTTGGCGATCCGTACCGGCGCCGAAGCCGGCAGCGGGACCGCCGGTAGCGTCGGCAGCGCGCTGACCGGCACCTACGGCGCGTTGACGCTGAACGCCAACGGCACCTATACCTACGTCGTCGACAACGCCAATGCCACGGTTCAGATGTTGCGTACCCCAGCCGATACGCTCAGCGAGACCTTCACCTATACGATGCGCGACACGGCCGGCGCCACCGACA
>JAKOYE010000234.1 GCA_029780675.1 Actinomycetes bacterium
TTGACCGTGCGCACCACGACGGCCTTGACGACATCGCCCCGCTTGACGTTGCCGCCCGGGATCGCGTCCTTGACGGTGGCCACGATGATGTCGCCGATGCCGGCATAGCGCCGCGACGAGCCACCGAGAACGCGGATGCACAAGATCTCCTTGGCACCGGTGTTGTCGGCAACCTTGAGCCGCGATTCCTGCTGAATCACCCGATCTCCCTCGGTTGTGCACGCGGGGAGAAGTTCAGCGCAGGCTGAACAAACCCGTCATGCTCGGTCTTTGTTGCTTCACGGCACGCGGGGCCAACCGAATCCGGCCAGCCGAGGTCTGCACGAGGCAACCCCTAGATACTAGGTGAGACTGCCCGGACCGGCCAAATCGGCGTCAGCGGCCCGCCACGCAGCGGAACCCGATATGGGTGGTTGAGCTGTCCTGGGACTGCGGCGACCGGGCGGCCGGGCGGTAACGGTGGCAGTACTCCGGGGCGCACAGATGCGAGCCGCCCTTGAGGGTCTGGAGCACGTTCGGGTCGGGGTCGGCCGGGATCGGGCAGCACGACGACGGCGGCGCCTCCGGCAGATGGTGTTGCGAGTACGGGGTCGTGGTCCACTCCCAGACATTGCCGATCATGTCCAGCAGGCCGAATCCGTTCGGCGGGAAAGTGCCGACCGGGGAGGTGCCCACCCAGCGCCCACTGCCCAACCCCTGAGCTCCGTCATTACGGTACGGGAATCGGCCCTGCCAGGTGTTGGCCATCAGCGCGCCGTCCACCCGCGGTTCGTCCCCCCAGGCGTAGGTGGTCGTCGACCCCGCGCGGGCCGCGTACTCCCATTCGGCCTCCGTCGGCAGTCGTCGGCCGGCCCACGCCGCATAGGCGGCGGCGTCCGGGTAGGCGATCTGCACCACCGGATGGTCCGCCCGCTCCTCGATCCCGCTGCCCTGTCCGAACGGCGCGCGCCAGTGCGCACCGGGTGCCCAGTCCCACCACTGCCGCCAGTCGGCGAGGTTCACCGGTCCGGGGGTGCCGCGGAAGACCAGCGCGCCCGGCAGCAGATCGGCGGGGGCCACACCCGGATACAGCGCCGGGTCCAGCGGCCGCTCGGCCACCGTGACGTAGCCGGTGTCCTCGACGAACGCGGCGAACTGCGCGTTCGTCACCGGGTGCCGCTCGATCGCGAATGCCGCCACGGTGACGGTGTGGATCGGTGCTTCCTCGGGGTAGAAGCTCGTCGACCCCATCCGGAACGAGCCGCCGGGGAGCTCGACTAACTCCCCGTTGAGTGCGCCGCTACGCATGACTTCACTCGACATTTCTCTGCCAGGCCGGGCACTCAACGCGACGGGTGGTCAGTCCCGTGCGAACGCGAGCGCAAGTTCGCGCTCCCGGTCGACGTAGGGGGTGCCGGACACGTCCACCACCACCTTGGTGATCGTGCCCCCGGTGAACTCGAAAGGAGCGCTGTAGTCCCCGCACACCGGCTGCCCACTGTTGCGGCCCACCTCCACCCCGCCGCCGGACAACCCGAAGGTCGCCGGGTGCGCGCGCACATCGGCCAGGGTCGCCACCACCTCGTCGTCGATGTACAGCGACACCACCCCGAGCGGGGTGTGGCTGCCCTCGGCGGTTCCGGTGCGCTCGTAGCGGACCCCGAGCACGTGCCGGCCGGGCGGGATGGGCGCCGGGGAAACGACGCTCTGGCGCAGTTCGCCCATGAAGTTGTAGACGTAGTGCAGGAGGCCGTCCGCGGCGAACAGCACATGCCCGCCGTGACCCGCGCCCTGTTTGAACAGCACGCCTGCCGGGGCCTCGCCGATATGCGCCTCGGCCAGCACCGAGAAGGACTGACCGCGCAGTTCGGCCATCGCGCCCAACCCGACGGGTGCGGTGTGCGGGTAGTAGGTGAACGTCGTCCGCCCGGTGGTCAGGGTCGGCCGGAACCGGGTGAACGTCTCGAAGACGTTGAGATCACCGAGTGGCATCCCGTTGTACTTCTCCGCCTCGGCGAACCACAGCGCCGTGAGTTCCGCGAGTTTCTCCGGATGCTCGGCGGCCAGGTCGTGACACTGGCTGCGGTCGGCGTCGATGTGGAACAGTTCCCAGCGGTCGTCGTCGAAATGCCCCCAGCCGGCCGGGCTGGCGGCGTGCACCGTGTTGGCGAACCAGCCCTCGTGCCAGATACCGCGGGTCCCCAGCATGGAGTAGAACTGGGTGCGCTTACCGGTGTCGGCGGACGGATCGTCAAGGGCGGCGGCGAAACTCGTCCCCTCCAACGGCCGCTGCGGGATACCCGCCACGGTGTCCGGCGGGGTGATCCCGAGCAGGTCGTACACCGTCGGGGTGATGTCGGCGACGTTGACGTAGTTGTCCCGCACCTCGCCGCGCGCGGCGATACCGGCCGGCCAGGAGATGATCGCGGTGTCGGCGATACCGCCCTCGTGCGAGGCGTACCGCTTGAACAGCTTGTAGGGCGTGTTGAACGCCATCGCCCAGCCAATCGGATAGTGGTTGTAGGTCTGCGGTCCGCCGAGCGAGTCGTAGAGGCGCATGCTGTCCTCCACGGTGTCGAGATAGCCGTTGAAGAACTTAACCTCGTTGACCGAGCCGTTCGGACCGCCCTCGCCGCTGGCTCCGTTGTCGGAGATCACCACGATGATGGTGTTGTCCAGTTGGCCGGACTCCTCGAGATAGTCCAGCACCCTGCCGATCTGGGCGTCGGTGTAGGACAGGAACCCGGCGAACACCTCGGCCATCCGGGCGAACAGCCGCTTCTCCTCGTCGCCGAGTGAGTCCCACGGCCGCACGGTGTCCTGCGCCGGCCATGGCTGACCGTCCGGGCCCGTCACGCCGAGGTAGGGGTTCATCGGCGACAGTTCGGTGTCGGGCGGCACGATGCCCAGTTTCTTCTGGTTCTCCAGCACGATCTCGCGGTAGGCCTCGTAACCCATGTCGAAACGGCCGGCGTACCGGTCGGCCCATTCGGCGAAGACGTGGTGCGGGGCGTGCCCGGCCCCCGGGCACAGGTAGGTGAACCACGGCTTGTCCGGGGCGATCACCGTGGAGTCGCGGATGAACTCGATGGTCTTGTCGGCCAGGTCGGCCGAGAGGTGGTAGCCCTGTTCGGGGGTTCCGGGTGGCTCGACCGGATGGTTGTCGTGCACCAGGTCGGGGTACCACTGGTCGGTCTCGCCGCCCAGGAATCCGTAGAACCGCTCGAAGCCCCGACCGAGCGGCCAATGCCGTTTGGTGGCAGCCAGATTCGACTCCTCCAGCGGGACCAGATGCCACTTGCCGACGCAGTAGGTGTTGTAGCCGTGCTCGGTGAGCACCTCCGAGACCAGTGCGGCGTCGGCGGGGATGCGGCCACTGCAGTTCGGGAAGCCGTCGGTGAACTCCTCGACGGTGGCCATCCCCACGCTGGTGGGGTTGCGGCCGGTCAGCAGCGCGGCCCGGGTCGGCGAGCACAGTGCCGTGGTGTGGAACTGGGTGAGCTTGACACCCCGTTCGGCGATCCGGCTCATCGCCGGCATCTCGACCAGTCCGCCGAAGCAGTCCCAGGTGGCGATGCCGACGTCGTCCCAGACCACGTAGAGCACATTGGGCGCACCCGCCGGCGCGGTGGGCGCGGCGAACGGTCCCCAGTCCGGTTCGGAGTCGCGGATGTCGAGGGCGATCTTCCCGGTGAACGGAGGGACCGGGCCTGGTGAGGGGGCTGCCATGCGCG
>JAKOYE010000245.1 GCA_029780675.1 Actinomycetes bacterium
CAGCACGCCAAGTGGTTGAAGGTCACCAACGAGATTCCGTGGCGGCGGCCGGTGGCCAGCCTGAATTACCTACTGTCCAGCCATGTCTGGCGTCAGGACCACAACGGGTTCAGCCATCAGGACCCCGGCTTCATCGACCACGTCGTCAACAAGAGCGCCCAGGTGGTCCGGGTGTATCTGCCGCCGGACGCCAACACGCTGCTCTCGACCTACGACCACTGCCTGCGGTCGCGCCAGTACGTCAACGTCGTCGTCGCCGGCAAACAACCGCACCCCAACTTCCTGACCATGGACCAGGCCGTGGCGCACTGCACCCGCGGACTGGGCATCTGGGAGTGGGCCGGCACCGAGGTGCCGGGCACCGATCCGGACGTCGTGCTCGCCGCCGCCGGCGACGTCCCGACCCTGGAAGCCCTGGCCGCGGCGGATCTGTTGCGTCAGCACATCCCCGAGTTGAAGGTGCGATTCATCAACGTCGTCGACCTGATGCGTCTGCAGGACGAGTCCGAGCATCCGCACGGGTTGTCCAGCAACGAGTTCGACATGATCTTCACCCCGGACCGGCCGGTGATCTTCGCCTATCACGGGTATCCGTGGCTGATCCACCGGTTGGTGTACCGGCGCAGCAATGATGAACGCATCCACGTGCGCGGCTACAAGGAGGAGGGCACCACCACCACGCCGTTCGACATGGTGATGCTCAACGACCTCGACCGCTACCACCTGGTCATCGACGTCATCGACCGGGTCCCCGGCCTCGGATCGCGGTACGCCACGCTGCGGCAGCAGATGGTGGATAAGCGGATCGACGCCCGCGAGTACACCCGCGAACACGGCGACGACATTCCCGAGGTGCGCAATTGGGTGTGGCCGGGCGGACGGGATGCGCAAACCGAGTCGACGATCGCCGCAACCCTGTCCACCGGCGGCGACAACGAATAGCCGATGAACACCAGCTAACGGATAGCTGAAGAGATCGGCTTTTCCTGAGCGAAACGCTGGTCCACTCAAGTGGTGAGCACCGGCCACCGGCACTACCATCCGGATATCGCCGCCGCGGAAGACGGCCGGCGCAACCGCCGAGGTGGACATGGCACAGCCAATGGGCGAAACACGCGAGGTGCACACACGGCCGGTGGCCGATTACACCCCGGCACTGCGCTTCCGCACCATCCACGGGTACCGGCGCGCCTTCCGCATCGCCGGGTCGGGGCCGGTGCTGCTGCTGATCCACGGGATCGGCGACAACTCCACCACCTGGACATCGGTGCACAGCAAGCTGGCGGAGCGCTACACCGTCATCGCCCCGGACCTGCTCGGACACGGCCTGTCCGACAAGCCGCGGGCGGACTACTCGGTGGCCGCCTACGCCAACGCGATGCGCGATCTGCTCAGCGTGCTCGACGTGGACCGGGTGACCGTGGTCGGGCACTCGCTGGGCGGCGGGGTGGCCATGCAGTTCGCCTACCAGTTCCCGCAGATGCTGGAACGGCTCATCCTGATCGGGGCGGGCGGGGTGACCCGGGATGTGAACATCGCCCTGCGGTTCGTCTCGCTGCCCATCGGCGGTGAGGCGCTGGCCCTGCTGCGGTTACCGCTGGTGATGCCGGCACTGCACGCGGCGGGCCGGGTCCTGGGGGCGGCGCTGGGACCGAGCGGTACCGCCGGGGACATCCACAACGCGCTGCGCATCCTGACCGATCTGCCCGAGCCGACCGCCTCGGAGGCGTTCACCCGGACGCTGCGGGCGGTGGTGGACTGGCGCGGTCAGGTGGTCACCATGCTCGACCGGTGTTACCTGACCGAATCGGTTCCGGTGCAACTCATTTGGGGTGACCGGGACGCGGTGATCCCGGTCAGCCATGCGCACATGGCGCATGCGGCGATGCCGGGTTCGCGGCTGGAGATCTTCGAAGGGTCGGGACACTTCCCCTTCCATGACGACCCGGATCGTTTCGTCACCCTGGTGCGGCGGTTCATCGACAGCACCGAACCGGCCGAATACGACCACGCCCGGTTGCGCGACCTGTTACTGAAGGGCAGCACGGAGGCGGCGGTGTCGGGGCCGCGGGCGACCCGGATGGCGGTGCTGGACGCTCTCGAGCACGACGAGCGCAGCGCCACCTGATCCGTCGGCGTCAGGTCCCGACGAGAACGTATTCCGCGCCGCCGTCGGCGTAGCCACCTCCGACGGTGGTGATGTGGACGTGATCGAAATGGCCGTAGCCCGATCCGCCGGGACCCGCCGGGGTGTAGTAGGTACCGCGCCAGATCACGTCCTGCACACCGAGTTGTGCGGCGTTGCGCAGCGCGAAGTCCCGGATCGAGTCACCCAGGGCGATGCCCTCGGGGCTGGAATGGTTGGGGATCATCACGTCGATGGCCCGCCCGGACGGGTGCCACGGCTTGGCGTCCGGGCGTACCCCGATGATGGTGTTGATCATCGGGAACAGCGCGTTGACACTGCGCTTCGCCAGCACGGTCTTGACCTGCAGGCCCTGCTCGGAACCGACGCCGGGGCCCAGCACCCGGGATTCGGGCGGCAATGCGGCCGGCAGATCGGCGTGCGGCGGCAGTTCCGCCGGCGGGGGTGCCTCGGGCAGGTTCTCGGCGCAGCAGGGCCCCAGGGCGTCGGCGACGGGCGTCACCTCATGGTCGGGGCCCGGCGCGGCGGTCGAGTGCGGAGCCGCCACGAGCGCCACCGGGACCAGGGTCGCCGCCAGGAGAGCGGACACCCGGGCGCGGGTCGATTGAAGGCAAAACATCACGGAAACATAACGAGACGGTCTCGGAAACACCAACGTGGCGCGGGCCCCGCCCGGGGTGGGACTTCTCACATCCCGGTTCGGAGGGGCTGTGAACTGCGGTTATCTCCGGATGAAGGGCTGGTTTCCGTATCGGTCGAGGTGCACCACTTCGCCGATCGGACGCCGCTCCGTAGGGCCGTAACGTCCTTTCGCCCAGCCGATCGGGATCAGGCAGACGGGCGTGACGTTGCGCGGCAGCCCGAGAATCTTGCGCACCGACGGCACCCACCAGATCGGCAGCGTCTGCAGCGACGCACCCAGTCCCACCGCTCGGCAGCCCAACAGCAGGTTCTGGACGGCCGGATACACCGATCCGTAGAAGGAGGACACCGCAATCTGCGGGCGTCCGGTCGGCCGGTGTTTGAGGCCCCGCCGGTAGCAGGGGATCACCAGCACCGGAAGCTCCTCGAAATGCTCGGCCTGCCACTGCCCGGGCGCGATAACGCGGCGCTGCTTCTCGTCGTTGCGCGCCTGGCGTTCGACGATGGGGTTGAACAGCCGATACAGCCGGCGGTACACCTTCGCCAGCTTGGCCTTCTGCGCGGGGTCCTCCACCACGAGGTAGTGCCAGTCCTGGCTGTCGGAACTGGTCGGGGCCTTCAGCGACAGTTCCAGCAGCGGCAGCAGCACCTCGTGCGACACCGGTTCGAGGTGCAGACGGCGCACGGCCCGCTGGGTGCGCATCGCCTCCTCCATCGGCATGCCGAGCCGGGCGAGTGCTTCGGCCGGCGCCGGAGGGGTGAAGGGTGCTGACGGGGGGGACTGCGTGGGGTCGATCACCAGCCGATGGTAGGTCTGATTCCTCCGGTGTTCTGCTTCTTTCGGGTCTCGTCAGGCCCGGATCGTCGACATCCCGCCGTCGAGTCCAATCACCTGGCCGGTGATCCACCCGCTGTCCGGGCCGAGCAGGAAGCGGGCCAGTGCGGCGGCGTCGTGCGCGGTGCCGACCCGTTTCAGCGGGTAGCGCGCACTCATCGCCTCGCGCTTCTCCGGCGAGGACAGCATCCGCTCCACCAACGGGGTGTCGACGAGCGCCGGGGCGATGGCGTTGACCCGGATCTTGGGCGCCCACTCGGCCGCCAGCGAGCGGACCAGGCCTTCGACGGCGCCCTTGGCGGCGGCGACCGAGGAGTGCATCGGCATCCCCTGACCCACGGCGACGGTGCTGAACAGCACCACGCTGGCAGGGTTACCGTCCGCACCGGCCAGCTTGGGCTGGCAGACCTTCAGAAAGCGCACGGCGCCAAGCAGATTCACCTCCCAGTCGCGACGGAAGTCCTCGACGCTGAGCGCGCGGAAGCTCTTGAGGTTCACCGTTCCGGGGCAGTACACCGCCCCCTGGAGGGAATCCGGCGGCTCCGGCAGCGGTGCCGGGTCGGTGACGTCGCACGGGTGATGCACGACGTCGTCGACGTCAAGCCCGTCGGCGGACCGGGACCACACCTCGACCCGATTGCCGGGTTGGGCGAGCATGCCGACGAGTTCCCGGCCGATTCCGCGGCTGCCGCCGGCGATGAGGTAGGTGCTCATGCTGGTGATGATAGGAACGCAGAAGGCTCAGATCGTCGCCGTCAGTGGCGGGGTCCCGCCTTCGTCATCTCTGCGCGGTTCGCGCGTTGCGCATCGGATTTCGAGGTAATGGCTTTGCCGCGGCCTGCGCTTGGAGTCTCTGCGGCGGGGACCGTGGCGGCCTCGTCGGCCTGAGCGGTCGTAGCTGCGCTGAGCGGGACAGGGGTCTTCGCGCGAGGCGCGGATACCTTCGCCCGCGCTGTGGGGCGGACGGCGGGATCGGTGGTGGGGTCGGAGGCCGGGCGCAGAACCTCGAGACTCTCCGCGGAGGCTGCTGCGACGGTCTGCGTACCGTCCGGGGTGACGGCCTCCGCTGATCGTGCAGCAGTCGGGCCGGATGCTGCAAGGTCTCGAGATATGGTGAATCCCAGGAACAACGGCGCCATCAGCCACGGGATCGTATCGAAGCCGTTGGAAATGTAATTGGGTGAAGAGAAAGATTCCGGCTTCGTCATCCTCATGTAGAACGGGAACGTCACCGAATGGCCCAGCCACCACAGCGGTGCGATCGCAAAGCCAACAACGGTGCCGACCAGCACACCGACGGTCCACAGCGCTTGCCTGATCCCCAAGACCGCGGCATCCACCGACTCCTGGATCGTGCTGGCATCAGGGATGGGAGTGGTTGCCGCTGAATCGGTTTCGGGCACAGCGAGCGCCAGCGCACTGACCTCCGCGGCCAGCACGGCGTCGAGTTGCACCGCCGCGACCGCCACCCGGGCGGACCCGACTCCCACGCCCTGCTGCGGAATCGCCACGAGTCCTGCGGTCATGACGACGCTCGCGGCCGCGGCAATGCCGATCCTGTAGCGCATCAATGAATTGGCCATGATCCCCCCAAAATTTGATCTCCCCACTGGGAGTAAACCACATCGGGGTGGAGGCACCTCGCGAGCGGCGGCGCAGACCATCGCCGACACTGTGTCGACCCACTACGGGCCGAGCAACGCCAACGGCACCACGCCGATGCCATCAGGGCGACGGTAAGCGTTAGGGCCGGTATTGATGATGATCGCGTCGATGAGGCTCTCACCGAGGCGTTGGGCCAACCAGCGCAGATGCGCAGTGTCTCGATCTTCCACGCTGGCAGCCAGTTTCACCTCGATCGCGAGCACCTTGCCGTCGTCTCGCACTAGCACCAGATCAATTTCGTGGTCACCGTTGCGAGTTCGAAGGTGACCAACCGAGGCCTCCACCGCCTGCGCGGCGACCCGCACGCACAGAGTGACCAAGGATTCGAAAAGATGCCCGAGCATGCCGCCGGCCTGCGGCCCGATTGGCCTGCCCTCACCGCTCAGTAACCCTTCGGCCGATAGCCCGAGTAGCCGCGCCGCCAAAGCCGGATCGGCGAGGTGATGCTTTGGCGCCTGCGCGAGGCGCGCCAACGGGCTGGTTGCGGGAACCCAGGCAGGCACCGGGTCGAGTAACCACAGTTGGGTGAGCACGTCACGGTAGGCGATCGACGTCGAACGCGCCGGCTTGTCACTGACGCCGGCGGTGGCTGCCTCGAGCAGTGCCGTGTAACTGGCTGTCGTCGACGTCGCCGCCGCGTAGGCGCGCAACCACGCCAACATGGCCTCGGGCTTTCGAACTGCGAAGCCCTGCTCCGGGACGTCTCGATCAACGGCATTGCGCAAGTAGGAATCCAGCTGGAATCTCAGGGCTCTGGAACCGAGGGACCGCATGGCCGGGAAGCCCGATGCCACGATCTCGTGGGTGTAGTCCGCCAACCGGAACTCAGAGACTCCGTCGAGCGGGACCCGCCGCCCGCTGAGCAGGTCGCCGACACTGACCGCCGGTGATACGACCCCCCGTTCCGACAGAGTCATGGGACGCATCCGCAGTCGGCCGATACGCCCCGCGCCGGAGTGTGCCGTCGCTCCGTGTCCCGGTGACGCGCTGCCTGCGAGCAGAAACTGCCCACCGGCGGAATCAACGTCGACAGCTCGCCGCACGACGTCCCAGACCTCGGGAACCTTTTGCCACTCGTCGATCAGGAGCGGCCTGGGCCGGGTCAACAACACCCCCGGGTCAGCCTGCACCGCCTCCCGGTTGGGCTTCGAATCGAGCCGCAGTAGGCTGACAACTCGCTGCTCAGCGGTGGTCGTTTTACCTACTGCCTTCGGTCCGTCGATGGCGATCGCCGGTACCTGTCCGAACAGCGCATCCAGTTCGTCATCGAGGATGCGCCGGGAGTATCGCACAGATGAATCATACAATTAGCAGCAACTGAATCAGACAGTTAGCATGACATGAATCAGTCAAAAGGCATGGCTAGTTCCGGGGCAGCCATAGGCGCTCCCCACCCCGCTGGCAGCGAGTGATCCCTAAC
Organism: Actinomycetes bacterium; assembly: GCA_029780675.1. Classification (GTDB taxonomy): domain Bacteria; phylum Actinomycetota; class Actinomycetes; order Mycobacteriales; family Mycobacteriaceae; genus Mycobacterium. The sequence goes on from JAKOYE010000245.1 coordinate 6,709, forward strand.
TCTCCCAGGCGGAACTCTCCCGTGGGGTGCTCGACCGACCGACCTCTTGCGGATCTGCCTTCTTACTGGGTTCGTCTGCGGACTGAGTGGCGTCACCTGCCCCGGGATGGTAAGCGTCCCAATGGCCGAACCGTGGGCTGGCCTTGGCCTTCAGGCGCACTCACCGGCGTGTGCACAGTGGCACTGTGGGCATACGGGTGGTTGCACCGCCGGGTGTGTTTGCTTCGGCGCATGCTGACGGCTGCGAGTCCGCAGCGGCTCCATCGTGATTTCGGGGTTGATCTCCATCAGCCGTCGCAGACGCCGCTGCACGTAGCTGAGCAGTTCGGGTGACAGGTGGTGATTCAACAACTCTTTGTAGACAAACGAATTCGTTCGCGCCGCGCTCCTGCTCGTGGGCAGCGTTCCGCCGAAGAGGTGGTCGAGGCTCTGCATGAAACTCCTGATGTTGGGCAGACTGGTGCCGTGGCGCGAGGAGATCTCGTCCGCATTCAGGCCCTGTTCCCGGTAGCGGAAAACCTCGCCGTGCGTCAGTCCGGGGCTGCTGTTCCTCAAGATGTGCTCGACCTCGGATCGCTGTTCGGGCGTCATGTCGGCCGTCGAGGTTTCTCCGATCTCGGCTGGGGCCTTCGCGATCGGGGTACGCCTCAGCGGAGCATCCTTGGTCTGAGCTTCTTTCGGCGGGGCTTCCGTGGACGAGGTCCTCGCGGAGGTCGCTCGTGGCACATCGGGCGCCCCAGACGCGATGGACGGGTGAACGTTCACGGGGTACCCGTGCCGAAGCGCATCGACGGACAGGGCCGGTGTCAGCACGGTCGCCACAGCGGCATCGGTGTCAGTGATGGCGACCGGATCCCCGTAGCCCTCCGGTGACCACGCATACAAGGCACCCCGCCAGACGAGCCAGAAGTCGTCGGAACCGAGTGCAATGAAGACACCGTCGGGAAGTTCCGCAATGACAGCACTAGTTCGTGGCGCACGCCGAGATGCGCTCAGCTTTTTGTCGAGATCCGACGAGCCAAGGATCGGATCCACGCCCCCGGCGTTCGCCGCCTGGATGTACGCGCGATAGGCGGCGCGGCGGCACTCTCCGCAGGGTCGGTGGCCGGCGGCGAGAGCAACGGCTTCATCGAGGAAGAACAACTGTGTGTACCTGTTGGGGTGCATCAGCTCTTGCTTGCGCCCGTTGAACTCAAGCTGACAGATCAGCCACATACTGCCCCGCGACTGCCGGACGATCCGCTTGTTCTCGTCGTGCAGGATGCCGCGATTCCCGAGGAAGGTGCCTCGAGCACTCGTCGCGAAGATCTGACCATCGGGGCTGACCCGATTCTGGAGTGGCATGGCGCGACCGTAACTGCGGCGTCTGACATTTCCGCCCGTCCCGGACCGGTCATTGGCCGGGGTCCGCGGCGCTCTTGCGGAGGCGAGTTGTCGGGGCGGACGGCTACAATCAAACATATGTTCGATTTGCTGTCATCGGTCGATGAGGAAGCCGAGGAAGCCCAACTCATCGAGGGTATTGCTTATCTCGAGCGGCTCAAGGCGGCGGCCGCTGCCCGGCAGGCTCGGTTGACGGCGGCGTTCGACAGGGCGAGACGTGCGGCCGAGGCGGCAGCGGGTGTTCCGGCCGCTCGCCGCGGGCGGGGAATCGGCGCCGAAGTGGCCCTGGCCCGCCGCGACTCGCCCGTCCGCGGCGGGCGGCATGTGGGCTTTGCCAAGGCTCTGGTCAACGAAATGCCGCACACCCTGGCCGCTCTCGAAGCCGGTGCTCTCTCCGAGTGGCGGGCCACCCTGGTCGTGCGCGAGTCCGCCTGTCTCGATGTCGAGGACCGGCGACGCCTCGATGCCGAGCTGTGCTCAGACACGAAGGCGTTGGAGGGCGTCGGCGACCGGGCACTGGCCGCTTCGGCGAAGGCGATCGCCTACCGGCTCGACCCGCACGCGGTCGTGGACCGAGCCGCCAGGGCCAGCGCCGATCGCACCGTCACCATCCGGCCGGCCCCCGACACGATGACGTATCTGACGGCCCTGTTGCCGGTGGCGCAGGGGGTTTCGGTGTACGCCGCCCTGAAGCGCGCAGCCGACTGCTGTGGCGACGGCCGAACCCGCGGTCAGGTGATGGCGGACACGCTGATCGAGAGAGTCACCGGCCGTAGCGCCGACCAGCCTGTTCCGGTCGCGGTCAACCTGGTGATCTCCGATCAGGCTCTGATGGGTGTCGAGAACAGTGCCGCCGTGATCGCGGGCTACGGGCCGGTCCCGGCAGCGGTCGCCCAGCACCTCATCTGCGAGGCGGTCTCCGATAGTCGGGCCCGGGCCACCCTTCGCCGGCTCTACGCGAATCCTTCCAGCGGTGCGCTGGTCGCGCTGGAATCGCGGTCGCGGATCTTCCCCAAGGGGCTCGCCGATTTCATCGGACTCCGAGATCAACACTGCCGAACGCCCTATTGCGACGCCCCCATCCGTCATCGCGACCATGCCGACCCGCACCACCGCGGTGGCGCCACGTCCGCCGACAACGGACTCGGCCTGTGCGAAGGGTGCAACTACGTCAAGGAGGCGGCCGGTTGGCAGGTGCGCACCGAGGCCGAGGCCGGCCAGCGACATACCGCGGAATTCGTGACGCCGACCGGCGCGCACCATCATTCGACGGCTCCCCCGATGCCCGGGACACCCCGGTCACCGATGACCGAAGTCGAAGTGTGGCTCAACCGGGCGTTGGTGCGGACCTTCGCCGCCTGATGGACGAGGAGACGGACAGTCCGTTCGCGCCATGCTCGATCAGTCGCCGCCAACCCGATGAACGGCACGGTAGCGCGCTTCGGCCTCTTCGAGTTCGCCTTCCGTGACGACGTCGACGACTTCGGGGCCAAGCGGATCGATTGGGTCCCTGATCGTGACCGCGCCGGTCTTTTCGTGTACCTCACACGTGTCGATTGGGATCGTTCGCACCGCCACCAGCCCCGCAAGGGTCGCCGACATGTCGCGTCTCGCCTCCTCGTGGCCCGTGAGTTCGCTGGCTAGTTGCTCCGGAGCCGAAACGTGCATCAACCTGGGAGTGGTAGCCAAGTCGTAGCGGAACGCGCGGATCATCGCGATACACGCCGCCACCATGACCAGTGAAAACGGCAAAGCAGTGGCTATCGATGCAGTTTGCAGCGCCGTCAGCGACCCGGCGCCCCCGGCGAGCAGTAATACCGCGGCTGCCAGCCCCTCCAACGTCGCCCAGTACACCCGCGTCGGCTTCGGTGGATCTTCGTCACCACCCGAAGCCAGGACGTCTACCACGAGCGATCCGGAGTCTGATGACGTGACGAAGAAGAACACGATCACCGCTACGGCGACGAGGCTCGTGATCACGCCGAACGGCAGCCCTTCCAGGAGTCGGAACAGTGAGGTATTGGTATCGACCGACCCATCGACGAGCATGTTCCCCTCGTCACGCTGACGCCGGATCGCCGTCTCTCCGAATACCGTGAACCACAGCGCACCGATACCCGTCGGCACCAATAGAACGGCAATCACGAACTCGCGGACAGTCCGGCCCCGGGAGATCCTGGCGATGAACATTCCCACGAAGGGTGCCCAACTGATCCACCAGCCCCAATAGAAGATTGTCCAGTTGCCCAGCCACGCACCGTCGGTGAACGGGCCGGTCCGCAGCGCAAGTGTCGGAAGTGTCTGAAGGTAGCCGCCCAAGTTCTGCACCCAGGCCTGCAGCAGAAACAGCGTTGGTCCGAGCAGCAGGACGAAAACGACCAGGGCCCCGGCGAGAACCATATTGATGTTGGACAGCCACTTGAGCCCCTTGCTGACTCCGCTGACCACCGACGCAATCGCAATCGCGGTGATAACGACGATCATCGCGACGGTCCACCAGTTGTCCACGGTGATCCAACCCATGTACTCGAGTCCCGCGGCGATTTGGGTGATTCCGAACCCGAGCGAGGTCGAGACACCGAAGAGCGTGCCCACGACAGCGACAACATCTACGGCGTGCCCAATCGGCCCTTCGACTCGCTTCCGGCCGATCAGCGGCTCGAGCAACCAGCGCACCGACAGGGGCCGGCCGCGACGGTAGGTCATATATGCGATGCCCAGGCCGACGACGGCGTAGATCGCCCAGGCGTGCAAGCCCCAGTGGAAGATGGTGATCGCCATCGCTTGGTTGGCAGCCGCATCGGTCGAACCTTCGATCCCCATCGACGTCGGTGGATTGACGTAATGGGTCAGCGGTTCGGCCACGCCGTAAAACACCAAGCCGATACCCATCCCGGCGCTGAACAACATGGCCAGCCACGCCCAGAAGCTGAACTCCGGCCGCTCGATATCGCGGCCGAGCCGGATGGTGCCGACCCTCGAAAAGCCGCAGTAGAGGGCGAACAGCAGAAAGCCCGTGGTCGCCAAGACATACCACCAGCCGACGGTGCTGGTGATTGCCCTGTTGAGATGGACGAACGCATTCTCGGCAGCTGCCGAGTAGATCACGGAGAAGACGATCAATCCGATGATCAGTAATGATGCCGGAACGAATACCGGCTTATAAATGCTGCTTAGAGCCGTCTTCACCGGACCGACTTGAGTTCGGGTGACGGGCTGATCACGCTCTCGCGTGGACACGAGTGCCTCCTCGTGGCTATCTACACAACTAGTTACGTGCGCCAGTGGCTCTGGTCATTGATGAGGGCTAGCCGCTCGTACCCTACCGACTCGGAGTGATCGCTGAGCCGTGTTCACCGGCCAAAGTCCGACGGCAGACGACACCGCGTCGCGGGCCGCCGAGAAGTGACGTCCACGACGTCATTGCGGCCGAGGCTCAAGCTAACTCCGATTCGGAGTGCCGTTCAGAAAATCTTGACGCGGCGAAAATCGATCTGCACGAACATTTTTCGACGAAAGCCGCTTCAGATTCAATGAAATGCCCACATCCGTTGTCGGCATCCTCGGCAACTATCGGCGTCAGCAGCGCCGTACCCGCGCCTCGCCATAGACATCGGCGCCTACGTGCAGGAACAAGGATGTCGACGGTCTGTGTGGACACCCGACTGAACTGCACATTCTCTGTGGAGCTAAGGGGAATCGAACCCCTGACCTTCTCGATGCGAACGAGACGCGCTACCAACTGCGCTATAGCCCCTTGGTCGCCAGTAGGTTACCAGCCCGCTCAGCGGTGCACCTACCCGGCAACCGTCCTACTGGCCGGCCGCCCGCGGCAGGTCGTAGCGGCGGCTGAACCGAACCTCGTCGAGATGTTCGAAGATCGGATCCTCGTCGTCGATGTCCAGAACCACCGCACCGGGCCGACGTAACCGGGCGCCGACGTCGTCGGAGCCACGGCTGCCCCGCCACTCCGCCACGGTCTCGCCACCCTCGCCGTGCTCGCCGGGGATCCGGGTGCGCGCCATCCGCCTGAGCCGGCGCCGCCGCACCTGCTCCTCGATCCGGGTCTGCCGACGCAGGTACGCCAGGTACAGGACCGTCACCGTGGCCGTCGCACCGCAGGCCCACCACAGGCCGCTACTGACGGTGAAGGACAGCACGGCGGTCAGCAGCATGATCACCGCCAGGCCGGACAGCACCCTGGTGCGGAAGCGGTACTTGCGGGCGCTGACAGCGGCCGCGGTCGCGCTGGCCTCCATCCGGCGCCGCCTGCTGGAGTGCGGCGTCACCACGGTGTGCGACTCCTCGGCTTCCTCTGCCGCGTCCAGACCCGACGTGTCGTCGACGTACTCGTACTCGTCATCGGCGGCCGGCGCCTCCGCCGGATCCTGGTCCGTGACGGCCACTGCCTCGGACACAGCCTCAGCCTCAGCCTCCACCTCGGCAACGGGCTCCTCGGCCGGCGCGGGTTCGGCCACGACCGCCTTGACCGGAACCTCCTCGGCCGGCGCGTCGAACAGCGTCTCCTGCACTCCGCCGCCCACCGGCAGCGCCCCGGAGTCCTCCTCCACCACGTCGACGTCGAGGTAGACGGGCTCGGTGTGGGCCTCGTCGGCGGACGCCGTCGTGGATTCAGTCACCGTCGCCACGACGGTCACGGTGCGGGTGTGGCTGCGGACCCGCGCCTCCTTCACGGCCTCACGCACCGCCTCCTCGTAATCCTCGGTCTCGTGGTCGGAGTAATCGCCGTCGAGATCCGCGTCGCCGCTCCACAGCGGGTCGTGCCGGTGACCGGCCGCCGGTCCGCTGCGCCGGCGCAGCCGCGCCCTGACCCCGCCGTTGAGAACCCGGGTGGCCAGTGCGACGTCGCTGGTGCGGCGCACCGTGTCGCGTTTGTTAATGAGCATCGGGACCAACACGAAGAGCCAAAGCACCACGAGTGAGATCCAGAGCAATGACTGGGGGATGCTTGGCATGAGGCCTGCTCCTTTCCCGACCAGGCTAGGTCCGTGACGTCCGCAAACAGTGGCGGCGCGCCGTGCCAATTACACACGTGTAATTCCCAGATGACAAGCACCAACAGTCACATTCGCCACATTGGTCACAGGCGGTGCTCGATCAGCAGTATTGCGCGAGACCCCGTTGGACCAACCGGCTGACCACCGAGCCGCCGGTTTCCTCGACCGTCATCGCCACCAGCAGGTGGTCCCGCCACGCCCCGTCGACGTCCAGGTAGCGCTTGAGCAGGCCTTCCTCCCGGAAACCGACCTTGCCGAGCACCCGTCGGCTCGCCGCGTTCTCCGGACGCACGGTCGCCTCAACCCGGTGCAGCATCACCGGTCCGAAGCAGTGATCCAGACCCAGGGCGAGCGCCCCGGTGGCCACGCCGGCACCGGTCACCTGTTTGGACACCCAGTAGCCGATCCACGCCGACCGAAGTGCGCCGTGTGTGACGTTGCCGATGGTGAGCTGTCCCCGGAACCGGCCGTCGAGTTCGATGACGTATGGCAGCATCCGCCCCCGCCGGGCCTCGGCGCGCAATCCCGAGATCATGGCCGGCCACGCCGACACCGAGTGCCGTACAGTCCATTCCAACTCGGTGCTGGGCTCCCACGGCTCCAGTTCCGCACGTTCAGCCAGCCGGATCCGGCTCCACTGGGCTCCGTCGCGCAGCCGCGCCGGGCGCAACCGGATCACCCCCGCCGGCACCCGCAGCGGGCCCACCGGGTCAGGCCAGCCGGGATGGGCAGCACCGCCGCCCCACAGATACACGTTCCAGCCCCTGCGGCTTCGCGCCTCAGCCGCGCTGGGCCAGGAAGGCGACGTCGACGAATTCGCCGGTCTTCACCTCGGCGACCTCATCGGGCACGATGACCAGGCAGTTCGCCTCGGCCAGCGATGCCAGCAGGTGCGAGGGCCCGTTGGCCGCCTCCCCGATCGCCTCCACCAGATAGTCGCCGGTGTCCTCGTCGCGCAGCAGTTGGCCGCGCAGGAAGCCCGTCCGGCCCGCCACCGACTGGATCGGCGCCAGCGCACGAGCCGGCACCACCCGCCGCATCGCCTGCTTCTTGCCCAGCGACAGCCGGATCAACGGCCGGACCATCACCTCGAACACCACCAGTGCACTGACCGGGTTGGCCGGCAGCAGGAAGGTGGGCACCCCGTCGGGGCCCAGCTGCCCGAAACCCTGTACGGAACCGGGGTGCATGGCGATCCGGGTGACTTCCATCTGGCCGAAGCTGGACAGCACCGTGCGCAGGTTCTCCGCCGCCGCCCCGCCGACCGGTCCGGAGATGACGATCACCTCGGCCCGGTTGAGTTGGCTTTCCATCACCTCGCGCAGATCCTTGGGGTCGGCGCTGACGATCCCCAGCCGGGTCACCTCGGCCCCCGCGTCGCGAGCGGCCGCCGCCAGCGCGTAGGAGTTCACGTCGTACACCTGGCCGTTGCCCGGGGTCCGGGAGATGTCCACCAGTTCCGCGCCGATGCTCAGGACCGCCACCCGGGGTCGCGGATGCACGAGCACGCGTTCGCATCCCACCGCGGCCAGCAGACCGACCTGGGCCGCGCCGATGATCGCCCCCGCCCGCACCGCCACGTCGCCGGGTTGCACGTCGTCGCCCGCACGTCGGACGTAGGCGCCCGACCGTACCCCACGCAGCACCCGCACGCGGGTCTCGCCGCCGTCGCTCCAGCGCAGCGGCAGCACCGAGTCGGCGAGGGTGGGCATCGGCGCGCCGGTCTGCACCCGCGCCGCCTGTTTGGGCTGCAGGCGGCTGGGGGTTCGGGCGCCTGCCTCGATCACCCCCATGACCGGCAGCACCACATCGCTCTCGCCGTCACCGCCGAGGTCGACGCTGCGCACCGCGTATCCGTCGATGGCCGCCTGGTCGAACCCGGGCATCGGGGTCTCGGCGACGACATCCTCAGCACACATCAGGCCCTGGGACTCGGCGATCGGGACGCGCACCGGCCTCGGCGCAACCGCGGCGGCTGCCACCCTGGCCTGCTGTTCCTCCACCGAACGCACAGTGCGTGCCTTTCTACCGTGGACCCCGCGGGGCCGCGTCGCGGAAGGCTATCCGTCGGCCTTGTCGGCCAGACCCAGCCGCGCCACCAGCCACCGCCGCAGATCGGGGCCATAGTCGTCACGATCCAAGGCAAAGTCAACCGCAGCCTTGAGATAGCCGCCGGGATTTCCCAGGTCGTGTCGAGATCCGTTGTGGACGACCACGTGAACCGGATGCCCCTCGGCGATCAGCAACGCGACGGCGTCGGTGAGCTGAATCTCCCCGCCCGCGCCCCGTTCGACCCGGCGCAGCGCGTCGAAAACGGCGCGGTCGAGGATGTAGCGCCCGGCCGCGGCGTAGAGCGACGGCTCCTTGCCGGGGGCGGGCTTCTCCACCATTCCCTTGACCTTCAGCACGTCCGGTCCGGCGCCGGGAACGGTCTCGACGTCGAACACGCCGTAGGCGCTGATCTCCTCGGGGGACACCTTGATGGCGCACAGCACGGTGCCGCCACGCTCGGCGCGGACCTCAGCCATCCGCAACAACACGCCGGTCGGGAGCACCAGGTCGTCGGGCAGCAGCACCGCGACCGCGTCCTCGTCCGGGGCCAGCACCGGCTCAACGCAGGCCACCGCATGTCCCAGACCGAGCGGCTCGTCCTGGATCACCGATTCGACCTTGATCAGTCCAGGTGCGCGGCGCACCTTCGCCAGCATCGCCTTCTTTCCGCG
>JAKOYE010000014.1 GCA_029780675.1 Actinomycetes bacterium
CTAGCCTCGATCGTTCACGTGTTGTGACCTGACGCGTTGTCCGGATGCACCAAAGTGCCTGTCCTGCAACGGGATACTTGTACTTGCGATAGTTCAAGATCCGTGAGCGGGAAGGCACTTGGTAAGTGAAGAGTACAGCGTGGTCGTCGGGGTTGTCGGTGTCTGGGGATGGGACTGGTGTGGTTGCCCACGCGGGGAGCGTGGCGGTGCGGATGCTGGCCGATCGGGTCGGGTTGACCGACGGGCTGTCCCTGGCGGTGGCCCGGCGCGGGTTCGCCCCTGGCCATGACCGGGGCCGGGTCCTGGTCGATACCGCGACGATGCTCGCGGCCGGCGGGGAAGCGATCGGCGACATCGACACCTTGCGTCACCAGAGCGACGTGCTGGGCGCGGTGGCGTCGCCGCCGACGGTGTGGCGGGCCCTTGACGAGCTGGGTTCGGCATCGTTGAAGCGGATCGAGGCGGCACGGGCGAGGGTACGGGCCCGGGTGTGGGCCCTGATCCCTGGCGGGCTGCCCGCCTCCCGTGTGGCCGGGACTGCCCTGCCTGCGGATGTGGTGGTGTTGGACGTGGACGCCACGATCGTGATCGCGCACTCGGAGAAGGAGCAGGCGACCCGGACGTTCAAGAAGACGTTCGGGTATCACCCGATCGGTGTCTGGTGCGATAACTCCCAGGAGTTGCTGGCCGCGTCGTTGCGGCCGGGTAACGCTGGCTCGAACGCCACCAGTGACCACCTCGACGTGCTCGCGCGAGCGATCGCGCAGGTCCCCGCCTCATACCGGCGCAAGCTGCTGATTAGGGCCGACGGGGCCGGTGCCTCACACGGCCTGCTGGACTGGCTCACCAAACTGAACACCGCCACCGAGCACGGCCGACGTGGCCGATCGGTGGAATACAGCGTCGGATTCGCGGTCACCGAGCAGGTTCGGGACGCGATCGGGTTGGTGCCCAAGAAGGCGTGGGCGACCGCCGTGGACGCCGACGGCGAGGTCCGCGAGCACGCCGACGTCGTGGAGATCACCGGCCTGCTCCCGACCGCGTTGCGGGAGAACTGGCCGGCCGGGATGCGGGTCATCATCCGCCGCGAACACCCCCACCCCGGCGCCCAGCTCAGTCTGTTCGAAGAGCGCGATGGGTGGCGCTACCAAGCGTTTGTCACCAACACCACCGTCGGGCAGGTCGGGTTTCTGGAGGCCCGCCACCGCGCCCACGCCCGGGTCGAAGACCGGATCCGGATCGCCAAAGACACCGGCCTGGGCCGGTTCCCGTCCCGCGAGTACGGCATCAACACGGCATGGCTGACCGTCGTGGCGATCGCCGCCGACCTGACCGCCTGGCTGCGGCTACTGGCCCTACCCGAGGCGTTGAAGAACTGCGAACCCAAGACGCTGCGCCACCGGTTCCTGCACGTCCCCGCCCGCCTCACCCGAGGAGCCCGACAGCGACGACTCCACCTGCCGGTGACATGGCCATGGGTCACCGACGCCGTCGCGACCTTCACCAACGTGATGGCCATCCCGCTGCTCACCTGAGGCCCGGGCACGTGCCTTGACCGCCCACCACCAGGACCCTCGGAGACCCGCCCCGCAGCGCCAAGCGGCCATCCCCCACGCACCGAACCCGCCTGCACCCCACCGGGGCTCGCCCAACCATCACTCGGCTCGCTCACGGCCCTCCATGAAAGACGGAGGCTAG
>JAKOYE010000019.1 GCA_029780675.1 Actinomycetes bacterium
AGCCGGCAACCGCGGTCTTGGTGACCGTCAGCGGCGAGGCTCCACACAGGTCCTGCGAGACCGAGTCCCCGTCGAGCTCGACCGCGTTGTCGCCCACGACCGCGGCGGTGTTCTCGAAGGTCGTGCAGCTGGCCTCCGGAGCCGTCCGGGTGAGCGTGTAGGTGAGGTCGGTCGAGGCGGCCGCCGTCGCCCAGTCCAGCATCCACGAGTCGTGCTGGGTGTCGGTGACGGTGACCGTCTTGTTGGTCTCACCCTGCAAAGCCAGGGTGTATGCCGCGCCGCCACTCGCGCTGCCGGTGGCGGTGTGCGCCGCGGCAGCATCCCAGGTGGCGGTGGCGGTGTTGCTGCCCTGGTAGGCCGCGGGTTGCGCGGCATACGTGCAGGTGTAGGTGAACTGCGCCGACCCGGAAGCCGGGATGCTCTGGCCCTGGTCACCGGAGACGACGCAGCTCGCGCCGTCGACCGAGAGGGCGTCGCTCACGCCGGTGAGCGTGACGGCCTGCCAGGTGTTGGGGTTGGTCACCGTGATGGTGCCGGTGACGACCCAGCCGGAGTCGGTCTGGCCGGTCTTGGTCACGGTCAGGGTGTAGGGGTAGTCGACCGTCGAGCCCGATGGGATGACGCCGGGGACGTCGCCGAGCTTCTTGTCGATGGCCCACGCGTAGGTCGTGTCGTAGGCACCTGTCGCGGTCTTGGCGACCGTGAGGTCGGCTGCACGGCATACCTCGACGGCCGCGGAGGCGCTGTCTCCGGTCACCGACGCCGTGTTGTCGAAGGACGGGCAGGTGCCGGGGTTGGCGTTGGTCCAGGTCGCGGTGACCTGGTAGCTGCCGCCCGCGGGGGCGGTGGCCGTGGCCGGCAGACCGGTGGTGGCCTGCGGGTCGGTGACCTGGGTCGTCGCGCCGTGCTCGACCGCCGGGGCCAGGCCCGCGAAGGTCGTCGACGCGGTCGCCGAGATCGAGCCGGCCTTGACATAGCCACTGTCGGCCCAGCTCGCGGTGACCGTGTTGGTCAGCGTGCCGGTGCCGGGGTCGCTGGCGAAGGTGCAGGTGTAGGACACCGTCACGGTGGCGCCGGCGGCGATGCTGGAGGGCACGGCGTCGGTGGAGCAGGTCGCGCCGGGGAGGGTGTCGTTGACGATGACGCCGGTGAGGGCGACCGAGTTGGGGTTGTGCAGGGTGATCGTGCCGGTCACCGTCCAGGCCGAGTCGGTCTTGGTCGGGGTGGCCGTCACGGTGTAGGTCGCGGTCGCTTGGCCGGTCACGGGGTCGGCGATGACCCGCGGGGCGGCGGCAACCTTGGTGACCTCCCAGGTCCAGTCACGGGTGAAGGACGGGTCTGCGGTCTTGGAGACCTCGAGCGCCGAGCCGCCGCAGATGGTGGCGGTCGCGGTCGCCGGGTGGGCGGTGTCGGTGCCGAGCCAGGCGGTGTTGGTGAAGGGCATGCACCCGCCGGCCGGAGCGGTCTTGGTGAGCGTGTAGGTGAAGACCTGGCTGTCCGGCACGGTCGCGTCGGCGGTGCCGAGGACCACCGGGTGGGCCGGGTCGGTCTTGTCGTCGGTGACCGTGATGGTCTGGCCGGAGACCGTGACATTGGCCTGGACGAAGTCAGCCGTCGCGGTGCCCGACGCCGTGCCGGTGGTGCCGTACGGCATACCGGCAGTCCACGTCGCGGTGGCGGTGTTGGTCAGCGCGGCGGAGGGCTTGCTGGCGAAGGTGCAGGTGTAGGGGAAGGTGAGCGTGGCACCCGCGGCGACGGTGATGCCGCTGGTGGCGCCGGTGATCGAGCAGGTGCCGCCGGTCATCGAGTCGACGAGGCTCACCCCGGGGACCGGGACGTCGTTGGGGTTGGTCACCGTGATGACGCCGGAGGTGACGAAGCCGGACTCCTGTGCGGTCGGGATCGCGGTGACGGTGTACGTGAAGTCGGCGCTCCCGCCGCTGGCGACGTTCTGGCTCTCGGGGGTCACGGACTTGGTGATCGTCCAGGTCCAGTCGCGGTTGTATGCCGTGTTGGCCGTCTTCGAGACGACCAGGTCCGTGTAGACGTACTTGTTCGTGTAGGTGCACGTGATGGTCTTGTCGGACTGCACGGTCAGGGTCGCGGTGGCGCCACTGACGGTGTAGGTGCCGCCGACGCAGCTGATGCTGGACAGGTCCCAGCCGGAGGTGGCCGCCTCGGTGAGGGTCCACGTGCCGGGCGCCACGTTGTAGGTGGCCGTGTTGGACAGCGTCGGGTACGCGTCATCGTCCAACGGGAAGGTCTTGGACGACGTGGCGCTGGCCAAGGTGAAGCTGAAGTCCTGAGCGCTGTTGGGGATGGCGTCCTTGATGATCGTCACGGTGCCTGCCTTCTGCACGGCGCCGGAGGCCATCTGGTTGTCCATCGATCCCAGGGATGCGCCGTTCAGGGAGACGAGCGAGACGTGATAGGGAGAGCCGGAGATCGAGCCGGCACCCTGGCCGGTGCCCCAGTCGAGCTGGGAGGCCACGTGCGCACCGAACCACAGCACCGTGTCGGCTCCCGTGGCGGTGAAGGTGAGCGTGACGGTGGCGGTGGTGTCACCGGCATACGAGGTGGGCATGACGATCGACGCGCCGGTCATCGTGCCGCCATACATGGTGAAGTTCTGGCCGCCGCTCTGCGGGGTGGTCGTGGGGATGGGGTAGGTGGACGCGCCGGCGATCGAACACGGCGTCAAACCCTGACACTGGTCTGTGATCCAGGTTTCGGACGCGTTGTAGGTCGTGAGGTAGTCATAAGCGTGCAGGCCGCCTTTACTCGTCTGGTAGGTGAAGACCAAGGAGTAGGTCTGCCCCGTCACCAAGCCAGTGAGCGCAAGCCGCTGGACTGTCGAATCGCCTTCGTTGTATACCGAATTCGCCTGTTGCAGGTTGCCGTTGATCCACTGGCACCCCGGGTCACTGGACGTCGACGGATATCCATTGCCCAGGTTATTCGCACATTGGTCGAATGCCTTGACCGGCGAGTCGGTAAATGTCACGGACGCCGTGCCGCTGGCCCCGGTGGCCGTCGCGGTGTAGGTCGCGACGAACCAGGCCGGCAGCTGGAAGGTATAGGTGATCGCCCCGTCGGCGCCGGCGACCGGGTCGGCCGGAGCGCCGTTGGAGCCACTGGAGAGCGACCAGGTCTGGCCGGCGTCGTCGTTGGCCGTGATGTGGATCTGCTCGCCGGGGGCCCAGTTCTCGCCGGTGAGCACGACCGTGCCGCCGGGTGGATAGTCAGCCTTGTCGGAGACCAAGGTCGGGGGGCCGTCGGCGGCGAAGGCGATGCGCACGCTGCCCAAGACACCGACGACGGCGACCGCGGCAAGCACGGCGACCAACCGCACCCACCGCCGCCACACCGTGCTCGGTTCGACGGCAAACCTCGACGACGTTGACTGCGAGAACCCGGACATGCACTTCCCCTTTGTCGACACCTGCGTCAACCCCCGTGGAGCACACGATGCGGGACCCGCCTTGCCGTCGCTTCCCGGACCGCTCACAAGGTGCTCACGAAAGTCGAACCGCATGACATAAAACCCCGCGGGATGACATACCGGACAGCTGTATTGATGATCTCGGTTAACTCGGCCCCCCAACTGGGGGACGGCCCACCGGACGGTGTCCGATTTGCGCATATTCGCGGCCAGGAAACCCAGGCCTTTTCATCGCCGATTCCCCGAAACCGGATGAATCCGTCGGCCGCAGCCCCTACTCTGGAGACGGCCTCGGGGGCCAGTTCAGGGGACAGGGCAGATGCTTATATGGGGACAGTCATCCTCCTCACCAGCGACTCCGCGGTGCAGTCAGACGTGTGCGCAGCGGTGCGCTCCGATCACGTGACCGTGCGGGTCGGCGACGTGCGAGCGGCATTGGCGGCCGCACACGCAACTCACGACGCCACCGTGGTCGTCGGCATGGGCCGAAACGGGCCGTCCGGTTACGACCAGTGCCGCGAGATTCGGGCCGCGAGCGATCTGCCGATCCTCGTCATCGGGCCCAGTCGCGACGAGATCGATGAGCTCTTGGCCTTTGCCGCCGGCGCCGACGACTACGTCGCGACCCCCTATCCGCATCGAGTGCTCCTGGCCCGAGTCGGCGCCCTCATGGCGCGCGCAGCCCGCACGCACGGCCGGGTCACCAACGAGCGCGTCCTGGGCACCCTCCTGGTCGCCATCGACCAGCGCCGCGCCTTTGTCGCAGGGTCGCCGTTACACCTCACCCGCATCGAGTTCGACCTGCTCGTCGTCCTCTCCGAAAATCCCCACCGCGTCGTCCCGCGCAGCGAGCTGCTCGACCGCGTGTGGGGGCCGTGGCCCGGCAACCATCACGTCGTCGAGGTGCACCTGAGTCGGTTGCGCTCCAAGATCCGCGGCGCCGGCGGCCCCCGCATCGGCGAAGCGGTGGCCGGCTTCGGCTATCGGCTCGGCGACGAGGCGTCCGCCAGCGCGTGAGGTGAGCGGCACGGCATACCGGCTCGGGTATGCCGTGGCGCGGGTATGCCGGGGCAGCAGGACACCCCGCGTACCTGGAAGAGCTCACCTGCCCTTGCTGCATTCCTGCCCTGGGGGAGTTCAGTGAGGTACCACCACGCGGGGTGCCGTGCTCATCATAGGTCACCGGCCCCCGTGCCCCGGGCCGGCGATTTCGGCGCCAGGCGGGCGCTCCGGTAGCCTCCCCCACGGAGGATTCGCATAGTGGCCTAGTGCGCACGATTGGAAATCGTGTTGGGTTAACCACCCTCAGGGGTTCAAATCCCCTATCCTCCGCCAGCTCGC
>JAKOYE010000063.1 GCA_029780675.1 Actinomycetes bacterium
GGCGTTGAGCGCCGCCGGCCGGTTGAGGGTGAGCGTGCGTACCCGGTTCGCCTCGTCGATGAGCAGAGTCACGCCGCTCACCCTAGGTGGCCGGTGCCGCCCCCCGGGAGAACGTCTCCCGGAACACGTAGCGGCCGGTCGGCACGGTGTCGACGTCGACGTTCGCCCCGAACGCAGCGGTGCTGGCGATCATCCGGCTCACCCGGTCGGCGAGGTCGGCGTCGTCGGCGGCGCCGAAGAAGGCGTGCAGGCTGCGGACCGCCGCGAGGGGGAACAGTTCCTCCACGATGGCCGACACCTGCGGCGCCGCCGGAGTCAACGGACGGACCACATGGTTCTGCACGTACCCGAACGTCGCCTGGGTGGCGAGCGCCACCGGAGTGTGGTCGCCGAGCCATCGCGCCAGCCAGGTCGCCTCGTCCAGATGCTGCGGACGGCGCAGCAGGGCGATATTGGCCAGGCCCGGTGACCGCTCCCCCGAAGGCGAGTCCGGCGGCCGAAGCGGAACCGACTCGGTGACCAGATAGGCGGCCAGCCGATCGACCTGCGGTTCTAGCACCTCCAGGGCTGCCCGAACCTGCTCGCCGTAGTGTTGTTCGACCCATAGGCTCGCGATCCCCCGCGCGGGAGGATCGAGTGTCGTCAGCGTCATGAGCGACTCGCGCACCGGGGCGTCGGTGATGTTGAGGGTCAGCCCGGGCAGTCCGAGGCCCAGCAGCGCGGTCGCCACCGGGCCGGTGATATCGCGGACCCACGCGTCGTCGGCAGCCGCCGACTGCATCATCACGACCACCTTCTCCATCGGGGTCGAACCTACTCCCGCTCGGCGCCCCAGCCGGGAATGGCGGCGCCGCGGGTCTAACCTGTGGCCATGACCGAGCCCGACTGGATCCGGCACGCCATCTGGTGGCAGGTCTATCCGCTCGGGTTCGTCGGGGCCTTCCCCGCCGACGAACCGCCCACCCCGGCCGAACACCGGCTGACCCGCATCGTCGACTGGCTGGATCATGCCGTCGGCCTCGGCGTCTCCGGTATCGCGCTGGGGCCGGTGTTCGCCTCCCGCACGCACGGTTACGACACCACCGACCACTTCCGGATCGACCCGCGGTTGGGCGACGACGCGGACTTCGACGTGCTGATCGACGCCGCCCACCGCCGCGGGTTGCGGGTGCTGCTCGACGGGGTGTTCAACCACGTCGGCACCGACTTCCCGCGCTACCGGGAGGCCGTCGAGCACCACGACCCCGACGCGGCCTCATGGTTTCGTGGCCGACCGGGTCGATTCAAGACCTTCGAGGGCCACGGTGACCTCATCACCCTCAACCACCGCAACCCCGCCGTCGTCGACTACACCGTCGACGTGCTGGGGCACTGGCTGGCCCGGGGCGCCGACGGCTGGCGGCTCGACGCCGCCTATGCGACGCCGGCGTCCTTCTGGGCGCAGGTGCTCCCCCGCGTTCGCGCCGGCCACCCCGACGCGTGGTTCGTCGCGGAAATGATCCACGGCGACTACGCCGACTTCGTCACCACCTCGACCGTCGACTCCGTCACCCAGTACGAGCTGTGGAAGGCCGTCTGGAGCAGTCTCAACGACCGCAACTTCCACGAGCTTGACTGGGCCCTCCAGCGCCACAACAGCTTTCAGGACACCTTCGCCCCGCTGACCTTCGTCGGCAACCACGACGTCACCCGGATCGCCAGCAAACTGGAGAACCCCGAACACCTCGGACACGCGCTGGTGGTGCTGTTCACCACCGGCGGGATCCCCTCGGTGTACGCCGGTGACGAACTGGGTTACCGCGGAGTAAAAGAGGACCGGCCCGGCGGGGACGACGCGGTGCGCCCGGAGTTCACCGCGCCACCCGAGGACCGCGATGTCGATTCCCCCGACACCCTGAGACTGCACCGGCACCTCATCGGCCTGCGACGCCGCCACCCCTGGCTGCACCGGGCACGCACCACGGCACTGCGCCTGGAGAACCGCCGCTACGTCTACGAGACCCGGGACGGCGACGAGGCGCTGATCGTGGCGCTCAATCTCGCCGACACACCGATGCCCGTGGCGGTGGCGGAGTTGACCGGGCGGCCCGCCGAGGTGCTCGCCGGCGCGGGGGCACCACCCCGGGAGGTGCTCGACCACACCGAGGTCCCCCCACACGGCTGGCTGATCCTCGGTCCGCGGTAAACCGCGCCACAACGCACCGGATCACCGGAGTGCACCGGCATCCGCGAAACGGCGCAGGTGATCGGCGGTGAAACGGGGCCGACAGGCTACCCTCGGGCGTGGTCAAACCCGCAGGAAGGACGTCGATGCCGGCAGCGTCAGGGACCGAGATGGACTCCACGCAGGCACCCCCTGCACCGGCGAACGCCCCGACCCGGCGACCGAATCGCCGGAAGTCCAAGAAACCGCTGTTCAGACGGGTCAGCATTCAGTCCAAGTTGATGTTGATGCTGCTGATCGTCGGGGTGCTGGCCACCGGCATCACCGGCGGGATCGGATTCCAGTCCGGACGGCAGTCACTGCGGGAGTCGATGTTCGACCGGCTGACCGCCGTCCGGGAAGCCCAGGCCCGGGTGCTGGAACTGGGCTTCAACGACCTGTTGGACTCGTTGATCGTCTACAGCCGCGGTGAGACCGTCCCGGGTGCGCTGGCCGCGTTCACCAACGGGTTCAACGACCTCTCCGATGTCGTCGTCACGCCTGCTCAGTCCAAGGCCCTCGCGGACTTCTACACCGCCCGCTTCACCGGTGTCGGCGACAACCGGCTCGACGTCAGCGCCCTCATTCCCACCTCCAACGCCGCCAGGTACCTGCAGGCGAACTACACCGCCGCGACCCCGGACCGCGACAGGGCCGTGTTACGCGACGACGCCGGGGACGGCAGCCAGTGGTCGGCGGCGAACGCCCGCTACAACGACTACTTCCGCGAGGTCGTCCAACGTCTCCGGATGCAGGATCTGTTCCTCATCGACAACCGCGGCACCGTGGTCTACAGCGCCTACAAAGGGGTCGAACTCGGCGCCAACGTTCTGACCGGTCCCTACCGCGGGGAGGGCAACCTCGGCGACGCCTTCCGAAAAACGATGGCCACCAACGATATCGACTTCGTGATGGCCACCGACTTCGCCGAGTACCTGCCCTCCAGCGAACCGACCGCGTGGATGCTGACCCCGATCGGCCCACCCGGGCGCGCGGCGGGCGTGATGGTCCTGCAGTACCCGATCAGCATCGTGAACTATCTGATGACCGCCGATCAGCAGTGGAACCGCGTCGGAATGGGCCAGACCGGTGAGACCTACGTCGTGGGCGACGACGACCTGATGCGTTCGGATTCCCGGATGTTCATCGAGGACCGGGACGCCTACCGGCGCGAGGTCGTCGCCGCCGGAACGCCGCCCGAAGTCGCCGACCAGGCGATCAAGCAGGGCACCACCGTGCTGGTCCAACCGGTGGGCACGAAGGCGACCCAGGCAGCCCAGCGTGGCGACAGAGGGACCCTGATCGCCACCGACTATCTGGGCCACCGTGCCCTGCAGGCCTACGCCCCGGTGAAGTTGAAGGGCCTGGACTGGGTCATCGTCGCCTCGATCGACTCCGCCGAGGCCTTCGCCCCCGAACAGGAGTTCGCTCACCGCCTCGTGCGCTCCACCGCCGTGATCATCTTCCTGGCCTGTCTGGCCGCAATGATCTGGTCACGGCTGTTCGTCCGGCCGATCCGCCGCCTCGAGAAGGGGGCCGAGCAGATCAGCATCGGGAACTACAACGTGTCGCTGCCGGTGGAGTCCCGTGACGAGTTCGGTGACCTCAGCGTGGCGTTCAACGATATGAGCCGCAACCTGGCGATCAAGCACCAACTGCTCGAGGAGCAACGCAAGGAGAACGACCGCCTGTTGCTGTCGCTGATGCCGCAGTCGGTGGTGGACCGCTATCGGGAGGGCGAGGAGGATATCGCCACCGAGCATCAGGACGTCACGGTGATCTTCGCCGACATCGTCGGTCTCGACGAGTTGTCCTCCGACCTGTCTCCAGAAGAGTCGCTGGCCACCATCAACAAGCTGGCCCGCCAGTTCGATGCCGCCGCTGAGAGCATCGGGGTGGAACGGGTCCGCAACACCCACAACGGTTATCTGGCCAGCTGCGGTCTCACCGTGCCCCGACTGGACAACATCCACCGCACCGTGGACTTCGCGGTCGAGATGCAACGGATCATGAACCGCTACAACACCGAAACCGGCCGCAATCTGCAACTGCGGGCCGGCATCGACACCGGTTCGGTGACCAGTGGGCTGATCGGGCGGGCGGGCCTGGTGTACGACCTGTGGGGCGGCGCGGTGCACTTGGCGTCCAAGATGCGCAGGGGTACCGCGCAGCCGGGAATCTATGTCTCCCAGGAGGTGTACGAGGCCACCCGTGACACCCACCGCTACACCCCCGCCGGCAGCATCACCGTAGGCGACCGCGACGAGCCGACGTGGCGGCTGACCGACGCGGGCCGGTCATGAACATCCTGACCGCGCCCTGGTTCTACTGGTCGGTCATCATCGCGGTGGCCCTGCCGACCGCCCTCGTCGTGCTGACCGAGGTGCAGCAGGCGCTCAACCGGCGGGGCAGCTTCATGGCCCGTCCGGTCGGACTGCTGCGCAATTTCATCGTCCCACTCGGGGCGTTGCTGCTACTCCTGGTGAAGACCACCGGAGTCTCGATCGAGGCGACCCCCGTTCGCGTCGTGTCCACCGTTCTCGGATTCATCGTCCTGGTGATGGTGCTGTCGGGGCTCAACGCCACGATCTTCGAGAACGCCCCGTCGGACAGTTGGAGACGGCGGATGCCGTCGATCTTCGTCGACGTCGCCCGCTTCGCGATCATCGCGATAGGGCTGGCGGTGATCATGGCCTACGTCTGGGGCGCCAACGTCGGCGGCCTGTTCACCGCACTCGGCATCAGTTCCGTCGTGCTCGGCCTGACCCTGCAGAACTCGGTCGGGCAGATCATTTCCGGCCTGCTGCTGCTCTTCGAGCAGCCGTTCCAACTCGGCGACTGGGTGGAGACCCCGTCCGCCCGCGGCCGGGTCGTGGAGGTCAACTGGCGGGCGACGCACATCTACACGGGCAGCGGCCTGGAGATCATCCCGAACTCCGTCCTGGCAAGCCAGGCCTTCGCCAATCTGAGCCGCCCGGCCGGGGGGCACACCATCTCGGTTCCGGCGAAGTTCGCCGCCACCGACGCCCCCGATGAGGTATGTGCACTGCTGGCCGATGTCGCGGCCAACCTGCCCCAGTTGCATCCCGACGGGCATCCGTTGGTCACCGCCGCGGGCAGCACCGAGTACACGGTGTCGATACCCGTTCGCTCGCCCGCCGACGATGCCGCGGCGCGCTCCACCTTCCAGCGCTGGCTGTGGTACGCCGCGCGGCGTGCCAGTCTTCGTCTGGACGGTGTCGACGACGACTTCTCCAGCCTGGACCGCCGGATCAAGGCATTGCGGAAGATCGCCCCCACCCTCCGCGCGAGCACCTCGGAGTTGGAGGAACTGCTGCCATCGGTACGAGTGATCCGGTATGGCGACGACGAAGTCATGCAGAAGTCCGGCGAAATTCCGACGGTGATGTCGTTCGTGGTCAACGGCCGGGTCCGCCTCGTGGTGGCCGACCCTGACGGCACCCGGGTGCCGGTATCCACCCTGTATGAAGGGGATTTCATCGGCCAGACCGCCCTCACGCGGGAGCCGGTGACCGGCAGCGCCCACGCGGCGGGAGAGGTCACCGTCCTTCAAATCGAGCGAGATGCGTTGGAGCGCTTGCTGTTCGGAAAGCCCGAGTTGCTGCAGGAACTCAGCCAGGCCATCGACGAACGCCGGGAACGGGCCCGCGTCGCCGCCAGTGGCGAAGCCGCCGCGAATGCGGCGGAGCAGTCCACCGAAGAACTGGACTCCACCTCCTGAGCCATCGGGCTTCGGCCGGGCCGCGGCGTCGACACGTGATCTGATCGTTGCCCAACTGCGACTAGGCGCACCGCGCCGCGTTCCGCCCACCGAACTTCACCGATGTTTGACTACTGCTCGCACAGCAAGGAATTCGCTGTCGAACATACGAAAGGTGATGGGTGTCGTCATGAAAATCGTCGAGAAGTTGCGAGGTACGTGGGTGCGCCGCCTGGCCGCAACCTTCGTGGCCGCTCTCCTCCTGCCCGGCTTGATCGGAGTTGTCGGCGGTTCGGCGACAGCGTCGGCCTTCTCCCGGCCAGGCCTTCCGGTCCTCTACCTGGATGTGCCCTCCCCCTCGATGGGCCGCAACATCCGTATCCAGTTCCAGGGTGGCGGCGAGCATGCCGTGTTCCTGCTGGACGGCCTTCGCGCGCAGGAGGACTACAACGGCTGGGACATCAACACCCCGGCGTTCGAGTGGTTCCTGAACTCCGGTCTGTCGGCGGTCATGCCGGTCGGCGGTCAGTCCAGCTTCTACACCGACTGGTACCAGCCGTCCCAGGGCAACGGTCAGAACTACACCTACAAGTGGGAAACGTTCATGAACCAGGAGCTGCCGGTCTACCTGCAGGCCAACCACGGCATCAACCCGAACGGCAATGCCGTCGTGGGCATTTCGATGGCGGGCAGCGCGGCTCTGACCTACGCGATCTACTACCCGCAGAAGTACGTCTACGCCTCATCGCTGTCGGGCTTCCTGAACCCGTCCGAGGGCTGGTGGCCCATGCTCATCGGCCTGGCGATGAACGACGCCGGCGGCTTCAACGCGCAGAGCATGTGGGGTCCGTCATCCGATCCCGCATGGCGGCGTAACGACCCGATGGTCAACCTGAACCAGTTGGTGGCCAACAACACCCGGCTGTGGATCTACTGCGGCACCGGCACGCCGTCTGATCTGGACACCTCCGGTGGTGGCGGCAACCTGATGGCCGCGCAGTTCCTGGAAGGTTTCACGTTGCGGACCAACAAGACCTTCATGGACAACTACCTGGCGGCCGGCGGCCGGAACGCCGTGTTCAACTTCCCGGCCAACGGGACGCACAGCTGGGGTTACTGGGGTTCCCAGCTGCAGCAGATGATCCCCGATATGCAGCGGGTTCTCGGCGCTACCCCATCCGGCGCCTGAGTTACCCGTCGACCAGCAGGCCTGTCGCCCATCTCGGGGCGGCAGGCCTGCTGCTTTCGGGGACCCACCGCCACCCGTCGATTCGACCCTGAACAGCTAACATTCGGTGGTGTCGCGCCAACCGGGTGCCGATCCCGCAAGAAAACCGGGATCGCCGTGGTTCCACTGGGTGGCGGAGCAGGCCGGACTGGTCTTCTTCGTCCTGCGGGTGCACCCCGACGTGTCCGTCGAGTTCCTCAGCGACGGCGCGCTGACAACCTTGATCGGCGCCGGGCCGGCCGTGATACCGGTCGGGGCGGAGGAATTGCTGGCCCATGTCCACCCACACTCAGCCGATGCGCTCGATGCGCTCCTGCGACTCGAGCCGGGGCAGAGCACCCCTGTCGAGTTGACCTGGCGGTCTGCCGATGGGGAGGCGGTCCACACCCGCGGCTGGGTGCAGTCCCGCCGCCGCGAGGACGCCTCGGCGATCATCGAGGGCGCTCTGCAGGACGTCTCCGAGTTCACGAAGGTGGAGGTCGATCTTCGCCGCTCCGAGGAGCGCCACCGACTGCTCGCCGAGAACGCCTGGGACGTCATCTGGACCATGGGCCTGGACGGCGCCATCACCTACGTCAGCCCCGCCGTCGAGCGGGTCCGGGGCATCAGCCCCGCCCAGGCGATGTCGCAAACCCTCGAGGAGATACACCCACCGGCATCGGCGGCAAGCGACAAAGCCTACTACGAGCGGTTGTTCACCGCCATCGCCGACGGCGATGAGCCACCGGGCTTCCGCGGCGAGCACGAGTACTACCGCAGCGACGGGTCGATTATGACCGGCGAACTCCAGGTTATTCCGCACGTGACGCCCGAGTGCCAGGTGGTGGAGATCCTCGGCGTCACCCGCGACATCTCCGAGCGCAAGCAGGTGGAAGCCGCGCAGGCGCTCTACCACCGATTGGTCGACAGTTCCTTCGTCGCGACCAACCTCACCCGACCTGGACGGCCGATTCGTTCTGGTCAATCAGGCGATGTGCAATCTGGTCGGCTACGACGTCGACACCCTGCTGACCATGTCCTGGCAGCAACTGACCGCCCCGGACGATGTGCCGGGCGACACCGAGGCCATCGCCGAACTGGTCGCCGGCCGGCGCGAGTCGTATCGGACTCGGAAGCGATACCTCCGTGCCGACGGCCGGGTGATCTGGTGTGACGAGTCGGTGGGCTCCCTCCGACGGGGCGAGCGCGAAGCCAAGCACCTGGTCTCGCAGATCATCGACATCACCGAAGAAGTCGAGGCGCAGGATGAACTCGCACGCCAAGGGCAGCGGAACCGCGCTCTCGCGGAGCGTCTGCGTGCCGAACTCGACAGCGCCGCACGGTATGTCGCCTCTATTCTGCCGGGTGATCTCCCCGGGCCGGTACACGTCACCTCCCGCTATCTGCCGTCGCTGGAGATCGGCGGAGATTCCTACAACTACAGCTGGATCCGCGACGACCAGCTGGGCGACCATCTGATCGTCTACCTGATCGACGTGTCCGGACACGGTGTCGAACCGGCCCTGGTCTCCATGTCGGTGCACAACCTGCTGCGCTCCGGGTCGCTGTCGCGGACGACACTGCTGAGCCCGGATCGCGTTCTGGCCGAACTGAACCGATTGTTCGACATGGAACGGCACGGGGGGAATTACTCCACCATCTGATATGGCGTCTACCAGACTTCCACGCGCACGTTGAGCTACGCGTCGGCCGGCCACCCGCCCGCCATCGCACTCACCGGTACGACAGCCACCCTGCTGCCGGCGCAGTCGATGCCGTTGGGGATGTTCGGCGATGCCGAGTTCAGCACCACGGTCCATCCGATCCCGCCCGGCTGCCAATTACTGCTCTACAGCGACGGCGCGTTCGAGTTCACCCGTGCCGACGGGCGAATCCACACACTGGGTGAGTTCCTCGCCCTGTGTTCGACGACCGCCGACGATCCGGACTGGTCACTCGACGATCTCCTCGGGACACTGCTGCAGCGGACCGCCACGGGTGCGTTTGAGGACGACTGCGCGCTCATCAGGCTGCACTTCGACTGACGGGCGGCGCGCCGGGTGGTCAGCGTGGCGGTTCGAGATCCGCTCGGCCGTCGGCATGCACCCGCACCGGCGCACCCGCGATGTCTTCGGCGACGGCGGCTGACGCCGCGTCGGCATCGGCGACAACCGCCAGGACCCGCTCTCCGGCGGGGGTCCGAACGGCGACAAATGCCTTCTCCGGCTTGCCATCCCGATCGAACGGAACCGTCCACGACTCCACCGAGCCGGTGCCCTCCCACTCGACCAGGGTGGTCCGGGTGGGTTCGCGATCCACCTCGGCCTGCACGTCCTCCCGGCGGAACGGACGGGACGGTGGAGTGGTGCTGTACACACCGAAGCTGTGCTTGGTCAGGTAACCGCCGTTGGCGGTGATCAGGCCCCGGGTTCCGGGGTTGCGACGCAGCACCTCGGCCATGGTGGCGATCGAGTGCATCACGTAGTTGTTCCACGGGCCGCCGGCGAATGTCAGACCGCCGGTGACCGTGAGCGTCCGATCCGGTGCGATGCCCAGCTCGTGGGCCGCGACCTGCACCGCCGAGGGGAAGCACGAGTACAGGTCGACGAAGTCCAGATCGTCCACGCCCACCCCGGCCAGTTCGAGTACCCGGCGGCCCGCGATACGGATCGCCGGACAGCGGTGCAGTTCCCGGCGTTCCCCGATGAGGTAGGTGTCATGGGACTCCGTCCCGGCGTGTGGAAACACCCAGGTGTCCCGGGGAATCTGGAGGTGCTCCGCCTTCTCCACTGAGCACAGCATCACCACCGCGGCCTGGTCCACCATGTTGTTGGAGTTCATCAACTTGGGATAGGGCCAGCTGATCATCCGGTTGTCCGCCGACGGCCGGGCGATCTGCTCGCCGGACATCTGCTCGCGGACCCAGGCGTGCGGGTTCTGTGCCGCCACCGCGCTGAAGCCGGCCCACAACTCACCGACCCGGCGCCGATGGTCCTCGATCGACTCCCCGGCTGCGATCCGCAGCGCCTGTTCGAAGAGTGGGTAGACGAACGACGGCCGGTCCAGACCGATCAGGTCCTCCCCCGGCCCGGCCATCGGCACGTCGGCGCCCGCTCCCGGCGGCACCGGTACCGATTCGTCCTGGCGGGTCCACTCCGGCCGAATGCCCTTGGCCCGCAGTCGCATCCGGGTTCGCCACGTCTCACCACCGGCCAGCATGACGACGTCGGCGCGGCCCTGCTGGATGTCGACACAGGCCTGATTCAGCAGAGACTGCGGGGTGTTACCCCCGATCCCGCTGTACTGGGTGGCGGCCTCGGCTGCCCCCACACGGGCGGCCAGCAACAGTCCGGGATCGCGATAACGCCACGACAGCAGGTTGACCACCCGGATCGAGTCGACCGCGGCGAGCACCCGGGGGTCGGCCGCCTCCCGGGCGGCAGCGGCCATCAGGTCCACCGGTTCGGTCCCGGGGCTCTCCTCGCGTTGGTTGACCTGACCGACACCGACCAGCACCGGTGTCCGCGGATCAAGGCTCATCGGTACTCCCTCACGGTTAACTTGACGCCCGTCAAAACCTAGCACTGGCAGCTATCGGGGCCCCGCGCGGTCAGATGGAAATCCAGCCCAGCGACAACCGGGCCGTGCCATGATGGCCTCGACCGAGCCGGATGCAAGGAGCGCACTATGGCCGAGGGGTTCAAGGGTGTCATCAAGCTGGACATTCGGGACTCCGTCCCGGACTGGACCCCGTACGCGTTGCCGAAGCCCCCGGAGGGCGCGCCCAACGTTCTGATCGTGCTCTACGACGACACCGGACTGGCCGCCTGGTCCCCCTATGGCGGGCGGATCACCATGCCCACCATGGACCGGTTGGCCGCAGACGGGTTGACCTACACCCAGTGGCACACCACCGCACTGTGCTCACCGACCCGTTCGACATTCCTGACCGGCCGCAACCACCACGTGAACCGGTGCGCGTCGATCACCGAGGGATCCATGGGCTTTCCGGGTGCCGCGGGCCGACTGCCGGCCGAGTGCGCAACGATCGCGCAGGTTCTGCAGGACAACGGTTACGCCACCATGTGGCTGGGCAAGAACCACAACGTACCGGTCGAGGATCTGTCGCCGGCCGGCAGCCGATCGGAGTGGCCGCTGTCCAAGGGTTTCGACCGGTTCTACGGCTTCCTCGGCGGCGAGACCAACCAGTGGTACCCCGATCTGATCGAGGACAACCACGCGATTGAGCCGCCCTACACGCCCGAGGAGGGCTACCACCTCTCCAAGGACCTCGCTGATCAAGCGATCACGATGCTGCAGGACCTACGCTCATCGGGCCCGTCGAAACCGTGGTTCATGTGGTTCTGCCCGGGCGCCAACCACGCTCCGCACCACGCCCCGCAGGAGTACATCGACAAGTACAAGGGCGTGTTCGACGACGGTTACGAGGCCTACCGCGAGTGGGTGCTGGCGCGGATGATCGAGCGCGGCGTGGTACCCGAGGACACCGAACTCACGCCGCTCAACCCGATGCCCGAGGACGTGGCGAACAAGGACGACTACGTCCGGCCGTGGGCCGAACTCAACGACGACGAGAAGAAACTGTTCTGCCGGATGGCGGAGGTGTTCGCCGGATTCTCGGAGTACACCGACGCCCAGGTCGGCCGGATCATCGACTTCCTCGAGCGCACCGGCCAGTTGGACAACACGCTGGTGCTGTATTGCGCCGACAACGGAGCCTCCGGGGAGGGCACCCCGAACGGCTCGGTCAACGAGAACAAGTTCTTCAACGGCTTCCCGGACAGCCTCGAGGAGAACATGTCCTACTTCGACGAGTTGGGGGGACCGGAGACCTACAACCACTACCCCACCGGGTGGGCGGTCGCGTTCTCCACACCGTTCCAGATGTTCAAGCGCTACTCCCAGTTCGCCGGAGGTACCTGTGACCCGCTGGTGATCCACTGGCCCAAGGGCATCAAGGCCAAGGGCGAGGTCCGCCATCAGTACCACCACTCCACCGACATCGTCCCGACCATCCTCGAAGCGGTCGGCCTGGAGATGCCGAAGGTCTACCGGGGCGTCGAGCAGTACCCACTCAACGGGGTGTCGATGTGCTATAGCTTCGACGACGCCGCGGCGCCGACCACCAAGAAGCGCCAGTACTTCTCCATGCTCGGCACGCGCGGCATCTGGCAGGACGGCTGGAAGGCCGCGGCACTGCACGCGCCGATCAGCGGCAAGGGCCATTTCGACCAGGACCGGTGGGAGCTCTATCACGTCGACGAGGACCGCGCCGAGGCCCGCGACGTGGCCGATCAGCACCCGGAGAAGCTGCAGGAACTCATCGCCGCCTGGTTCGAAGAGGCCGAGGCGAATTTCGTTCTGCCCCTTGATGATCGCCCCGCGGTGGAGCAGATCAACGACGAGCGGCCGCAGGGTGAGCCGCCCCGGTCCCGGTACATCTACTTCCCGGACACCTCGCCGGTGCCCGAATCCACGGCGGTCAACATCCGCGGCCGGTCCTACAAGATCATCGCCGATGTCGAGGTCACTCCGGAGTCGCAGGGTGTGATCTTCGCCCACGGCTCACGGTTCGGCGGGCACAGCCTGTTCATCAGGGACGGCAGGCTGCACTACGTCTACAACTTCCTGGGCATCAAGCCCGAGCAGACCTTCGCCTCAGAGGTCCTCGAACCCGGCAAACACACCCTCGGCATGGAGTTCGTCCGGGAGGGCGCCGGTGCGCACGGCGAATCCCTCGGCACCACACGGTTGTACGTCGACGACGTCGTCGTCGCCGAGGGGGCGATGCGGGCCCAGATCGGGCCGTTCACCCTCTGCGGCGACGGACTGTGCGTCGGCTACGACAGCGCCGACCCGGTCAGCCGCACCTACCCGCCGGGATTCCCGTTCACCGGAGGAACGATCCTGGGTGTAGCGGTCGACGTCGGTGAGGACCAGTATCTCGACCTGGAACGGGAGGCCGCCGCGGCGTTCGCCCGCGATTGACCGGTCCGGCCTGGTTCAGATTGCCGGACCGGTGCGGTAGATCGACTTGAGGGTGAAGAACTCGTCGAGCCCTTCCGGACCGAGTTCCCGGCCGATGCCGCTGGCCTTCACACCGCCGAAGGGCGCGTTGATGTCGAGTTGGTAGCCGTTGATCCCGACCGTTCCGGTGCGCAGTTCGCGGGCGACCTCGGTGGCCCGGTCCTCGTCGCCCGACCACACCGTGCCGGCCAGTCCGAACTCGCTGTCGTTGGCCAGCTCGATGGCCTGTTCGTCGCTGTCGTACGGAATCACGGCGAGGACCGGACCGAAGATCTCCTCCTGGGCGATCCGGTCGGCGTTGTCGACGTCGGCGAAGACCGTCGGGGCCACGAACCAGCCTCTCGGCTGGTCTCTCGGTACGCCCCCACCGGCGACGAGTCGGGCGCCGCTGCGTTTGCCCTCCTCGATGTAACCGAGCACCCGTTCCCGCTGGCGTGCGCTGACCACCGGCCCGATGTCGGTGGCGGGGTCCAGGGGGTCGCCCACGGTGAAGCCGTTGACCAGGCCGGCCAGGGCGTCGACCACCTCGGGGTAGCGCGACCGCGGCGCGAGGATGCGGGAGCCCAGGAAGCAGGTCTGCCCGTTGTTGATGAAGGAGACCGATTTCAGGCCCGTGACGGTGGCGTCGAGATCGGCGTCGTCGAGGATGATCGCCGCCGACTTGCCGCCCAGCTCCAGGGTGACGGGACGCAGCAACCGGCCGCAGACCTCGGCGATGATCCGGCCGGTCTGGGTGGAGCCGGTGAAGCTCACCTTGTCCACACCCGGATGCGATACCAGGTGCGCACCGGCCTGCGCACCGCCCGGCACCACGTTGAGCACCCCCGCCGGCAGTCCCGCCTGCTGGGCGGCCTCGGCGAAAACCAAGCAGTCCAAGGCGGTTTCGGGCGAAGCCTTGAGGACGACGGTGCATCCGGCGGCCAGAGCCGGCGCCAGTTTGAACGCCGCGAGGGCCTGCGGGTAGTTCCACGGAACGATCGCGGCGACGACACCGACCGGCTCCCGCCGGACGATGGTGTGCCCGATCGCACTCGGCCGGGTCTCCTCGATCGGGAGCGCGGCGACGAGTTTGGCGTAATACCCCAGCAGGGCGGCCGGGAACAGGCCGTTGGCGGAAGCCGAGAGTGACATCGGCATGCCGTTCTCGCGGGTCACCAGTGCGCTGGTCTCCGCCGCACGCTGGTGCAGTGCCGCGGCGAAAGCCTTGAGCAGGCCAGCGCGGTGGTCCGGGGACGACGACGCCCAGGCCGGCAGTGCCGCCCGGGCCGCCGCGACGGCCGCGTCGATATCGGCCTCGGTGGCGCTGCCGCCGTCTCCGAGCAGTTCACCGGTCGCAGCCTCCAGCACGGGCTCGGCCTTGTCGGCGACACGGAACTCGCCCTCGATGAACAGCAATGGATCCGTTGTCCTGGCGGCAGCACTCACGGCGCGATTCCTTCCCGGTCCTCGGTGGCGAACAGCACTTCCCCGGCGATCAGCCGTTCGGTCTCGTCATCGTCCATGCCCAGTACGTCCCGGCAGATACGGCGGGTGTCGGCTCCCGGCAGGGGGGCGGGACGCTGCGGCGCCGCCGGAATGTTCCGGAACGGTGCGGGGCCGGTCTCGGCGGGCAGCGGCACCTCGAACAGCGGGTGCGTCATATCGGCCAGGAGGTTGCGCCACCGCAGTTGCGGATGGTCGTAGACGTCGTCGGAGCGGCACATCGGACCGGACGCCACCCCGGCGGATTGCAGCCGGTCGGCGACGTCCTGAGCGGTGTGCCGCGCCGCCCATTCGGCGAGCCCGGCGTCGCCGGTGACCGATGCCACCGCGTCACCGTCGGCGGCCGTCACCAACGACACCACACACCATTCGTCATCACCGGCGCACGCCAGCACCAGATGCTCCGAGGCGTCCGGGTGAACATCCGCACCGTCGGCCTCTGCGGCGAGGGTCACGAAGCGGGTGTCCAGCTGGTTGATTCCGGCCTCAGCCTGGGATACGTGGACTCGCGCACCGACACCGCGGCGTCGCCGGCGAATCAGCGCGGCCAGCGCGCCGATCGCACTGATCCTGCCGACCACGTGGTCGGGGAAAACCGTCGTCGCGTCGTAGAAGGGGTGACGGGCCGCCGGGTTGGCCTGATCGGAGGTCCACAGGCTGGTGACACCCGTGGCCGCCCGCACCAACGGCCCGTATCCCATCAGCGTGCTCCACGGGCCGGTGTCGCCGTACGCACTGCTCTCGGCCAGCACGATGCCCGGTGTGATACCACTCAATCGGTCGTACCCGAAGCCCAGCGCGGCCAGCGTTCCCGGTTTGAAATTGGCGAAGACCGCGTCGGCTGTCCGCACCAGTTCGGTGAACACCTCAGCGCCCGCCGGGCTGCGAAGATCCAGGCCGAACCCGAGATGGTTGCGGTGGGCTCGGGCGAAGGAGTCCCCGATGGCCTGGTTTTCCCGCTTCTGGCGCAGCCCGTCGGGGTAGGCCGCGCTCTCCACCTTGATGACCTCGGCGCCCATGTCGCCGAAGAGCCGGCTCAACTCGCCGCCCGCCACGATGATCCCGAGGTCCACTACCCGGATACCGGTCAGCGGAAGCTCACCGGCGGCACCGGTGGGTGTGGGCTCGAATCGCTCGGCGCGCCACCCGGGCGCATCCCGGCCCGGCGGTGGGGCGGCGGTCCGGAAGCCGACCCGCTTGCCGTCGACGGACCAGTACCCCACCGGCACGCGGGTCGAAACCCCGGGGGCCAGTTCGGCATCGGTGAGCGCACCCACGGCGGTGAGGTGCTCGGAGTGCAGCGCCTCCGACGGTGTGAGCACGGCCGAGATCGGAACGCCGTGGCTCTGGCCCTCGGCTACCAGTTCCTGACGTGTTCGGTCCGCGACGTGCGCGCCGATCAGAGCGCCGAGTTCCCCGAACGCCTGCGCCCGCGCGGCGAGAACGTCGAACCGCGGGTCCTGGAAGTGTTCGGGTTCGCCGAGCCAGGCACGCAGGCCGCGCCACTGGCGCGGTGCCATGACGCAGAGCCGCACATAACCGTCCCGGCACTTGAAGATCGGGTACAGATCCTGGTTGCGGGGTCTGCCCCGCCAGCGCCCTGCGGCCCCGCGGGCGGTCGCCGCCTGTCCCTGGGTGCCGAACGGCGGGTCCAGTGCCATCACCACGGCGTCGAATCGGGAGAAGTCGATGTAGTCGCCGGATCCGCAGCGGAGGCGGTTGAAGTAGGCGACCAACAGCGCCCACACCGCTTGGGCCGCGGCTGTCGCCGAGGCGATTCCGATCGGGGGTAACACCGGGGTGCCGGTGGCCGGACCGGAACGCGACAGCGCGGTGCACATCGCGTACAGCACCGCGTCGGTGGCGCGCCAGGTCGCGTAGGGTCCGGTGCTCCCGAAGTCGGTGACCAGCATGCCCACCAGATGGGGGAAGCGGTCGGCCAACTGTTCGCAGGACGTGCCGTATTCGGCGGCGCGACCCGGCAGGCCGCTGTCGATCACGATGTCGGCCTGGCCCGCGAGTTCCACCAGCGCCCCGCGGTCGGCGGCCAGGGCGGGATCCAGCGCGATGGTCCGCTTGTTGGCGTTGTGCAGGGCGAACGGAATGCTCAGGCCGTCAATCGTCGGCAGGTCAGTCCGTCCCGGGCCGCCGCCGGGCGGTTCGACCTTCACCACGTCGGCGCCCAGGTCGGCCAGCAACCGGCCGATCAGGTCGCCTTCCGGTCCACACAGATCGAGTACCCGCAGCGATGCCAGTAGCGGTTCTGAATCGGCCAAGACCCGCCTTCCGACGTCCCGGGGCCGAGCATAGCGGCAACCCGGGTGCCTCCCATCCGGCCGGTACACTGGAGCACTCATGTCTGATCTCAACGCGGTGGCCGCGTATCCCTGCCCAGCGGCGTCTGCGCACCCCTTCCAACCAGCGCACCACCAACCTGAGCACCAACCCGCGCTGGGGATGCTGGCAACGTTGCAGCGCCTCCACGTGTACGTCGACATCGCCGTCGTCGTCGTCGTGCTGGTGATCACGAACCTGATCGCGCACTTCACCACCACCTGGGCGTCCGTCGCGACGGTGCCGATCGCGGCTGTGGCCCTGGTGCTGCTGGTGCGGGCCCGCGGCCTGGGCTGGTCCGAACTCGGGCTCGGACGCGAGCACTGGCGCTCAGGTGCCGGCTACGCACTGGCCGCGGTGGGTCTCGTCATGACGGTCGTGGCCGTCGGCGCGCTGCTGCCCTGGACCAGGCCGATGTTCATGAACGACCGCTACGCGACGCTGTCCGGGGCCCTGCTGGCGTCGATGGTGATCATCCCGTTGCAGACCGTGATTCCCGAGGAGCTGGCCTTCCGCGGGGTTCTGCACGGCGCTCTGGACCGGGCCTGGGGTTTTCGCGGGGTGGCCGCGGCCGGCTCGCTGCTGTTCGGGCTCTGGCATATCGCCTCCTCGTTCGGCCTGACCACCGGGAACGTCGGCTTCACCCGGGTTCTGGGTGGCGGGGCTGCCGGGGTGGTGGCCGGGATCGCCCTCGCGGTGGTCGCCACCGCCGCGGCCGGGTTCGTCTTCACCTGGCTGCGTCGGCGCAGCGGCAGTCTGATCGCACCGATCGCCCTGCACTGGTCTCTGAACGGGATGGGCGCACTCGCCGCGGCCCTGGTCTGGCAGCTGTCCTGATAGCGGCGCGCGGTCAGGGCAGCAGAACGGTCGCTCCCGCGACACGACCCTCGGCCAAGTCGATCAGGGCTCGATCGGCCTGTTCCAGCGGGTAGCGCGGCGCGGTGACCTCGATCCGGTGTCGGCCGGCGAAATCCAGGAAGTCCCGCGCGTCCGCCCGGGTGTTGGACGTCACCGAACGCACCTGACGCTCCTGGAACAGGTGTCGCTGGTAGTTCAGCGCCGGGATGTCGCTCAGGTGGATTCCGGCGATCGCCAGCGTGCCGCCGCGGTCCAACGCCTCCAGAGCCGGCAGCACCAACTCCCCCACCGGGGCGAACAGGATCGCCGCGTCCAGGGGGACCGGTGGCGGGTCGGCCGCCCCCTGCGCCGAGACCGCACCCAGGGCCAGGGCCAGTTCTCGGGCTTCGGCGCCCCGGGTCATCACATGGACCTCGGCCCCCTGCGCCAGCGCGACCTGCGCGGTGATGTGGGCGCTTCCGCCGAATCCGTACAGACCCAGCCGTCCACCGGGCGGTAGGTCCGCGCGCAGGAGCGACCGGTAGCCGATGATGCCGGCGCACAGCAGCGGAGCGAGTTCGGGATCCTGGTAGCCCTCGGGCAGTCGCAGCGCGAATGCCGCAGGCACACAGGCGAAATCGGCGTAGCCGCCGTCGGCGTCCCAGCCCGTGTAGCGGGATTCCGGACAGAGGTTCTCGGCGCCGCGCAGGCAGTAGGTGCATCGGCCGCAGGTATGGCGAAGCCAGGCGATGCCGACCCGGTCACCGGTGGTGAAACCGGTCACACCGTCGCCGTACCCGACCACCTTACCGACGACCTCGTGGCCGGGGGTGACTCCGGGGTGACGGACGGGCAGATCGCCTTCGACGACGTGCAGGTCGGTTCGGCAGACGCCGCAGGCCCGCACCGCGACCAGCAACTCGCCGGGACCCGGTTCCGGCAGCGGAGCCACCCGATCGAGCAGCATCGGCCCGGTACGGACCGGGCCGGGTTGCCGCACCCGCCACGAACGCATCGCCTAGCCGGCGGGCATCATCTCCGGAACCGGTGTCTCCACCGGGACCGGGACGCCGACCCGGTTTCCGGGCGCCGGCGGTGCCGCGGGTGCCTCGGGATCGGGCGTGGGTGCCGGCGGCGGAGTGTAGGGCCGGATGGATTCGGCCAGGGCCTTGGCGGCCACCGGATCGATCGGGTCCTTACCGGTGCCCAACCACACCACGAACCACCGTTCGTTGCGCGGGACGCGCGCGGCGGTGCCGGTGGCGGTCGCGCCGACCACACCGGCCCAGATCTGGCCGTTGGGCTTGGCGGTGTCGGTGAACTTCACGTCGTAGGACGCCGAGGCCCCCGGCATGTCGCCGGCCTGCAGCACGGACGTCGCCTGGTTGATCCGGGTGCCGGGGAAGGGCATGAAGAACTCGCCCATGTCCGATGCCAGCCGGACCGCGGCCTTGCTGTTGTCCGCTTCGGCGCCGGCGAACAGTTTCAGGTCCAGGCGGCCGAGCAGGATGCTGGTGTCGTTGGCGGTCGGGGCGGGCTGCCCGGGAACCGTGCTGGGAGCGGTCTGCTTGAGCAGCAGTGCCTGGCCGTAGCTCAGACGGGAGGCGTCGGCGACCTCCCAGCCGGCGGGAACCACGTAGCTGAAGCCGCCCGCGGCATTGGTGACCCGGCCGGGTTCGACCGCATTCGAGTCGGCCGGGGCGGCAGGCGGGGCGTTCGGATCCGCCGGAGCCGGTGGCGGGGCGTTCGGATCGGCCGGCGGCGGCGCCGTCGCGTTCGGATCCGCCGGGGGCGCCGGAGTGGGCGCAGGTGCCGGTGCTGCGTTCGGGTCCGCGGGGGCCGCCGGGGGCGGGGCCGCGGGGCTCGCCGCATCCGGATCGGCCGGCGCAGGTGCCGGCGGGGCCGGAGCCGGGGCTGCGGGTGCGGGAGCGGCTGTCGTCGTGCTCGGCGGCACCGGATCGGCGATGGCCAGATTCGGCGGAAGGGCGATGGTGACGGCGCTGGCACCGGCCACCGCGGTGACGGCGAGCGCCCTCCACAAGCCCGGGCGTCGGAGGGGCGATTCCGGCTGGATCATGGCGACGAACCTACCGTGTTACCCCCGTGACGCAAGTGTCGGGGCCAGCCGTGTCGACCACGTTCAGCGACGAGCGAACGGCGGTTCGAGCTGCCGGGTGCAGGGCCACAGCCTGGGACTTGACCGCAAACCACACCTGGTCACCGACGGCCAGTCGCAGTTCCGCGACGGCCCCTGCGGTGACATCGGCGGCAAGTCCCGGACCCCCGCCCCGACCGGGTTCGAGGCGTATCCGCACACCGGTTCCGGTCCCCTCGATGGCCGATACCAGCCCCGCCACCACGTTGCGCGGGCTGCCGTGCGGCTTCGCCGGGAACACCGCGACCGCCACCGGGCTGAAGACCGCGACCACGTCCTGACCGACGCTCAGCGGCTCGGTTGATATCCCCCGCCAATCCGAACCGGTCCCGCTGGTCAGCACACCCGGTTCCCGCAGCACGCCCCGGACCACGTTGACTCCCGCGATCCGGGCACCGAATCGGCTGCGCGGCGCCGCCAGCACCTCGGCTGTCGCGCCCTCCTCGGCCGTTCTGCCGTCCTCCAACACCAGCACCCGGTCGGCGAGTTCGAGGACGTCGGACAGGTCGTGGGTGATCAGCATGACGGCCCGGTCGGAGTTGGAGATCACCCGCCGCAGAACCGTCCGGACCGTTGCCGCAGCCGCCACGTCCAACCCGGCAAGAGGTTCGTCGAGGATCAGCACCTCGGGTTCGACGGCCAGCGCCCGGGCAATCGCCACCCGTTGAGCCTGGCCGCCGGACAGTTCCCGGGGACGGCGGCCCGCGAGATCCGCCACCCCGACCTCACCCAGCCAGTGCCTGGCCGCGGCCATCGCCGCCCGGCGGCCCCGCCGCGGACGGGCACCGAAGCGAAGCCCGAACATGACGTTCTCCGCGACGCCGAGATGCGGGAACAACATCGGGTTCTGCAGCAACACTCCGACCCGGCGGACATGCACCGGCACGGCCACCCCGGCCTCGGTGTCGGTCACGGTACGGGCGCCGACCCGCACCACCGCGTGATCGGCACCGAGAAGCCCGGCCACGACGGCGGCCACCGAGGACTTTCCCGCGCCGTTCGGGCCGAGAACGGCGAGCACTCCGCCCGCCGGGACGGTGAACGCGACGTCGACGCCGCGCCCCTCGATCCGCACGGCGACATGAAGATCAGACATCGGAACTCCACCCTGCCAGTCGCCGCGCACCAATCGCGGCCACCACCGCGACCGCCACCGCGACCAACAGGACCGACAGGGCGACGGCGGCCTGCGGATCGCCTTCGCGCTGCAGATAGATCTCCAACGGCAGGGTGCGGGTCACCCCTTGGCGGGATCCGGCGAAGGTGAGTGTGGCGCCGAACTCCCCGAGAGCGCGGGCGAAGGCCAGGACCGCCCCCGCGATCAGCCCCGGACGAATCAGCGGCAGGCTCACCCGCCACCACACCGTGGTCGGCCGCGCACCCAGCGTCGCGGCCACGCCGTCGTATCCGGCGCCCGCGCTGCGCACTGCACCCTCCAGGGCGATCACCAGAAACGGCAGCGACACGAATGTCTGCGCCAGCACGACGGCGGTGGTGGTGAACGCGATCCGAATGCCCGCCGCCTCCAGGTAATGGCCCAGCAGACCGACCCGGCCGAATGCGTAGAGCAACGCCAGGCCACCCACCACCGGGGGTAGGACAAGGGGCACCAGGATCAGCGGCCGCAGCAGCCTGCCGACCCGCTCGCCCCCGCGGGCGAGCACCACCGCCAGTGGCACCCCCAACACCAGGCACAGCACGGTGCTGGCGCCGGCAGTCCGCACGCTGAGCGCCAACGCCGCACGCGACTCCGGACTGCTGACCAACTCGGTGAACCGAGACCAGTCCACCTCAAGCGCCAGCGCCACCAGCGGCAACAGCAGCAGCCCCAGCGCCACCACCGCGGGCACGTACACCCAGCGCGGCAGGGGCACCCCCGCCACTCCCGGCTTCATGCAGAGGGAGCCTAAACGGACTAAATGGAGAAGGAGCCCGGGCCGCCACGAATGTGGCGCACCACCAGCTACCGCAGGGGATCTACTGTCGAGCGATGACGATCCGGTTGGCTCTGCAGATTCCCAACTTCTCCTACGGCACGACGGTCGCCGACCTGTTTCCCACGGTGCTGGCGCAGGCCCGGGAGGCCGAAGAGGCAGGATTCGACGCCGTCTTCCTGATGGACCACTTCTATCAGCTGCCCATGCTCGGTGCCCCCGACGAACCGATGCTGGAGGCCTACACCGCGCTGGGCGCGTTGGCCACCGCGACCGAACGGGTCCTGCTCGGCACCCTGGTCACCGGCAACACGTATCGCAATCCGGCGCTGCTGGCCAAGATCATCACCACCCTCGACGTGGTGAGCGCGGGCCGGGCCGTGCTCGGTGTGGGTACCGGCTGGTTCGAACTCGAGCACGAGCAACTCGGCTTCGAGTTCGGCACGTTCACCGAGCGGTTCGCCAAACTGGAAGAGGCGCTGCAGATCGTCCTGCCGATGCTCGCCGGGGAGCGGGTGAGCTACACCGGCGATTTCTACCGCACCAGCGATGCCGTGGCGGTTCCGCGCTATCGGGACCACATTCCGCTGATGATCGGCGGAAGCGGCGAGAAGAAGACCTTCGGCCTCGCCGCGCGCTACTTCGACCACCTCAACGTGATCGCGGCGTTCGACGAACTGCCCGGAAAGGTCGACGCAGTGAAACGCCGCTGCGACGAAGCGGACCGTGACCCCGCCACGCTGGAGACCAGCGTGTTGCTGACCGTGATCCCCGACCCCGCCTTCAGCGACGATTTGGTGCCACCGGCGATGCGCGGGCGGATGGCGGTCGGGAGCCCGGACCGGATCGCCGAGACCATCCGGGCCAACGTGATCGACGTCGGCATCGGCGGCGTTGTGGTCAATCTGCCCGCCTATCGGCCGGGCTCGATCACCGCAATCGGCGAGGCACTCCGGTCGGTGGTCGGCGCGTGACACCCGGCGCGCATCGGAGCGCCGCGACGGCTAACGTAGACGCAGATCTGTGGGGCGACCAAACCAGGAGCGAAGATGACCCATCCCGGAGCCACTCCTTCGGATAAGCACAAGGTCGTCATCATCGGCTCGGGTTTCGGCGGGCTGAGCGCCGCCAAGAAGCTCAAACGAGCCGACGTCGACATCAAAATGATCGCCAAAACGACCCACCACCTGTTTCAGCCGCTGCTCTATCAGGTGGCCACCGGCATCATCTCCGAGGGCGAGATCGCACCGCTGACCCGGGTGATTCTGCGGAAGCAGAAGAACTGCCAGGTTCTCCTCGGTGAGGTCACACATGTCGACCTGACGAAGAAGACCGTGGACTCGGTGCTGCTGGGACACACCTACCGCACCCCCTACGACACCCTGATCGTCGCCGCCGGCGCTGGTCAGTCGTACTTCGGCAACGACCACTTCGCCGAGTGGGCGCCCGGGATGAAGACCATCGACGACGCACTGGAACTTCGCGGCCGGATTCTCGGCGCGTTCGAGCAGGCGGAGCGCTCCAGCGATCCGGTGCGCCGGGCCAAGCTGCTCACCTTCGTCGTCGTCGGAGCCGGGCCGACCGGTGTGGAGATGGCCGGGCAGATCGCCGAATTGGCCGATCACACCCTCAAGGGCGCGTTCCGGCACATCGACTCCACCAAGGCCCGCGTCATTCTCCTCGACGCCGCTCCGGCCGTGCTGCCGCCGATGGGCGAGAAACTGGGCCGCAAGGCCGCCGCCCGCCTGGAAAAGCTCGGGGTGGAGATCCAGCTCAGCGCGATGGTCACCGACGTCGACCGCAACGGCATCACGGTCAAGCGCAGCGACGGCACCATCGAACGCATCGAGTGCGCCACCAAGGTGTGGTCGGCCGGGGTCGCCGCCAGCCCGCTCGGGAAGATCATCGCCGACCAATCCGGCGCCGAAATCGATCGGGCGGGTCGCGTCAAGGTGCTCCCGGACCTGACCGTGCCCGGTCACCCCAACGTCTTCGTCGTCGGTGATCTGGCGTTCGTCGACGGGGTTCCCGGCCAGGCTCAGGGAGCCATCCAGGGCGCCCGCTATGCGGCCAACCTGATCAAGGCCGAGCTGAAGGGCGCCGACCCCGCGGCGCGTGAGCCGTTCGAGTACTTCGACAAAGGTTCGATGGCCACCGTGTCGCGGTACTCCGCGGTCGCCAAGGTGGGGCCGCTGGAGTTCAGCGGGTTCATCGCCTGGCTGGCGTGGTTGTTCCTGCACCTGATCTATCTGGTCGGCTTCCGCGCACGGCTGACGACCGCCCTCTCCTGGATCGGCACCTTCATCGGCAGCCAGCGCGGCCAGCTGACCATCACCGAGCAACAGGCGTACGCCAGGACCCGGATCGAGCAACTCGAGGAGATCGCCGCGGCGGTCGAAGAGTCGGAGATTCAGGCGTCCTGACCGAGGTCCCGGCTGGCCTAGCATGGCAACCATGACGAGCAAGGGCCGATCGGGTGCGCTGCGGACGCTGGCGGCGGTGGTGGGCGTCGGAGCCACGCTGGTGGTGGGTTCCGCTGAGGCTGTCGCTGACGAGCTTCCGCCCGGTTGCACCACCGCGGATATGACCGGTGTGATGTCCGGAGTGGCCGCCGCGACGGCGGTCTATTTGTTCGGCCATCCCGACGTCAACGACTTCTTCACCGGCCTGCAGGGTCTGCCCAAAACCGAGGTCCGCGACCGCACGGAGGCCTACCTGGCCGAAAACCCGGGGGTTCGGGCTGACCTCGAAGGCATCCGGGCTCCGTCGCGGGACTTCCGGGACCGTTGCGGACTTCCGCAGCGCGCCCTGATCCTGGCCGACAGCCTGTAGCCGGTCACCTCTGACGTCGATGGTCAAACCCGATGAGCTGGTGTACCGGCTCCTGCAGCGGCTGCCCACCCGGATGCTGTCCCTGCGCAGCATCGTGACCTTCGCTGCCTTCGCCGTGGTGGTGCTGGTCCTGACCCTGGGCACGTGGGTGTGGGTGGGGGTCACCAACGACCAATACAGCCAGTTGGACCGCCGCCTCGACTCGGTGAGCAGTCTCGGCGACTTCAGCACCCTGCTGTCCAGCCAGCCCGGCGAAGGCTCCCCCAGCCCGGACGGCAACCTCGCACGCACCGTGCGGATCGGCGCCATGGAGATGTCGGCGCCCGACGGGGTCGTGCTGCCGCGACTGTCCGACGGCTACGCCAACACCACCATCGACGGGGTGGAGTACCGGGTGCGGACGTTCTCGGTGGGCGCCGCCTCGATAGCGCTCGGAGCGCCGTTGGCCGAAACCCAACGCCGGATCGCCGAACTGCACTGGCGGGTGGTCTTCATCTGCGGCGGGGTCATCATCGGCACGGTGGTGGTCGGCTGGTTCATCTCGATCATCATGATCGACCCGTTCCGACTACTGGCCCAACAGGCCCGGGCCATCAACGCACAGTCCAAACCCGAGGAAGTCCAGGTGCGCGGGGTCAGCGAGGCCGTCGAGATCGGCGAGGCCGTGGAGGGAATGCTGGCCCGGATCGGCAACGAACAAGCCAGGACCAGAGCCGCGCTGGAAGCGGCGCGCGACTTCGCCGCCGTCGCCTCCCATGAACTGCGAACCCCGCTGACCGCGATGCGCACCAACCTCGAAGTGCTCTCCACCCTCGACCTCGGTGACGAACAACGCAAAGAGGTCATCGGTGACACCATGCGCACCCAGAGTCGCATCGAGGCCACCCTCACCGCACTGGAGCGCCTGGCCCAGGGCCAACTGACCACCGCGGACGATTTCGAGCCCTTCGACATCACCGAGATGCTGGACCGGGCCGCCCACGACGCCGAACGCACCTATCCCGGCCTGCGGGTCGCGCTGATTCCCTCACCCGCCGTGCTGATGGTGGGACTACCGGTCGGACTGCGATTGGTGATCGACAACGCCATCGCCAACGCGGTCAAGCACGGCGCCGCCACCGAGGTGCAACTGGCGGTCAGCAGCCTGGACGACGTGGTCGATGTGACCGTCGACGACAACGGCAAGGGTGTGCCCGAGGCGGAGCGTTCCCGGGTTTTCGAACGCTTCTCCCGGGGTTCCACGGCATCGCACTCAGGCTCCGGGCTGGGCTTGGCACTTGTCGCCCAGCAGGCCGAACTGCACGGTGGCACAGCGTCATTGAGCACCAGCCCGCTTGGCGGCGCCCGCCTGGAAATCCGGCTGGCCCGACGGACCGGGCCACACCGGGACTGAGCCGGAGGTTATTCGCGCTCGGGAAGGTTCTGCAACCGAACCTGTCCGCGGGCGATGAGCCGATCGGCCTCATCGCGGATGCTGACCTGCCATAGCTGCTGCAGCCGGCCGCGGTGCACCGGTTCGGACACCCCGTAGACAGTGCCCTCGGTCACGGCACGCAGAAAATCGGTGCTGTTGTTGACCCCGACGACATTCCCGCCGCCGTTGGCCGACAACCACAGGAATGCCGACACCGAGGACATCGACTCGACCACCGCGCACCACACCCCGCCGTGAACGATGCCCGCCGGCTGATGAAGGGCGGGGGTCACCGTCAACTGTGCCGTGACGCCGTCGGTCGTCAGTCCGGTGTAGGTCAGGCCGATGCCGACGTCGAACGGCGCGGGAGGCAGGTCCTTCGGGTGCACGGTTCCTAGGTGTACACCGCGGGTTCGCCCACGCCCGCGCCGGGTACCCGGTGGCCCGGGACACCCGCTCGCGGCAGCGCCGGCCGGCCGGTGTGTTCGCTGTGCGCATGACATACGACCCGGAGTAGTAAACGCGAGTACCCTGACTTTTTGGGGAGATGGATTTTGATATGGCCAAAATGAATCGTCTCGGGGACCTCGAGCGGTCGGTGATGGATCATCTGTGGGACGCCGATGAACCGCAAACCGTCCGTCAGGTGCACGACGCGCTCAGCGCGTACCGCGAGCTGGCCTACACCACCGTCATGACGGTGTTGCAGAGGTTGGCCCGCAAGGGCTTGGTGGCCCAACTCCGCGACGACCGCGCGCACCGGTACGCGCCGGTGGACAGCCGCGACGAACTGGTCGCCGGGTTGATGGTCGACGCCCTAGACCAGGCCGCCAACCCCGGTGGACGCCGGGCGGCGCTGATGCACTTCGTCGAGCGGGTCGGAACCGATGAGGCTGACACACTGCGCCAGGCCCTGGCCGAACTGGACGCCAGACAGCACCCGCGGTGAGCGGCATGTGCGAACACGACCGTGCCCCCGCGCGGTTGCCGGGATTCGCTGGCGATTCGCCCACCCACTGAGAGACACTGTCAAGCGTGTCCGCCCTGGCCTTCACCGCCCTCGCGTTGCTGCTGGCCGGACCGGTTCCGGCCGTGCTTGCGCGGGCCACATGGCCGCTGCGCGCTCCACGCGCGGCCGTCGTGCTCTGGCAGGCGATAGCTCTGGCGGCGGTCCTGTCCGCATTCAGCGCCGGACTGGCGGTGGCCGCACAGTTATTCGTGCCCGGAACCGGCGGGCATCCGGGCACGAGTCCCGCGATGGGGATCGACGCCGGGATCGCCACCCTGGGGTGGCCGTTGTGGCTCGCCGCGGCCCTGGTGCTGACGGCAACCGTGCTGATCGGGTTCCGACTGATGGCGGCGGTCATGCAGGTCGCGATCGGCACCAGGCGCCGGCGGGCCCGCCACCGCGCCATGGTCGACCTGCTGGGCGAGTGTCGGCAGAACATGGACGACGTCCGGGTGCTCCGGGTCGCCGAGCCACTCGCCTACTGCCTGCCCGGCATCCGGCGCCGGGTGGTCCTGAGCGCCGGCGCGATCCAGACCCTCAGCGAGTCCGAGCTGGCCGCAATCCTGCGGCATGAGCGGGCTCACCTCGGCGCCCGCCACGATCTGGTTCTGGAGGCGTTCATCGCGGTACATACCGCGTTCCCGCGCTTCGTCCGCAGCGGCAGCGCCCTGGGTGCGGTGGCCCTGCTGGTGGAACTCCTCGCCGATGACGCCGCCGTGCGGGCGACCGGTCGCGGCCCGCTGGCCCGTGCCCTGGTCGCCTGCGCCTCGGCGAAGACCCCGGTCGGCGCGCTGGCCGCCGGCGGGCCGAGCACCGTGCTCCGGGTGCGACGGCTCGCCGCCCGTCCCAACAGCCGGGCCATCGCGGCGGCGGCGTACCTGGCGGCGGCGGCGATTCTCACCGTGCCGACCGTGGCCGTCGCGGTTCCCTGGCTGACCGAATTGCACCGGCTGTTCCTCGCACGCTGAACCCACCCGGCCGACCGAAAGGCACACATGAGCTCCCCCGACACCGCCACCGCACAGATCGGCGTCACCGGTCTGGCGGTGATGGGATCCAATATCGCCCGCAATTTCGCCCGCCACGGGTACACCGTCGCCGTGCACAACCGGTCGGTGGCCAAGACCGATGCGCTGCTGGCCGAGCACGGCTCGGAGGGGACGTTCGTGCGTTCGGAGACCATCGAGGAGTTCCTGGCCGCCCTGGAACGGCCGCGCCGGGTGCTGATCATGGTGAAGGCCGGTGAGGCGACCGACGCGGTGATCAACGAACTCGCCGACGCCATGGAACCCGGCGACATCATCATCGACGGAGGCAACGCCCTGTACACCGACACCATCCGTCGGGAGAAGGCCATGCGGGACCGGGGTCTGCACTTCGTCGGCGCCGGCATCTCCGGCGGCGAGGAGGGCGCGCTGAACGGACCCTCGATCATGCCGGGCGGCCCGAAGGAGTCCTACGAGTCACTCGGTCCGCTGCTGGAGGAGATCTCCGCCCACGTCGACGGGGTGCCGTGCTGCGCCCACATCGGCCCCGACGGCGCCGGCCACTTCGTGAAGATGGTGCACAACGGCATCGAGTACTCCGACATGCAACTCATCGGCGAGGCCTACCAGTTGCTGCGGGACGGCCTGAACCTCAGCGCCCCCGAGATCGCCGACGTCTTCACCGAGTGGAACGCTGGCGACCTGGACAGCTTCCTGGTCGAGATCACCGCCGAGGTGCTGCGCCAGATCGACGCCACCACCGGCAAGCCGTTGGTGGACGTCATCGTCGACGAGGCCGAACAGAAGGGCACCGGCCGCTGGACGGTCAAGTCCGCCCTCGATCTCGGTGTTCCGGTCACCGGCATCGCGGAGGCGGTGTTCGCCCGGGCGCTGTCCGGGTCGGTGCCGCAG
This sequence comes from Actinomycetes bacterium, assembly GCA_029780675.1. Classification (GTDB taxonomy): domain Bacteria; phylum Actinomycetota; class Actinomycetes; order Mycobacteriales; family Mycobacteriaceae; genus Mycobacterium. The sequence goes on from JAKOYE010000063.1 coordinate 29,075, forward strand.
CGGCGGGCGGCGGCCGGACTGGCCTCCGGCAAGCTGGGCCAACGGCCTACCGACGCACAGCGATTCGTGGCCGATGTCCGGCAGGCCCTGTACGCGTCGAAGATCATCGCCTACGCGCAGGGCTTCAACCAGATCCAGGCCGGTTCCGACGAGTACGGCTGGGGCATCACCCCCGGCGTGCTGGCCACCATCTGGCGCGGCGGATGCATCATCCGGGCCAAGTTCCTCAACCGCATCAAGGACGCGTTCGACGCCGATCCCGCGCTGCCGACCCTGATCGCCGACCCGTACTTCCGCAGCGCTGTGGAGGCCAGCGTCGATGGCTGGCGCCGCGTGGTGGTGACCGCGACCGAGCTGGGTATCCCGATTCCCGGGTTCTCCTCGGCGCTGTCCTACTACGACGGCTTGCGCACCGAACGCCTGCCGGCAGCCCTGATCCAGGGCCAGCGCGACTTCTTCGGCGCGCACACCTACGGCCGGATCGACGCCGACCCCGCCGCGCGGTTCCACACGCTGTGGAGCGGAGACCGCAGCGAAGTCCGCATCTGAGCGGCGGCTACACGGGCCTCCACGAGCAGACGCGAACTCGCACGTTTGGCCGCCAATTCGTGCGAGTTCGCGTCTGCTCGCCGTGAAGGCGCGCACCGTTAGGCTTACCGGGTGCGTTTTATCGACGGTCACCGGCCGCCCTATGACCTGACCTACGACGACGTCTTCATCGTCCCGAACCGCTCCGAGGTCGTGTCCCGGTTCGACGTCGACCTGTCCACCTCCGATGGAACGGGCACCACCATCCCGGTCGTGGTCGCCAACATGACCGCGGTCGCCGGACGCCGGATGGCCGAGACCGTGGCCCGCCGGGGCGGGATCGTGGTGCTGCCCCAGGACCTGCCCCTCGACGCCGTGAGCGGGACCGTGGATTTCGTCAAGAGCCGCGACCTGGTCGCCGACACACCGGTCATCCTGTCCCCCGGCGACTCGGTGTCCGACGCGGTGGCCCTGATTCACAAACGCGCGCACGGCGCCGCCGTCGTCGTCGACAACGGCCGGCCCGTCGGCCTGGTGACCGAGGCCGCGACCGTCGGCGTCGACCGGTTTGCCCGGGTACGCGACGTCGCGATCACCGATTTCGTCACCGCTCCGGTACACACCGACCCGCGTCAGGTGTTCGAACAACTCGAGCATGCACCGGTCGGCGTCGCGGTGCTCACCGCGCCGGACGGTTCGCTCGGCGGGGTGCTGACCCGTCTCGGTGCGGTGCGCGCGGGGATCTACTCCCCCGCCGTCGACGCCGAGGGCCGGTTGCGGATCGCCGCGGCGGTCGGCATCAACGGTGACGTGGACGACAAGGCGGCGGCCCTGGCGCAGACCGGGATCGACGTCCTCGTGGTCGACACCGCCCACGGCCATCAGGCCAAGATGCTCGACGCGATCGCCAGGATCGCGGCCCTCGACCTGGGCATCCCCCTGGCTGCGGGCAATGTCGTATCGGCCGCGGGAACCCGGGATCTGATCAACGCCGGGGCCTCCATCGTCAAGGTCGGCGTCGGGCCGGGGGCGATGTGCACCACCCGGATGATGACCGGTGTCGGTCGTCCGCAGTTCTCCGCGGTGCTCGAATGCGCCGCGGCCGCCCATGATCTCGGCGGCCACGTCTGGGCCGACGGTGGTGTCCGGCATCCGCGCGATGTGGCACTGGCACTGGCCGCGGGCGCGTCGAACGTGATGATCGGGTCCTGGTTCGCCGGCACCTACGAATCACCGGGAGACCTGATGGTCGACCGTGCCGGTCAGCCCTACAAGGAGAGCTACGGGATGGCCTCCAAGCGGGCGGTGGCCGCCCGCACCGCCGGTGACAGTGCCTTCGACCGGGCTCGCAAGGCACTGTTCGAGGAGGGCATCTCCTCATCCCGGATGGCCCTGGATCCGCACCGCGGGGGTGTCGAGGATCTCCTGGACCACATCACCTCCGGGGTTCGGAGCACCTGCACCTATGTCGGCGCAACGACCATCGCCGAACTGCACGAGAACGCGGTTCTCGGCGTCCAGTCGGCGGCCGGGTTCGCCGAGGGCCATCCGCTGCCGACCGGCTGGTAAGCCGGTCGTGGCAGGTCGGAGGGGCTAACATGTGGCCGAGCAGGAACCTGGGGGCCGGCCCCGGGAACTGACCCAGGCTCGATGACCACTGGCGGAAAGGGACCGGAGTGCGGCAGGCCCGACAGGTGGTTCCCGGCGCCGGCCGGACCTGCCGGCAGAACCGGGTTGCCGCCGTGGTCGAGGTCGAGAGGACACCCCGGTGAGCGGATGGATGATCGCGCTCAGCCTGGCCGCCTTCGTCCTGCTGACCCTGGGCACCGCGGTGTTCGTGGCCGCGGAGTTCTCGCTGACCGCGCTGGAACGCAGCACCGTCGACGCCAACGCCCGCACCGGCGGGGCACGGGACAAGATGATCCAGCGGGCACACCGCACGCTGTCGGTCCAGCTGTCCGGAGCCCAGATCGGAATTTCGATCACCACCCTGATCACCGGATACCTCTCCGAGCCGGTCATCGCCCGCCTGCTGGCGCCCGCGCTGGCCGCCGGCGGCCTGCCCGAACGCTGGGTGGAGGGCACCGCCCTGATCGTGTCGCTGATCATCGCGACCTCGGTGTCGATGGTGTTCGGGGAACTGGTCGCCCAGTACCTCGCCGTCGCGGTACCGCTGCAGACCGCGCGCGTGGTGGCCGGACCGCAGGTGCTGTTCTCGGCGGTGTTCACCCCGCTGATCCGGCTCACCAACGGCGCCGCCAACCGGGTGCTGCTGCGTTTCGGCATCCAGCCCGCCGACGAACTGAGTTCGGCGCGCTCCCCACAGGAGTTGCTGTCGCTGGTCCGCAACTCCGCCGAACAGGGCGCTCTGGAGAAGCCGACCGCCGAACTGGTGGACCGCTCATTGCAGTTCGGCGCACGCATCGCCGAGGAATTCATGACCCCGCGATCCAAGGTCGAGTCACTGGAGGCCGACGCCACGGTGGTCGACCTGCTGGCCAAGGTCCGTGAGACCGGCCACTCCCGCTTCCCGGTCACCCGCGGCGACCTCGACGAGACGCTCGGCGTCGTCCACCTCAAGCAGGTCTTCGAGATACCCCACCCGGAGCGCGCGAACACCCGGCTCGGCCGGCTGGCGCGGCCGGTGCCGGTGTTCCCGTCCACCCTCGACGGGGACGCGCTGATGGCGCAGATCCGAAACAGCGAACTTCAGACCGCACTGGTGGCCGACGAGTACGGCGGCATCGCCGGCATGGTGACCCTCGAGGACCTGATCGAGGAAATCGTCGGCGATATCCGCGACGAGCACGACAACCCGACTCCCGAGGTGATGACAATCGCCGGTGGACACCGGGTCGCGGGGCTGCTGCGCATCGACGAGGTGGCCGACCAGATCGGCTTCCGCGCTCACGAGGGCGACTACGAGACCATCGGCGGGCTGGTGATGGCCGCGCTGGGCCGTATCCCCGCCGAGGGCGACTCGGTGGTGCTGACCGCGTTCGATCCGGACAGCTCACCGGACCGCCCGCCACGCTGGCGCGCGACCGTGGCCCGGATGGACGGCCGGCGGGTCGACATGGTCGATCTGGTCCGTCTCGAGCCGACGAACGACGACGGTCAGGATGCCCGGTGAACGATCTCTTCGCCGTCTTTCTGACCGTGCTGCTGATCGCGGCCAACGGGTTCTTCGTGGGCGCGGAGTTCGCCCTGATCTCAGCCCGGCGCGATCGGCTGGAGGCACTGGCCGAGCAGGGCAAGCGCGGTGCGGTGACGGTGATCCGCGCCGGTGAGAACCTGGCGGTGATGCTGGCCGGTGCGCAATTGGGCATCACCATCGGCTCGATCATCCTCGGCCGGGTCGGCGAGCCCGCCGTGGCGCACCTGCTCGAGCCGCTCTTCACCCTGTTCGGGGTGCCCACGGCGGTGCTGCACACGGTCTCCTTCCTGGTGGCGATCACCGTCGTCGTCATCCTGCACGTCCTCCTCGGCGAAATGGTCCCGAAGAACATCGCGCTGGCCGGGCCGGAGAAGGCGGCGATGCTGCTGGTCCCGCCGTACCTGCTGTGGGTCCGGGCCACCCGGCCGATCATCGCCGTCTACGACTGGTGCGCGCGAACGATCGTCCGGGCCATCGGTGTGGAGCCCAAGACCGAACTGGAGAACACCGTCTCCATGGTGGAACTGGCCGAGATGATCGCCGAGTCGCGATCGGAGGGCCTGCTCGACCCCGAAGAACACATGCGCCTGTCGCGGGCGCTGCAGATCAGGCACCGGGTCGTCTCCGACGTCGCGACTCCGCTGACGGCCGTGCGGGCGGTGCCCGCGGCAGCCCCCGGCGCGGGTCCCACCGTCGCCTCGATCAAAGCCGCACTCGCCGCGACGGGCTTCTCCCGGTTCCCGGTGATCGACACCACGGGCCGCTTCACCGGATTCGTCCACATCAAGGACATGCTCGACCTGATCGAAGATCCCGGGGCGATCGTGCCCGGGTCGACCGTGCGCTACCTGCCGCGGGTGCCGGCGGCGATGAGCCTGCCGGACGGCCTGTCCCGGTTGCGCGAGGAGAAGAGCCATCTTGCGCTGGTGACCGCCGACGACGGTGCGGTGTGCGCGATGGTGACCCTCGAGGACCTCGTGGAGGACCTACTGGGAACGGTGCGCGACGGCACCCACCGTGGCTGAGGACCCCACTCCGGGGTGTCGTGCCGTCCTCGCGCCGGCCGACTGGACTCCGCGCGCGGCGGCCCACCAGGAGCGGGCGGACACCTTCACCGCCGGGCATCGCGACCGCGCCCGCCGGGGCGAGCGCCACCCGGTGTGGGATTTCCTGTTCACGTACTACAACCTGCAACCGCGAAAGCTGCGGGTGTGGCACCCCGGGTACGGGGTGACGCTGTCCGGGACGGCCGCGGCGGCCTATCTGGACCGGACCGGCTATGTCGCGACGCCCGACGGCGTCACCGTCGGCACTGCCCGGCTCCACGCCCGGACACCGACCCTGCAGTTCGTTGCTGACCTCATGCGCGCGACGGCCGCCCGGCCACCGCTCCTGGGCTGTTTCGGACTGCATGAGTGGGCGATGGTCTACCGCTGCGAGAAGCCCCGGCACGCCGCGGTTCCGTTGCGACTGGGGCCAGCCGGAACCAATCGGGTCGTCGAGTCGATGCCGTTGCGCTGCACCCATTTCGATGCCTTCCGGTTCTTCACCCCCGCCGCCGCGGCCCGAAACGAGATCCGGCCGACCCGGCGTACCCAGAGCCTGTGGGAGCAGCCGGGATGCCTGCACGCGGCCATGGATCTGTACAAGTGGGCGGGAAAGCTGATCCCGCTGGTCGACTCGGATTTGCTGATGGACTGCCTGGAGCTGGCGGCCACCGCCCGCGAGCTCGACATGCGCGCCAGCCCGTACGATCTGAGCGAGTACGGGTTCGAGCCGATCCCCGTCGAGGAGCCCAGCGGTCGGGCCCGATACGTTCGGCATCAGCAGGCCGTCTCCGAGCGGGCCGCGGTGTTGCGCGAATCCCTGTTGCGGCGGTGCGAGCGGCTGCTGGCCGATGCTGGGGGTCGGGCCGGAAACCGGGCGCGGATAGGATCAGTGGACTTTTCCAGGGAGGAATGACGTGTCTGAGTCCGGTACCGATCGGGTGGTCGTGGGTAATCTTCGGGTCGCCCGCAGCCTGTATGACTTCATCACCAACGAGGCACTGCCCGGAACCGATATCGACCCGGACAGCTTCTGGGCCGGTGTGGACAAGGTGGTCACCGACCTCACCCCCCGCAATGCCGAACTGCTGGCGCGCCGCGAGGACCTGCAGGCCCAGATCGACCGGTACCACCGCCAGCGGGTGATCGGCGGTATCGACACCGCCGAGTACAAGCAGTTCCTGACCGATATCGGCTACCTGGTCGAGGAGCCGGCGGACTTCACCATCAGCACATCGGGGGTCGACCCGGAGATCACCTCCACCGCCGGACCGCAGCTGGTGGTGCCGATACTCAACGCACGCTTCGCCCTCAACGCTGCCAACGCCCGCTGGGGCTCGCTCTACGACGCCCTGTACGGCACCGACGTGATCAGCGAGGAGGACGGGGCGACCCGTTCCGGCGGTTACAACAAGGTGCGCGGCGACAAGGTGATCGCCTACGCACGCACACTCCTCGACGATGTCGTGCCACTGGCCGCAGGCAGCTACCGCGACGTGACCGGCTTCCTGGTCGAGGACGGCCTGCTCGAGATCACCCTGGCCAACGGTGATGTCACCGGCCTCGCCGATCAGCAGCAGTTCGCCGGCTACACCGGCGACCCCAGCGCTCCCGCGTCGGTGCTGCTGGTCAACCACGGCCTGCACATCGACATCCTGATCGACCGCGACTCCCCCATCGGTTCCACCGACCCGGCCGGCGTCAAGGACGTGGTGCTCGAGTCCGCGGTGACCACGATCATGGACTTCGAGGACTCCGTCGCCGCCGTCGACGCCGAGGACAAGGTGCTCGGCTACCGGAACTGGCTGGGACTCAACAAAGGCGATCTCGCCGAGGAGGTCAGCAAGGACGGCCGCACCTTCACCCGGGTGCTCAACGGGGACCGCACCTACACCCGACCGGACGGGTCGGAATTGATCCTGCCCGGCCGCAGCCTGCTGTTCGTCCGCAACGTCGGACACCTGATGACCAACGACGCCATCGTCGTCGACGACAACGGGGCCGACGGCGCCGAGGTTCCCGAAGGGATTCAGGATGCGCTGTTCACCAGCCTGATCGCGCTGCACGGCCGGTCCGGCCAGAACAGCCGGACCGGGTCGATCTACATCGTCAAGCCCAAGATGCACGGACCCGACGAGGTCGCCTTCACCTGCGAGCTGTTCGGCCGGGTGGAGGACGTGCTCGGGTTGCCCGCCAACACCATCAAGGTCGGGATCATGGACGAGGAACGGCGCACCACGCTGAACCTCAAAGCCTGTGTGAAGGCCGCCGCGGACCGGGTGGTCTTCATCAACACCGGCTTCCTCGACCGCACCGGCGATGAGATCCACACCTCGATGGAGGCCGGGCCGATGATCCGCAAGGGCGCGATGAAGACCCAGCCGTGGATCCTGGCCTACGAGGATCAGAACGTCGACGTCGGCTTGGCGACCGGTTTCTCCGGCCGCGCCCAGATCGGCAAGGGCATGTGGGCGATGACCGACCTGATGGCCGACATGGTCGAGCAGAAGATCGCTCAGCCACGGGCCGGCGCGACCACTGCCTGGGTGCCATCGCCCACCGCCGCGACCCTGCACGCCATGCACTACCACTACGTCGACGTCTACGCGATCCACCGCGAACTGGCCGGCAAGCGCCGCAGCACCGTCGACCAGTTGCTGACCATCCCGCTGGCCGATCGGGATCTGGCCTGGTCCCCCGAGGAGATCCACGAGGAGGTCGACAACAACTGCCAGTCGATCCTGGGCTACGTGGTGCGGTGGATCGACGCCGGCGTGGGCTGCTCCAAGGTTCCCGACATCCACGACGTCGCACTCATGGAGGACCGCGCCACCCTGCGGATCTCCAGCCAGCTACTGGCCAACTGGCTGCGCCACGGCGTCATCACCGCCGACGACGTCAAGGCCAGCCTGCGCCGGATGGCCGCGGTGGTCGATGAGCAGAACGCCGGTGATCCCGGCTACCGGGCGATGGCCCCGGATCCCGACGGCAGCATCGCCTTCCAGGCCGCCCAGGAACTCATCCTGGCCGGCGCGACGCAGCCCAGCGGCTACACCGAGCCGATCCTGCACCGCAGACGACGCGAGTTCAAAGCCGCCAACGGTCTCTCCTAGGGCCGGATTCCCGAGGAAAGAGGATCACCAGCCCCATGGGAAGGCACAGCATCCCCAGTTCCGGGGGGCCCGAAGAACCAGCAGCTGAACCCGACGCCGTCGGCAGCCCGCCATCCGGGCGGATACCCCGCGCAGACGCCTCCTGGCAAGGCCGGCGCCGCGCAACCCACAGTGGCCGCAGGGGTGTCAGTGTCGGGGTGATCGTGGCGCTCGTCACCGTCGTGGTGCTGGTCGGCGGGGTCATCCTGTGGCAGTTCTTCGGCGACGCCCTGTCGCGGCGCTCGTCGGACGCCGCCCAGCAGTGCGTCCGGGGCACTGCGGACGTCGCGGTCGTCGCCGACGGCTCCATCGCCGACAACATCACGACCCTTGCCGGGGTCTACAACGCCGAAGCATCGCCGGTCGGCGACAAGTGCGTGAACGTCGTTGTCACCAGAGCCGATTCGGATTCCGTGTTGGCCGCTCTCACCGGCCAGTGGACGGCCGACCTGGGGCAGCGCCCGGCCCTGTGGATTCCGGCGAGTTCCATTGCGGCCGCCCGACTGCAGGCGGCGATCGGCGCCGCGGTGGTCAGCGACGCCCGCTCGCTGGTCACCTCGCCGGTCGTGCTCGCGGTGCGCCCGGAGCTCAAAACTGCTCTCGCACAACAGAACTGGGCGGCGCTACCTGCCCTGCAGAGCAACCCGGCCGCCCTGGACGCGATGAATCTCCCCGGCTGGGGCGGGCTGCGGCTGGCCCTGCCGTCGACGGGCGCCGCCGACGCCGGCTACCTGGCCGCCGAGGCCGTCGCGGCCGCCTCGGCCCCGCCGGGTGCGCCGGCCACCGCCGGCCTGAAGGCGGCCACCGCCCTGCTGGCCGATCGACCGCGATTGGCCGACGACACCACCGACACGGCGTGGCAGGCCCTGATCGACACCCCCGATCCGTCCGCAGCGCCGGTGCACGGCGTGACGCTCACCGAGCAGCAGCTCTACCAGCGGACCCGGGATCTCCCCGAGGCCGGCAAGGCCGTTGCAGCGTGGACTCCCGCGGGGCCGGTGTCCGTCGCCGACTACCCGACAGTCCTGCTGGCCGGCGACTGGCTCACCGAGGAGCAGGTCGCCGCCGCCAGCGAGTTCGCCCGGTTCATGGGCAAACCCGAACAGCTTCGCACACTCGCCGAGGCGGGATTCCGTGCCGAAGGTCTGGAGAACTCCGCCGCCGAGCGCAACGACGTGGTCAGCTTCGGCCCCCTGGCCGAACGGCTGCAGACCGGTGACGACGAAGTCCGCGCCACCGTGGCGGGCGCGGTCGCTCCGGGCGCGGTGACCTCCACCACCATCATGCTGGACCAGTCGCTGGCCGGTACCACCACCGCAGCCCTGCGTGACCGTGTCGCCGCGCTGCCGGCGGGGGCGGCGGTCGGGCTGTGGACATTCGACGGCACCGAAGCCGCCACGGCGGTTCCCTTCGGCCCGCTGTCCGATCCGATCGGCGAGCAACCGCGGCAGATCGCCCTCAGCGACGCGATCGGGGCCGTGGCACCGGGCAGCGGCGGCGCGGTGTCCTTCACCACCCTGCGACTCGTCCTGACCGATGCCCTGGCCACCTTCCGCCCGGGACAGCCGAACTCGGTCCTCGTCATCACCGAGGGGCCGCACACCGACCGGAGCCTGGACGGCGACGGCCTGCAGGCGTTCGTCAGGTCGGTGCTCGACCCGAACCGGCCGGTGGCCGTCAACATCATCGACATCGGCGACGATTCGGACCGTCCGGTGTGGGAGTCGGTGGCTCAGCTCACCGGCGGCAGCTATACCGATGTGCCGGCGGCGGACTCCCCCGAACTGGTCGCCGCGCTCTCCCGGACCCTGTCCTGATCGACGGGACCCTGCGTCGACGGGACCCTGCCGCGGTCCCGGGGGTGCAGCCCAGTCGCTATTCGGAGTCGAGTAGCCGCAGGGCGGCAGCGGTGAATCCCCCGGGCACCTCGATCTGCGGGTAGTGCCCGACGCCGGGCAGTTCGATGACGTCGGCCCCCGGTCGCAGTTGCCGAAGGCCCGCAAGGACGTTGGTGGTGGCGACCGGGTCGGCGGTGGCCCACAGGAAGCTCAACGGTTTGGGCCAGTCCCGCACCGCACCGTGCCAGCGCGGCGCGAACTCGACACGTTCATTGAGGTAGGCGCACAGCAGATGCAGGATCCGGTTGCCCCCGTCGCGGGCCAGCAGGGCCCACTGATCGTGGGCCTCCTGGGCGGTGAGCGGGTTGGCGACGCTGAACAGTTCGCCGAAACCACGGACGAACCCGCGCTCGGTGGTCAGTCGGGTGGCCAGCGGCCCCAGCGGCCCGCGCAGGACCTTCTGGCTGGGCCGCAGACTGGCCCGTTCGATGATGACGCTGCCGTTGCTGAGAACAGCGCGCTGCAGGTCGAAGGGCAGCACGCCGGCGATATCGCGGGCAAGCAGTTCGGTGGCGACCGAGGTGCCCATATCGTGGGCGAGCACCTGGACCGCCCGCACCCCGGCCTGCACCAGGACGGACTGCACGATGTCGGCCTGTTCGAACAGGCTGTAGCGGTGCGGCCGGGGCTTGTCCGACAGCCCGAAACCGAGGAAGTCCAGCGTGATCCAGGCCCGGTCGGCCAGTCGGTCGGTGACCTCGCGATAGTCGTAGGAACTCGACGGAAACCCGTGGAGCAGAACGAGGGTGGGCTCTGCGGGCTGCGGTTGTCGGGTCGGCGAGGACCGGACGAACACCCGACCGAAAGGGGTCGCGACCATCCGGCCGCCGGCCTGCCATTGCCGCACCGTCTCCGGCAGGCCACCCGCCGCCGTCACGCGAACGTCTCGACCGGTGGGCACGAACACACCAGGTTGCGGTCTCCGTACGCGCCGTCGATCCGCCGCACCGACGGCCACACCTTCGGCCGCGCGCCCTTGCCCAGCGGGTACGCCGCCTGTTCGCGGGTGTAGGGGTGTTCCCACCGTTCGATGACCAGGCACTCGGCGGTATGCGGGGCGTTGCGCAGCGGATTGTCCTCGACGGGCCACACTCCGGCGCCGACCTGGTCGATCTCGGCCCGGATGGCGATCATCGCCTCGCAGAACGCGTCGACCTCGGCGAGGCTCTCGCTCTCGGTCGGCTCGACCATCAAGGTGCCGGCCACCGGGAAGCTCATCGTGGGTGCGTGGAATCCGTAGTCCGCCAATCGTTTGGCCACGTCGTCGACGGTGACACCGGTGGCCTTGGTGATCGGGCGCAGGTCCAGGATGCATTCGTGGGCGACCATGCCGTTCTCCCCGGTGTAGAGCACCGGGTAGTACTCGTCGAGGCGGCGGGCGATGTAGTTGGCCGAGGCGATGGCCGCCAGGGAGGCCCGGCGGAGACCGTCGGCACCCATCATCCGGATGTAGGCCCAGGTGATCGGCAGGATCGACGCCGATCCGTACGGCGCCGCCGACACCGGACACCCCTGCGGCAGCTCCGGGGCGAGCGGATGACCGGGCAGATACGGGGCCAGGTGTGAGCGCACCCCCACCGGGCCGACCCCCGGTCCGCCGCCCCCGTGCGGGATGCAGAACGTCTTGTGCAGGTTCAGGTGGCTGACGTCGCCGCCGAACTTCCCGGGCCGCGCCAGACCGACCAGGGCGTTGAGGTTCGCACCGTCGACGTAGACCTGACCGCCGGCGTCGTGTACCGCCGCGCAGATCTCGGCGATGTCATGCTCGTAGACGCCGTGGGTGGACGGGTAGGTGATCATCAGCGCGGCCAGCGAATCGGCGTGTGCGGCGACCTTGGCCCGCAGGTCGTCGAGGTCGACGTCGCCGTTCTCCCGGCAGCCGACCACGACCACCCGCATACCGACCATCGCCGCGGACGCGGCGTTGGTGCCGTGCGCACTGGCCGGGATCAGGCAGACGTCGCGGTGGATATCGCCCCGCGCGCGGTGGTAGCCGCGGATGGCCAGCAGGCCGGCGTACTCCCCCTGCGATCCGGCGTTGGGCTGCAGGGAAATCGCGTCGTAGCCGGTGACCCCGGTGAGCCATTCGGTCAGATCGGCGATCAGACGGCGCAACCCGCGGGAGTCGTCGACCGGCGCGAACGGGTGCAGGCGGCCGAACTCCGGCCAGGTGATCGGCTCCATCTCGGCGGCGGCGTTGAGTTTCATCGTGCAGGACCCCAGCGGGATCATGGTGCGGTCCAGGGCGAGGTCCTTATCCGCCAGCGCCCGCAGGTAACGCATCATGGAGGTTTCGGTCCGGTATGAGGTGAACGCCGGGTGGGTGAGGAATCCGCTTGTGCGGGTGGCGATGTGGGGATCGTCGCCGATGCCGGCGGGCTGCGCCCCGAACGCGTCCAGGACTGTGGCGACGTGCTCGTCGGTGGTGACTTCGTCGCAGGACACCGACACGTGGTCGGCGTCGGCGCGCCACACGTTGATCCCCCGCCGACGCGCGGCCGCCTCGACCTCGGTGGCGCGGCCGGGCACCCGCGCCAACACGGTGTCGAAGAAGGCGTCATGCAGCACCTCGACCCCGGCTTGGCGGAGACCTGCCGCCACCGCGCGGGCCTGCCGGTGGATCCGGAGCGCGATCGCCCGCAGCCCATCGGCACCGTGGTAGCTGGCGTACATCGCCGCCATCACCGCCAACAGCACCTGGGCGGTGCAGATGTTGGAGGTGGCCTTGTCCCGACGGATGTGTTGCTCGCGGGTCTGCAGCGAGAGCCGGTAGGCCGGAGATCCGTCGGCGTCCACCGAGACCCCGACCAGTCGGCCGGGCAGTTGCCGGGTGTGGCTGGTGTGGGCGGCCAGATATCCGGCGTGCGGACCGCCGAAGCCCATCGGCACGCCGAAGCGCTGAGCGGTGCCGAAGGCCAGGTCCGCACCGATGTCCCCCGGCGGGGAGATGAGCGTCAGCGCCAGCAGATCGGCGCCGAGGGCGACCAGGGCGCCGCGCTGGTGTGCCTGCTCGACCAGTTCCGTCCAGTCGGTGATCCGGCCGCTGGCCCCGGGCAGCTGGGCGATGACCCCGAAGAACTCGCCGTCGGGAAGGCCGGCGCGCAGATCGGCGGTCACAATCTCGATGCCCAACGGTTCGGCGCGGGTGGCGAGCACAGTGGCGGTCTGCGGGAACAGGTCGGCGTCGACAGCCAGTCGGTTCGAGGTGCCCCGGGTGGCCCGGTGCATCAACGTCATCGCCTCGGCTGCGGCGGTGGCCTCGTCGAGCATGGAGGCGTTGGCCAGATCGAGTCCGGTCAGGTCGGCGATCATGGTCTGGAAGTTCAGCAGCGCCTCGAGCCGGCCTTGGCTGATCTCCGGCTGGTAGGGCGTGTACGCGGTGTACCAGGCGGGGTTCTCCAGGATGTTGCGCAACAACACCGGTGGGGTGATGGTGTCGTAGTAGCCCTGCCCGATCATGGACACCGCGATGGTGTTGGTGTCGGCCAGTTCGCGCAGTTCGGCCAGCGCTTCGTATTCGCCGGCGGGCGCGGGAAGGCGGTCCAGCCCGGGCGCGACACCGGCGCTGAGGGCGTCGAGAATCCCGGCCGGGACCGCCTTGGCGGCCAACTCGTCGAGGGAACCGACGCCGATCACGGCGAGCATATGAGCCAGGGCATCGGCGTCCAGCCCGATGTGGCGGTCGGCGAACGGGGTAATGACAGGTTCGCGGGAATCAGACACGGGACACTCTCCTGAATGGGACGGGACGCGGCCGGTTGGCGCCCTCTCCCTCTGTCGTCGGTGCCTGAGAGATTCAGCCGGTTCCCCGCTCGCGAGAACCGCTTTTCCCCATGGGCGGGTGGTTGGCGGCCACCACTTTCCAGAGGCATCGTGTCCCGGCGCGGTCCGGGGTGCCTGAGAGGTTGACGGAGAGGTGTTGCTCCTTCGGCGTTCGTGGCTGGCGGCCACGAAACTCTCCCGCGCGAGGTCGGTGCGCGCCCAGTCTAACGTGCGGCGTTCACCCTGCGGAGTCCAACCTGGGGCCGAGCGTCAGCCGATCTTGCGGTCGCGGCTCTTCCGTCGCGAGGCAAGCTCGTCTTCAGGCGCGGCAATGGACTCCCCGCCGTCAGCGCGCTCACCCGGGAAGTCGGCGATGGTGCCGGTGAGTTCGCGCATCGCCCCACTCACCGCGATGCCGAACACACCCTGGCCGCCCTGCAGCAGGTCGACCACCTCCTCGGCGGAGGTGCACTCGTAGACGGTGGTGCCGTCGGAGAACAGGGTGATGTTGGCCAGATCCTGGACCCCGCGGTGGCGGAGGTGGTCAACGGCTACGCGGATGTTGTGCAGTGAGATCCCGGTATCGAGCAGACGCTTGACGATCTTGAGAACCAGGATGTCCTTGAACGAATAGAGGCGCTGACTGCCGGAGCCCGCCGCACCGCGGATCGACGGCACCACCAGCGATGTCCGGGCCCAATAGTCCAACTGCCGATAGGTGATCCCGGCAATCTGGCATGCGCTCGGCCCGCGGTATCCGACGAGTTCGTCGGGAACGGAGTCGTCGGGGAACAGTCCGCCCTGCACCGGCGCGGGCACCGCCGCCGGACCGGGGCGGTCGGCGTCGAAACCGGCAGATTGAACGGCAAGGTCGAACTGCTCCTGACGTGGCTCGTCGCCCACGGTGATTCCTCTCGCCGTTCTAACACGGGTGGCCCACCGACCGCGCGGGGCCCGGAGTGGTTTGAGCATACGCCTGTCGACGCTCCGCCATACTCCTGCCGCAACACAAGTCGCACGGGCAGTATGGTCACGCGCACGGGTCGCCACCGGCTACCGGATCGCGTGTCGAGACCAGGTTCGTCCGAGATGAGACGCGTCCGTGACCTCGGCGGCGCAGGCGGCTCAGCCGGCCTTGAAATCGTCCGGGGAGATGGTGTCGAGAAACTCTTTGAACTTCTCGACCTCGTCCTCCCGGACCGCGCCGGCCGCTTCCTCGTCGCTCTCGTCCGGTATCAGCAGGCCGGCGGCGTCGAGAACCGCCTCGTCGACAAAGATCGGCACTCCCATGCGCAGAGCGATGGCGACCGAATCCGACGGACGGGCCGACACCGTGACGTCATGGTCGAAGACCAGATCGGCGTAGAAGGTGCCCTCCTGCAGATCCACGATGCGCACCTCCTTGAGGGAATGCCCCAGTGCGGCGAGGACGTCCCGGAAGAGATCGTGGGTGAGCGGACGGGCCGGTTCCACACCCTGCTGTTTGAGGATGATCGCGTTGGCCTCGTTCGGCCCGATCCAGATCGGCAGGTAACGATCCCCGACGGTTTCGCGCAGCAGCAGTACCGGCTGATTCGCGGGCTGCTCCACCCGGATTCCGACGACTTTCACCTCGGCCATTGCCAGTCTCACCTCCGCGCAGGGACGTTGTGCCAACGTCACCGCGAGTCTAGTCCTGTTTCGCCCGACTTCTCCTCGGGACTTCTACCCAGCAACGTTGTCCCGCATCGTTGTCTCACATCCTCGCCGGGCAGGTGCTCAGCGGTCCAGAACGTCGCGCACCGCGGACTTGATGAGCGACGTGTGCAGGGTGATCGCCAGCGCGGCGACCTCACGCGCCAGGTCGTCGGCCCGGTCCCGCGCTCCGGTCCGGCCCGCCTTACCCACCGGGCCGGCGATCTGCGCGATCAGATCGGACTGTCGATCGGCGGCCGAACGGAACGCTCGCAGATGGCGCGGCTCCACGCCGTAGTCGGCCAGTGCCTGAGCGCACTGGGCGATGACCACGGCGTGCTCATCGAAGAATCCGCCTGGTCCGGTCGTGATGACGCCCGCCTTGCACAGGGCGTTGACCACGTTCTCGTCGACACCGGACCGTTCCAGCAACGCCTCTCGGGTGAGGCGGGCCGGCGGGGTGGGGGGCGGAATCGGCGCATCCGTGCGGCGGCTGTCACCGCCAACCGGGACAAGCCGGGGTGGCGGGTAGGACGGCCCCTCCGGCAGCTGTCCGTCGGGCATCGCGTCGAGTTGCGCTTTGATGACCTTGAGCGGGAGGTACTGGTCGCGCTGGGCGGTCAGAATGAAGCGAAGCCGGGAACAGTCATAGGCCGTGAAACGCCGGTATCCCGACGGGCTGCGTTGGGGCGTCACCAACCCCTCGGATTCGAGGAACCGGATCTTGGAGATCGTCACATCCGGGAAATCCGGGCGCAGCAGGTCGAGCACCGCGCCGATGGACATCCCGGCGAGGCCAGGCCTATCGGGTGCTGTCACTGCCCTCTGCCGACCGGGGTCCGGTCAGGAAAACCAGCCGGAACTTGCCGATCTGCACTTCGTCGCCGTTGGCCAGGGTCGCCGAATCGACCGGCTCGCGGTTGACGTACGTGCCGTTGAGGCTGCCGACGTCGACGACCTGGAATTCACCGCTGTCCAGCCGGAACTCGGCGTGCCGGCGGCTGACCGTCACGTCGTCGAGGAAGATATCGGAATCCGGATGCCGGCCGGCAGATGTGGTCGGCTGGTCCAGAAGGAACCGGGAGCCGGCGTTGGGCCCCCGCTTGACCACCAGCAGTGCCGAACCCACGGGCAGACCTTCAACCCCCGACACCGAACTCTCACCGGAGGAACCCGACGAAGTCTCGAGGTCATTGAGGAAGTCGGCACGGAAAACCGATGTCGTCTCGACCGTGACCTCGTCAGAGGTGTCGTCGGTTCCGGATCGCCGATCGTTCTCCGTCAACCCGCTTCTCCTGTCTGACCTGTTCGTGCCTGTCGCAAAGCCTTACCTACCGTACCCCGCCACGGTCACCGATGTGCCGATCGCCGCGGGAACGCCTGCGGCGCTAACCCTAACAACCGATCCGATGCCGACCGTCGCCGGTCAGTTCAGGGTTCCGCGATAGCCGTCCGCATCCAGCAGAGCCGCCAATCCCTGATCGAGGGAATCGCCGCCGGCCTGCAACTCCAGCAGCCAGCCCTGCCCGTAGGGATCGGAATTGACCAGCGCGGGATTGGCCTCCAGCTCGGTATTGACCGCGACCACGGTGGCCGAGACGGGGGCGTAGAGATCCGAGACCGACTTGGTGGACTCGACCTCTCCGAACGCCTCACCGGCCGTCACCTCGGTGCCGACCGCGGGCAGTTGCACGAAGACGACATCGCCGAGGGACGACTGCGCGAAGTCGGTGATGCCGACGCGCACCGTGTCTTCGCCGGTCCGTCGGACCCACTCGTGCTCGGCGGTGTAGCGCAGGTCGGCGGGGATGTCGCTCACGGGGCTCCTTCGTGTCGGACGCTACTTGACGGGCTGAGCGTATTGGCGAGGTTTCGGTTGCCGCAAGGCGGTGACGTCCACGCGCTCGGACTGGGCCACCGCCACCGAGCCGCCCACCCGCTCAACGCTGTCCACGGCACCGCCCGGGATGTTCAATGCGGCCGCCAGGGTGGGCGGATCACCAATAGCCACAAGGGAATACGGGGGTCGCAATGTCTGCGAGTCGACCACCAAACCGCCCGGGGCCCCTGCCACCCAGGTGTCCACCCCGACGCGCACCGCCTGTTCGCCGGAGCGGATCTCCATCGTCTCGGCCCCCGCGGCCCGCAGTTCGTTCAGCACGTCGAGCATGGTTTCCGCGGGCACCCCGGGGCCGGGATCGTTGATCGTGACGGTCACTCCGGGACCGGTCGCGGCGACGGTGCCGGCCAGAATCGCCAGCGCGGCCAGTCGTGCTTCGGCGTTCCGGATGGCGGCCTGATCGCCGCTGCCGGCCGCCTGCATGGCGGCGAGGTTGCGCTGGAGTTCGGCCACCTCGGTGTTCAACGCCGCCTCCTGCCGTTGCAGCGAGTCCAGGAGGACCATCAGGTCCGCCGGCCGAGCGGTGCTGAGGGCGTCGACCGATTTCGTCTGGCGGACCTGAATGGCGATGGCCGCCCCGAGAAGGAGGCAGAGCACCACGGCCAGCACACCGAAGACCCGCCGGCGCTCGCCGGGAAACTCGTGGCGGCCGTGACCCTTGTCAGGCACCGAATCGTCAGGCACCGGATCGTCAGGCACCGAATCGTCAGGCACCGGATCGTCAGGCACCGGATCGTCAGGCACCGAACAACCTTCGCCGCAGCGCCGCGGCGTTCCCGAAGATGCGGATGCCCAGCACCACGATGATGGCCGTCGACAACTGGGTACCCACGCCCAGTTGGTCGCCGAGGTAGACGATGAGGGCCGCGACGGAGGTGTTGAACAGGAACGACACCACGAACACCTTGGCGTCGAAGTTCCTC
Source organism: Actinomycetes bacterium (assembly GCA_029780675.1). Taxonomy (GTDB): domain Bacteria; phylum Actinomycetota; class Actinomycetes; order Mycobacteriales; family Mycobacteriaceae; genus Mycobacterium. The sequence goes on from JAKOYE010000063.1 coordinate 47,115, forward strand.
TCGAGGTAGGCGCGCAGGCCTCCGAACACTGCGTCGAGTGCCGCGACCACTGCGATCGGCAGGTAGGGCTGGACCGCT
>JAKOYE010000064.1 GCA_029780675.1 Actinomycetes bacterium
GTCGTGATGATCATCTTGGTCGGGGTCGCCGTCGACTTGTGCGGACAGGTCTACGCCAAACAACGCTGCCAAGACATCGCCGCCCAGGCCGCCCGCGCCGGTGGGCAACAGCTGGATGCCGGCACCGCGATCCGGGGACAGGGCGCCATCGCCGACCCCTCTGCCGCCGTCGGCGCCGCCAAGACCTACATCGCGGGCACCACCGACGTCGCCGGCACCGCCACCGCCACCGCAGACACCGTCACCGTGACGACGAACAGCACCTATCAGACCAAGTTCTTGTCCATCATCGGAATCGGTTCGCTGCCGGTGAGCGGGCACGCCCAAGCCCACATCACCCGCGCCGTTGGAGGTGTCGCCCGATGAACCTGCGCGCCCGCCTGGTCGGCCTGACCGCCACGCTGCTGCTGGTCGGGATCGTCGTCGCCCTCCCCATCACCTTGATCGCCCTGGGAGCCGCCCCGATCCCCACGCACCTGCCCTCTGCCGACCAGATCCGCACCAGCTTGACCAGCCCCGATGACGGCACCCTGGCACTTGGGGCAATCAAGGTCATCGCCTGGATCACCTGGGCCGTGCTGACCTGGTTCATCGCGGTCGAGATCGTGGCGCGGCTGCGCGGTATCACGATCACCCCCCCACGCGGACTGGCGATGCCCCAGCTGGCGGCACGTGGCCTGGTCGCCGCAGCCGCGCTGCTGTTCATCAGCGCCGGATCGGCAGCACCCGCGATCGCACTGACCACACCCGCCCCCCACGCCGTGGCCACGGCCGCCTTGGTCCCGGGTGCCGCAGCGCCGGCCAGCACGGTGGTGGACGTCCGCGACCACGCACCCCATTCCAGCCCCGCCCCGAAGACGCCCGCGGTGTCCTCCTTGGCCACCCACACCGTCGTCCACGGGGAGAGCCTGTGGTCGATCGCGCAGACCCACCTGGGGTCTGGAGAGCGCTACCGCGACATCCTGGCCGTCAACCCACAGCTGGGATCCCACCCCGACTTCCTGACCCCCGGCACCGTGCTGCAGCTGCCTGCCGCATACCAGGCAGCCGAGCGGCCCGAGCACCAGGTCACGGTCCACCGTGGCGACACCCTGTCCGGTATCGCCCAACGTGAGCTCGGCGACGCCGACCGCTACCCCGAGATCTACGACGCCTCCAGGAGTATCCGCCAACCGGGCGGCTACCACCTGTCCGACCCCGACGTGATCGACGTCGGCTGGACCTTGACCATCCCCGGCACCCCACCAGCCCCAGCCACGACGACCACGCCGACCCCACCATCGCCGCCACCGCCCGTTGCACCCCCACCACCGACCCCCAGCGCCACGACGCCACCCGTTACCCCGTCCCCCTCGGCGACCAGCGCATTGCCAGCGGCTTCCGCACCGGCCACCTCCGCGCCGGCCCAGGAGGGCCAGAGCACCGTGGTGGCCGAGGCAGAACACGCGGACTCACCAGCGCCGTGGATTCTCGCCGGTCTGACCGGGGCAGGTGCTGTCCTAGCCGGCGGCATGACACTCGTCCTGCGAGCTCGGCGCCGCACACAGTTCCGTAACCGTCGACCCGGACGCAGCATCACCGCCCCCGACCCGGTCCTGGCCCCCGTCGAGAAGACCGTGATGACCCTCGGAAGCGCCGCCGCCCCGACCGTAGAGTTCCTGGACGACGCGCTGCGCGGGCTGGCCGGCGCCTACGCGGGCCGCAAGGAGCACCTGCCCGATGTGGCCGCCGCGACCCTGAACACCGATGCGATCACTGTGCACCTGAGCCGCGCCACGACGCTGCCCGAGCCCTGGCAGGGCGATGAGCAGCAGCTTCGATGGAGGCTGCCGACCGGCGCCGCTGCGGACTCGATCGGAACCCCTCAGCCCGACCAGCCCGCTCCCTACCCGCTGCTGGTCACCATCGGTGCGGCCGACGACGGCACCGTCTGGCTGCTCAACCTCGAAGACCTCAACGTGGCCATCACCGGTGACCTCACCTACGCCACCGACCTGGCCCGCAACATCGCTGCCGAGATCGCCGTCAACCCATGGTCGACCACAGTCCAGCTGGACTGCATCGGGGTCGGGCAGGAACTGGAGCCCATCCACCCTGGGCGCCTGTGCACCCACCCCGTGGCCGCCGCCCCCCGCATCGCAGCCGAGCTCCTGACCGACGCCGTGGCCGTCGTCGACCGCTCCACTCGTTTGGACCTGCCGGTCAGCACCGCCCGCGCCCTGCAGGCCGATTCGGACTCGTGGGGGGCGCGGATGCTGCTCATCGACGCCGGCGTCCAGCAGTGCCCCGAACTGGATCAACTGATCGAGCTGCTGGGCCACCACGACGGCCACACCGGTACGGCGGTCGTCATCAACGGGCGCGACGACACCACCTCGGGCAGCACCGCGACGGTCACCATGCAGCTCAGCGAGGCCGGCCGCCTGCTGGTACCCAGCGTGGGTCTGGACCTCATCGCCGCCGGATTGACCAGCGACGAAGCCCAAGGCTGCGCCGCCCTTCTCGCCATGGCCGGGGATAACCCCCCCGATGCCCCCACGCCCGTGGACCACAGCGCCACTCACGGTTGGCGCTCCATGGTCGACCAGGCCGGGTCGCTGCGTGTCGAACACACCCTTCCCCGAAGCGCCCAGCCCGCCGACATCGACGAACCCGCTGCCAGCGTCCTAGCCCAGGACGACCAGACCTACCTGGCCACCGGGGTCACCACAACGGAGGATCTGCAAGCCCTTGCCCCACTGGTCACCGACACCACCCGTGCCCGCCTGAAGGACGCTGACCCTGACCTCGACGCCGATGTGGCGGCCTGGTTCGACCCCGACTGCGCCCTGCCGCGGCTGTCGCTGATCGGTCCGGTGAGCGCCCGCACCCGAGGCAAACCGATCGCCACCCGCAAACCGTACTTCACCGAGATGCTGGCCTACCTGGCGCTCAAACCCCACGGCGCGACCCCCGAGGAGCTGGCAGACACCTTCAACATCACCCCCACCAAGGCCCGCGAGTACGCCCGCACCATCCGCACCTGGCTCGGCACC
>JAKOYE010000070.1 GCA_029780675.1 Actinomycetes bacterium
GACCAGCCCAGCGCACGACACCAGATTGGGGTCATCGAAGACCGCGGCCCGCACCGGCCGGGTATGAGACAATCGCATCTACGAGATGCCCTTCGCTGTGATGGAATTCGGTCCTAGACAAACCTCATTCTCTCACCGCGACAGGGCATTTCGTCATCACGACCCGCTTCAAACCCCACCCCATCGGTGGATTCAGGCTAAGCCCGATGTTGATGGTCTCGGCGTCAGATGACCGCAGTGCGAGCTTGCCCGTCATGCCCATCCGCCGGGTCAGCGCCACACCCTCGGCGAGTTGATCAGGGTCACGGGTCGGCCCGTCGATCGGACCCGGTATGTGCGCGGCACGCGAGGCTACGACAAGCTGGGATCGACTGTAGGCCAGAGCCAACGGATCCTGCTCCACGCCGATGTCCAAGGTGTAGTCGTTGACTCCGAACGCGATTCGAAAGCACGGTCGTGCCGCGGCGATGTCCTGTGCACGCGACAACCCGCGCGCGGTTTCAATCAGCGCGATGACTGGCGACTCGCCGCCAAGCCGGTTTGCAGTGTCCCACATGTGATTGCCGCCTTCAGTCTTGGCCAGCACCACACCTTTCATGCCGCGGCAGTCCGCCAAGGCCCGACAATCCGCGGACCAGAATTCGCTTGAAGCGTCGTTGATTCGGACCCATGCCCGGGCTCCGGAGTTGAGGAAGTCCACGACTCGGTCCCGGGCTGCCTCCTTCTCGTTGGGAGCTACGGCATCTTCCAGGTCCAGAATCACTTCGTCGGCCTTGGTGTTCATCAGCACCGCATCGAGGTCGGGCTCCCGGGAGGGGTTCACGAGGAGCCAGGAGCGCGATACCTGGGAGTTCACATCCATCGCGTCAGGTTAGACGTTTGAACGAACAACCCGTCAAACTTTGCATCACGCTTCCCAATGACTTGGCCGACGTCCTGCGCCAGAAGGTCCCCAGCGCGGCATACGCCAGCGAGAGCGAAGTGATCCGGGAAGTCCTGCGCGCATTGTCCGCCCGCGATCGCGCAGTTGACGGGTGACGTCGTCATCGCCCACGCGACTGCTGGTGAAGTCACCTTGATCATCGGAGACTTTTTCGGTGGCCGGAACTACGAGGTCGCTCTCGCCGAGCAGGACGAATAGCATCGTCGAGCCTTCATCGCTTGAGCAGTTCCCTTGCCTAGTACGGTCGTAACCTTGTGCCGGTCGATGTCGTCGGGGGCCAGCACCGATTCGGGTCGGATGATCCGCTTCATGTCCCCGGTAGTGGCTGCGGCACCGGCAGAGCCAGTTCCCGCGCCTCATGTACCTCGATGTTCGAATGTAGCCTCTGGCTCCGATCGGCGAGCTCGTAGTCGAAGCTCGCAAACCAGTTCAAACCCTGCCCGCCCAGCGGCTCGCCACTAACGTCGTCCATCAATCGCATCCCCCCGTCCGACGCAATCGCCGCATCCTCACTGCCGCCCGGAGTGCTCCAACGCCAACAAGTAGCTGGCCGAGAACCTACAAAAAGTGTCGCTTCCCGATTTCAACGTCACGCCGCGCTCTTCCTTAGCTGCGCTGATGGAGCGTGTCTCACGTCGTTTCCTACTCGGTTTGTCTCGAACTGCCTGTCATTCCCTAACCAGGGTGCGGCGAGTCCGTGGACCGAGGTCACCCGTGGGTGGTCTCCGTGTGTGCCGTCGTGGTCGGCCGGCGGGTCTCGTACATCCGGACCGTGACGACGAGTCCTGATGCCGCGGTGAGGGCCGCGATGGTGCAGATGGCGGCCCGGATGCCGAGTGCGTCAGCGACGACGCCGGCGAGCACCGCTCCCACCGCGAAGCCGCTGTCCCGCCACAGCCGGTAGGTGCCGACCGCTCGGGCCCGCCAAGCCGGGTGGGCGACATCCCCGATCGCGGCCAGCAGGGTGGGATAGACCATGGCCGTTCCCGCCCCGAGCAGCACCGCGGAAGGTGCCCAGACGGCGAAATGGTCGCCGAATCCGATCATGGCCAAAGCGATTGCCTGCAGCCACATTCCGCAGGCGATCATCCACTTGCGTCCCCACCGGTCCGACAGTGCTCCGGTGGCGAGTTGGCCGATTCCCCATACCGCGGGGTATAGAGCGGCCAGCATGCCGATGCGTCCGACCGACAGTCCGGCTCCGGCGAACAGGATCGGGAACAAGCCCCAGGCCAGCCCGTCGTTGAGATTGTTGACCAGGCCCGCCTTGGCTGGCCGAGGACAGTGCCGGCTCGCGGAAACGGTCTGCGCGAACACTTGCCGATTGCTCAGCGTGCCGTGCAGGTGGTCATGCCGGCCGTCGGCGCGGGCGCGGTGGGTGGCCGCCTCGAGTCGGGCGTGCCCGCGGGTCTCGCGGACCGCGGCAGTGGACAGCCCCAGGCCGAGCGCGGCGAACGCGATACCGAGCAGAAACGGCGCCGGCCGCAGTCCGTAGATCTGCGCGAGATAGCCGGTGGCAAGGGCGGTCACCGCCACTGCGGCGTAGCCGGCGGCTTCGTTGAGCCCCATCGCCAGACCGCGCCGGGACGGGCCGACCAGGTCGATTTTCATCACCACCGTGGTGGACCAGGTCAGGCCCTGACTGATGCCGAGGCCGACGTTGGCCACGATCGCCCACGACCAGGACGGTGCCCAGATCAGCAGCAGTGGCACAGGGACCGCGATGAGCCAGCCCGCCACCAGCACTGGTTTTGCGGCCGAAGCGATCCGACCAGGTGCCGGCGAAATAGTTGGTGGCGGCCTTAGCGACGCCGAACACCAGGATGAACGAGAGCCCGGCGGTGTGGGCCCGGATGCCGAAGACCTCCTCGCCGAGCAGGGGAAGTACCGTCCGCTCCTGGCCGAGCATCCCACCCACCAGAGCGTTGACCACAACCAGAAGCGTGAACTGGGCGGCGTTCTGCCGAAGTCCCAGCTCGATACGCCGCTCGGGTGCTGGGCCTGTCACGAGCGGGCCTCAAGCGCCCAGATTAGGCCGTCTGGCCAGTCCTGCGGACGTCTCTCATCCAGCGTTGGGGAGGCTGTGAAGATTACTGGCGCTGCTGTACTCGATCCCGATGGCGACGACGTGCGCCACCGGGCGCCGACACCGCTGTCGCCGGTGTGAGGAGCATTCGCCCGATTGCTTATCGCTGTCCGGCGGGCGGCATCGGCATCGGCATCGGCATCGGCATTGATGAAGTCGGCGCTGGCGGCCTCGTCTCGTTGCCCCCGGGTCCCATGCCACCCGGACTCATGCCGCCCGATCCCATACCTCCGGGACCCATGCCGCCGGGTCCCATGCCGCCGCCCTGCATCTGCATCATTGGGCAGCCGCCGCCCATGGGGCCGCCGGGGCGCATCTGGCTGTTCTGGTCGCCGCGGTGCCACCCGGACCCGTCGGCGACACGTGCGGCGAGGAATCCGGAGAAGAAGATGGCGGCGACGATGAACACGATGCCGGCGACGATGCCCACCCACGCCAGAACCTGGTAGACCCGAGAGCTGCGGTGGGGGATGCGTTCTGGGGTCTCCCCCGGGGGCAGCGTGGGTGTGGATTCGGTCATGGTGGTCCCTCCTTGTTGACGATCCGGGCCTGCTGACCCGGGAGTGCTGTACCCGTGTGGTTCTTCCGTGATGGTTCTACGGGTGGCCGATTCCTCCCATTCCGCCACCGGGGCCCATCGGTCCCATTCCGCCGTGGCCCATCGCTCCGGGCCCCATGCTCCCAGGCCCCATCCCTCCGGCTCCCATGCCGCCGGGGCCCATCGCGCCCATCATGGCGCTCATCCCTGCGGGCATGCCGTCGGCGACGAAGCCGCTGACCTCGCGCGCGTGATCGCGAATGACCTGGACAAGGGCGGGGTCGTCGGAGGTTTCCTCGATGGCGATGCCGGTGGGGGTCAGGGTGAGGCGGCGGCGGTAGTTGAACGCGTTGGCGACCAGGGTGGGCAGGGTCGCGCTGGTCGCAGCCCCCATGACCGCGATGCCGCGGTCGAGGCGGGTGTACACATCGGAAACGTGGGCTTGCAAGCGGGCTGCGAGGTCGGGCGAGTCCGATTCGGTGGTGGCTCGCACACCGCCGGGGATCTCGGTCACGGTGCGGCGGATCTCGGTGTGCCGGGCGAACAGCACCATGTACTGGGCCATGGTGGCACCGTCCATCATCGGGCTGTCGGCCAGTTCGATTCCGGTTCGGGAGCGCCGCGGTCCGACCGGCTGCGCTGGGGGGCGCCGCCAGCCGAACACCGCGGCCGCACTCAACAGGCCGAGGACACCCAGGGCACGTAGCGCCGAGCGGCGGTCAGTGCCGCCTGCATTCACGGGGCGACCCCGTTGTGCAGTGACCCAACGGGCAGGTCGTTTGCGGTTCACCGGTGTCTCCTGGCTGTTAGTGATGAGCTGCGCCGCGCAGGACCTCGAGTCGGTGGCGGTATTCCGTTTCGTCGATCTCCCCGCGGGCGAAGCGGCTGGCCAGCATCTCTTCGGGCGTGTGGTAGTCGCTGTAGAGCGGGGGCGCTGAGCTGACGCGGGTCTGCGTGGCGCCGGTGGTGTAGCGGATCAGGGCGATGATCCCGACGACGATCAGCGCCCAGAACAGCACCATTCCGATTGTCATGCCCGCGTATCCCCAGCCACTCATATCGTGGTCGGACCAGAACATCATGGAAGTGCTTCCTTTCGTATTGGGTCGGTTGACGGTGGTGTCATGCGGTGTAGTCGAGGGTGGTCATCATTCCGGCGTCCATGTGATAGCCGTTGTGGCAGTGCAGCATCCAGATTCCGGGGTTCTCGGCGACGAACCGGACCGCGACGGTTTGCAGGGGTTTGACGATCACGGTGTCCTTGCGCGGCCCGGGGGTGCCGTCGGCGTGGAGGACCTGGAAGGTGTGGCCGTGCAGGTGCATCGGGTGCCACATCGTCGTCTGGTTGGCGAAGGTCAGGGTGGTGTGCTGGCCTTGGGTGATGGTGAGCGGGATGGTCTGGTCGTAGGGACGGCCGTTGATGGCCCAGTTGTAGTTCATCATCGTGCCGGTGAGGCGAGCCTGCAGGGTGAGGTCGCTGCTGTTCGGCAACTGAACGTCGGGGGTGGCGGTGACGGTGTCGACGGAGCCGACGAGCCGGTCGAGTTCGGCGGGCCGGTAGGCGGGGTCGGGGGCGCTGCCGGTGGCGGTGGACAGCAGGGCGCGGGCGAGGGCGTTCTTGCCTTCCGCTGCGGCGACGAGCGGGAACACCCCGTCGCCGGCGGTGACCACGACGTCGTAGCGTTCCCCCATGCCCAGCAGCAGGGCGTCGACGTCGATGGGCACGACGGGGAACCCGTCGGTGTGGGTGACGGTCATCCGGTGCCCGGCCAGGGCGACCCGGAAGGCGGTGTCGGAGGCCGCGTTGATGATGCGCAGCCGGATGCGCTGGCCGGGCTTGGCGGTGAATGTGGTTGCCGCGCCGGGGATGCGGCCGTTGATGAGGTAGTAGGGGTAGGTCACGTCCCCGCCGTCGCCGCCGAGGAGTTCGCTGGCCGCGGCACCGCCCACGCCCGGCGTGCCGGGCGTCGCGCCCGCCGCTTGCTTCCCGGGCATGTGCCCCAGATCGCCCATCCCGGGCATGGGCCCCGCGCCGGGGCTGCCATCGCCCATGGAGCGCAGCCCGGCGTAGATCTGTTCGGGGCTGCTGCCGACCCCGGAGGTCCAGTCGTCGAGCATGACGATCCACTCGGCGTCGTAGCGGCCGGGCTCGGTGGGGTCGTCGATGATGACCGGCAGGTACAGGCCGTAGTCGGTGTCCAGTCCGGTGTGCGGGTGGGCCCAGTAGGTGCCCGGGTACGGGGAGCTGAAGCGGTAGGTGAAACCGCCGCCGGGGTCGATGTCGGGGGTGGCCGGGGCCGCGCCGTCGGCGTCGTTGCGCAGCGCGATGCCATGCCAATGCAGCGAGGTCGGATGGTCCAGGCCGTTGTCGACCGTGACGGCCAGATCATCGCCCACGTTGGCGCGGATGAGCGGTCCGGGAAGCTGGTCGTTGAAGGCCAGCGTCCGCGCGCGTTTGCCGCCGAGGTCGATGTCGGCGGTGCCCGGGCCGAGTCGGGCGGTCACGGTCCGTCCGGTGTGGGGCCGGGCCGCTTCGGCCGCGGCGATCGCGTCAGTGCCGACGGCGCTGTTCGGGGCGGTGGTCGGGCGGCCGCAGGCGACCAGCGCCGCACCCGCGAGCATGCTCCCGGCCAGAAATCCACGCCGGCTCAGCGATGGCGCGGCAAGGGGCTGACGGGTCACGGGATTCACGATGCACCGCATTCGGCCGGGGTTCGGTGTTGGTTGTGTGAAGATTCGCTCAAGATCGGGACCGGGCCGCAGCGCACGGCACGATGAAGGCATGGATGCGATCCCCGGCGGCGCTGCCGCCGCAGCCGACAAGGGCTACCGGGCGCTGGTGGTCGATGACGAGGCGGCGCTGGCCGATGTGGTCGCCAGCTACCTGATCCGCGAGAATTTCGAGGTGACGGTGCGTCACAGCGGCGCCGAAGCGTTGGCGGTGGCGCGCGAGGTCGATCCCGATGTGGTGGTGCTCGATCTCGGGCTGCCCGGGATCGACGGCCTGGAGGTGTGCCGGCAACTGCGAACCTTCTCAGACGCCTATGTGGTCATGCTGACCGCCCGCGACACCGAGATGGACACCATCGTCGGGCTGTCGGTTGGGGCGGATGACTACATCACCAAGCCCTTCAGCCCGCGCGAGCTGGTCGCCCGGATACGCGCCATGCTGCGCCGGCCCCGCGCAGTACCTGCGGTGGCGGTCGCCGCCACACCGACGGCGGCTCGGGAGTTCGGGCCGCTGTCGATCGACGTCGACAGCCGGCAGGTGTTCCTCGACGGCGACTCGATCTCGTTGACCCGCACCGAGTTCGACATTCTCGCCGCCCTGTCCTCGCGGCCCGGTGTGGTGTGGACCCGCCGTCAGTTGATCGACGCGGTGTGGGGTGAGCCGTGGGTCGGCAACGATCATCTCGTCGACGTCCACGTCGGACATCTCCGGCGCAAGCTGGGTGACGACGCCGCCGATCCGCGGTTCGTGTTCACCGTGCGTGGGGTCGGCTACCGGATGGGCGACGGGCGATGACCGCGCCGACCGCGCCCGCGACCCCGCATGGCACCGGCTTCGGGATCCGCCAGCGGCTGCTGCTGGCCCAGGCTCTGGTGCTGCTGGCCGGCGGGGTCACCACCTGGGCGGTGGCCTCGGTCGTCGGCCCGCCGCTGTTCCGTGAACACCTGCACCAGGCGGGGGTGTCGCACGACTCCAATGAACAGTTCCACGCCGAGCAGGCGTATCAGCACGCCACCGCCCTGTCGATCGGCGTCGCGATCACCGTCGCCGCCCTCACGGCGTTCGTGGCCACCGCCTACCTGAGCCGGCGCCTGCAACGCTCCATCACCGAGGTGTCCGCCGCCGCGGCGGCAGTCAGCGAGGGCCGCTACGACATCCGGATCGGCGCCCTGGAACTGGGTGGAGAGTTCGACGACCTGGCGTCGGCGTTCAACCGGATGGCGCACAGCCTGCAGGCGGTGGAGTCCACCCGTCGACGGCTCTTCGGCGATCTGGCCCACGAGATCCGCACCCCGGTCGCCGTGCTCGAGGCGTATCTGGAAGCCGTCGAGGACGGCGTGAAAACCCTCGACCCGCAGACCGTGGCCCTCCTGCGGGAGCAGACCGCAAGGCTGGTCCGGTTCTCCAACGACGCATCAGCCCTGGCCCAGGCCGAGGAGGCCGGCTCCGCGATCACCCCGGGATGGGTCGACGTCGGCGACCTCGTCGCCACCGTGCGGGCCGCCGCCGCCGACCGCTACGCGCAGAAGAACGTCTCCCTGCGCACCAGCGCCGACGGTGGCCGGCTGTGGGCGGATCGGCAGCGGCTGATCCAGGTGCTCGCCAACCTGCTCGACAACGCGCTGCGTCACACCCCGCCGGGCGGGCAGGTGCGGCTGACGGCCAGCCGGGCGGGCGCGGACATGGTGTTCACCGTGGCCGACGACGGCCAGGGGATCACCGCCGAGCACCTCCCGCACCTGTTCGAACGCTTCTACCGCGCCGACACCGCCCGCGACCGCGGACACGGCGGTTCCGGGATCGGCCTGGCGATCGTCAAAGCCCTGACCGAGGCCCACAACGGCCACGTCGCCGTAGCCAGCCGCGGACCCGGTCAGGGTGCCACCTTCACCGTGGCGGTGCCGCTCACCGATCAGCCCGCGACGGTGGCGACCGGTTCGTAGCCGGCGCGGGTGAGCGTGTCATCCCCACGCCGCGGGGTCCGTATCGGCGCCGTCCGCGATCGCCTACAGCGAGCCCAGGATCTGGTTCATGGTGTCGATCTCTTTCTGTTGGCTGTCCAGGATCGACTTGGCCATCGCCACCGCGTCGGGGAACTGGCCGTTCTTGATCTCCTGCTGCGCCATGGTCAACGCGCCCTGGTGATGCTTGATCATCCCGGTCAAGTACAGCTTGGCGGCCTCAACACCGTCGGCGTTCTTCAACGCATCCATGTCCGCGGGCGACATCATGCCGTCCATCCCGGACATGTCGCCCATCCCCGGCATCATCGAACCGCTGGGCATCATCGAACCGCCGGGCATCGTCATCGTCGTGGTGGGGGTGGAGCTCGCCGCGGGCATGTCACTCATGCCGGGCATCCCGCTCATGCCGCCGTGATCCATGCCCGGCATCCCGCTCATGCCGCCCATGCCCCACTGCTTCATCCAGCCCTGCAACGTCTCGATCTCCGGGCCCTGGGCGGCCTTGATCTGCTGGGCCAGCTCAACCACCCGCGGGTCGATGCCCTGCTTGGCCAGGATGATGTCGCTCATCTCGATCGCCTGCTGGTGGTGCGGGATCATCATGTGCGCGAAGTCCATGTCGGCCTGGTTGTGTGCCGCTGCCGGCGCCGTTGAGGAACTCGAGGCCGATGTCGGCGCAGCCGGGGAGGTGGCCTCCTTGGTCGCGGCGTTGCTACAGGCACTCATCGCCGCGACGGCGGCCAGCGCAGCCATCCCGGTCACCAGGGTCCTCGTCTTGTGCACAACACTTCCTTTCGTCATGAAGCCACGCGGCTTCCCGCCCAGCTTTCCCGGCCTTCGGTGGGGCTGCTCCAGTCGTTCTGTGTAGTTTCGGTAAAGAAATCCTCTCCCGATCTGTCGATACGGGTTGGTGATGCGAGATTCGGGATCAGAACAGGCCCGCGCATCAGGAGGGAACCACCGATGTCCATTGCCATCGCGACCGCATTGCAGACCTCGTTCGACGACGCCGTGGCCCGTACCCGCGAAGCGCTGGCCGCGAAGGGTTTCGGCGTGCTGACCGAGATCGACATGGCGGCCACACTCAAGGCCAAACTCGGCGAGGACATGGAGAACTATCTGATCCTCGGTGCCTGCAATCCGCCGCTGGCCCACCGGGCGGTCAGCGTGGATCGCCAGATCGGGCTGCTGCTGCCCTGCAACGTCGTCGTGCGCGCCGACCCCGCCGACGACACCCGGGTATTGGTGGAGGCCATGGATCCCCAGCTGCTGGTCCAGGTCACCGGTGAGCCCGCCCTGCAGGACGTCGCCGACGAGGTCGCCGCGAAACTGCGGGCGGCCATCGAGGCACTCGGCGAATCCGGCTAACGGGCCGGCCGCGGTTCTGCCGCGTCCTGGGCGGCGGCCGGTGGTGCGGGCAACCGGAGTCGTTTGAGCATCAGGGCGTTGACGGCGACGATCAGGCTCGACCCCGACATCGACAGTGCGGCGATCTCCGGGCGCAGCACCAGCCCGAAGGCCGGCTGGAACACCCCGGCGGCGATCGGCAGTGCGATCACGTTGTACCCGACTGCCCACCACAGGTTTTGGCGCATCTTGCGCAGGGTGCCGCGGCCGATCCGCAGCGCGATCGGCACGTCCAGGGGATCCGAGCGCATCAGCACCACATCAGCGGTTTCGATCGCCACATCGGTGCCCGCCCCGATCGCCACCCCCAGATCGGCCTGGGCCAGCGCGGGTGCGTCGTTGACGCCGTCACCAACCATGGCCGCCCTGCGGCCCCGGGTCTGCAGGTCGGCGATCCTGGCGGCCTTGTCGCCGGGCAGCACCTCGGCGATCACAGTGTCGATCCCGAGTTGGCCCGCGATCCGCGAAGCGGTGGCCTGGTTGTCGCCGCTGAGCATCACCACCTGGACACCCAGCTCGTGCAACTCGCCGACCGCCGCCGTCGAGGTCTCCCGGGCGGCGTCGGCCAGGGCGATCACCCCGACACCGCGGCCGTCGACGGCGATGAGGACCGCGGTGCGACCGTTATCGGCCAACACGTCGCGACGCGCCATCAACTCCACGGGCACGTCGATGTCCTCGTCGACCATGAGGGTTCTGTTGCCGACGGCCACCCGCCGCCCGGCCACCGAGGCGGTGGCCCCGTGCCCCGGCACGTTGCGGAATCCGGTCAACACCGGCGCGGTGACACCGCGTTCGGTGGCGTAGCGGACGATCGCCGCGGCCAGTGGATGCTCGGATTCCTTCTCCACCGCGGCCACCAAGCCCAGCAGTTCGTACTCGTCGATTCCGTCGGCGAGCACGTCGGTGACTTCCGGTTCCCCTTTGGTCAGGGTGCCGGTCTTGTCCATGACCACGGTGTCGATGCGGGCGGCGGTCTCCAAAGCGGTGGCGTTCTTGAACAGCACCCCGCGTTTGGCGCCCAGTCCGGTGCCGACCATGATCGCCGTCGGTGTGGCCAACCCGAGGGCGTCGGGGCAGGTGATGACCACCACGGTGATCGCGAACAGCAGCGCGGTCTGCACCCCCGCCCCGACCGCCCACCACACCAGGAACGTCACCGTCCCGCCGATCAGGGCGACGAGCACCAGCCAGAACGCGGCCCGATCAGCCAGCCGTTGGCCGGGGGCCTTGGAGTTCTGCGCCTGCTGCACCATCGCCACGATCTGGGCCAGCGCGGTGTCCGAGCCGACCTTGGTGGCGCGAACCCGCAGCGTGCTGGTGGTGTTGATCGACGCCCCGATGACCGCGTCGCCGGGCGCCTTGGACACCGGCAGGCTCTCCCCGGTGACCATCGACTCGTCGATCTCGGAGTTGCCCTCCTCCACCGCGCCGTCCACCGGAACCTTCGCACCCGGCCGTATCAGGAGCAGATCGCCCACGTTCACCTCGGCGGTGGGCACCTGCACCGGTTCACCGCCGCGCAACACCACCGCCCGCGGCGGCGCCAACTCCAGCAGTGTGCGGATCGCCTCGTTGGCCCCGCCGCGAGCCCGCATCTCAAACCAATGTCCCAGCAGCACAAAGGTTGTCAGCACCGCCGCGGCCTCGTAGAACACCTCACCGCCGCCGGTCAGCGTCACCCCGACGCTGTAGAGCCAGCCCGCACCCACGGCCACGGCGACCAGCACCATCATGTCCAGGGTGCGGGCCCGCAGCGCACGCCAGGCGCCGTCGAAAAAGATCCAGGCCGAGTAGAACACCACCGGCAGGCTCAGCAGGAGGCCGACCACGTCGTCGCGCAGCCCGAACGGCGCCGGCACCTGGAAGCCCAGCATGTCGCGGCCCATCGGGGAGAACAGCATGATCGGGATCGACAGGACCAGGGCCACCAGGAACCGGTTACGCATATCGCGGACCATGGCGTCCATCGACATCCCGGCGTGCCCACCATGGCCCATCATCTCGTGCGGCGAGCGCTCGGCGCCCCCGGCAGGTCGGTGATGCGCATGCTCGCCGCCGCGTACCGCCGGCGAACCGGCGGGCTCGGACATCGGCTCGCAGATATGGTCGGGAACCGATCGGCCGGCGCAGTGAAAACCGCAGTCACGCACCCACCCGGCCAGCTCGGCCACCGACGTCGTCGCCGAGTCATAGGTCACCGTGGCCGTGTTGTTGGCCGCGTTCGCCTCCACAGCGGTCACCCCCGGGCGGCGCAGCAGAGTCGATTCGATGACCGACGCCGAGGTGGCCCAGTGCAATCCCTGCACATCGAGGACCGCGGAGGCGATGGCCGTCACCGCGGCCGCCCGATCCGTTCCGGGGGGCGCTGGTCTGTTCTGTCCACGCGGGCATGGGTTTCCCCGCCGAATCCCTCCCTCACTCATGGTTGCCAGCCTTCAGTGGGCCGGTATGGCGGCGGTATGGGTTCTGTGAAGATTCGACAAAGTCTCGCCGGTCCGACAGCTCCGGTGGGTCGTCACCGCGCCGCGGCATGACTCGCATTGCGTCAGCCCGAGTGGGGTACGCGATCCGGGGGCCGATGAAGTCTGGCGGCAAGAACCCGCGTCATGGGGTGCGAGCAGGGTGGCGGTGCGCCGGCGCGCTGGCGGCGGGGTGCGCTGGGGCGCCGCGGGACTGGGCCGGAAGCGCCACCGCCACGTTGGACGGCTGCGCGCCCGCGGAGTGTCCGTGTCCTGCGGCCGCGCGGCAGCCCGGGGAATGCTTGGCCACCAATCCGGGCGAACAGCCCGAACCTCCCGGGCGACCCACCGCTGGGCCCTGCGGTGCGGGAGAGCCGATCCCGGACGCATGATGGCCTGGTCCCCCACTCCCGAGGGACGACGGCGCCCCACCGGAAGGTCCGGCGCCGGGGTCGGTGTGGCTGGCGGTCGCCGCGGGAGTACCGGCCATGAGCAGCGCCAGCGCCACCACGGGCACTGCGGCGACGCGGCCCGGCAAGGTTTCTGAAATGAGTGATCGCATCATGAGGTCTCCTGTTTCTGCTGAATCAACGGGATCGGGCCGGGGCATCGCCCGGTGTTCGGTTGCCGAGCCGGACATCGCACTCGCCCGGAATCCGCGCCACGTAGCCAAAAGCTGATCTACGTAGCTACTACGTACGTGGGAGAAACGTAAGTCACACTGGCCACAGAAGAAACGTCGGTCACGTCAAGAGATGGCCTCGGTCCGGTAACGACGCCAGGGGCGCGGCTTGTCCTGCCGCCTTCCTGGCCGTGGCGGTGTTTACGGTGATCACCACGGCCGAGTCGACCGCCGCCGGAACGCCTCGGCTCGGCGGCACCCGGTCGCAGCGAGTACGGGAGATGGGATGCAGCACAGGGGCTTCGGCGATCTCGAGGCGCTGATCATGGACCGGATTTGGGACCGCGCCGAGCCGGTCACGGTGCGGGAGATCTTCGACGACATGGTCGGCGATCGGGCGATCGCCTACACGACCGTGATGTCCACGATGGACAATCTGCATCGCAAGCACTGGCTTGAGCGGGAACGCGCCGGCAAGGCATACCGCTACTGGCCGAGCATGACCCGCGAAGAGCGGTCGGCCGGCTTGATGAGGGCGGCCTTCGCCGGCGGTGGCGACGCGGATCTCGTCCTCACGCACTTCCTGCAGCAGATCAGCGCCGACGAGTCGGCGCTGCTGACCCAGGCGTTGCAGAGACTGGCGACCACCGAGCGCGACCGGTGACCGCGGCGGCCGGTCTGGTGATCTACGCCGCGGCGCTGACGTGGTTGTGCCCGCCACTGCTGCGGCGCCTCACCGATCATGGCTCCGTCCCCCGCCTCTCGGTGCTCGCCTGGCTGGCCACCCTGGCCATGGCACTGACCGCCTGGGTGCTGGCGGTGGCGGCGGCGGCGATGGCTGTGGTGGGCGCCTTCCTGGATGCGACAGTGCTGACCCTGTGCCTCGACCTGCTCGGATTGGTCTACGAGACCTCGTTCCCGGCACCCGGAATCCCCGCGGTGCTCACCGCCCTGGCGGTCGGTATCACCGGTGTGACGACGGTACGGGTCGTTAACGCCTACCGCCGGCTGCACCACATCAGCGGCGAACATGCCCGCTCGGCACGCATCGTCGGAACACCCACCGACCGCTCCGATGTCGTGATCGTGCAGTCCGACCGCCCGGCGGCCTACTGCGTCGCCGGCCGTCCCCACGCCATCGTCGTCACCACCGCGGCCGTACACGCCCTCACCGCTCGACAATTCGCGGCCGTCCTGGCACACGAGTCCGCCCATCTACAGGAATGCCACCACCAGATCCTGATGGGTCTGCGCGCCTTGGCGCTCACCGTCCCCCGGCTGCCGTTGTTCACCTCCGCTGCCGCGGCGGCTCAGCAACTCCTGGAGATGTGCGCCGACGACACCGCCGCGCGGCATCACGGCGTACGACCGCTGGTCGAGGGACTCGCCGCCCTCGCCGGCTGCCCCGCACAACCCACGGCGCTCGGTGCCGCCGACACCGCCGTCACCACCCGGGTCAACCGGCTGATCAGCGGCAACGGCCACCACCACCGGCGCCGACATCAGATCCTGCTGTCGGTCAGCATCGGCGCCGCGGTGTTGGCTCCGGCGATCATCGCCATGCTCTGCCAGCACTGAGCGCACCACCCGCGGGGCGAACCCGTCGAAGCCCCAGCCCGGCGTCGGCGGCCGCGGTGGCTCCGACGGCCGCATCGGTCCGCTACCGGGTAACGACTGCGAGTCGATCCGGTCGCGTAATCCTCGCCCGGCCGAACCGCTGTTACATTCGAAAGCATCATGAGGGCCGTGGGAGTACCGCGCCGCACCAGGCTGTGGCTGGCGATCGGGCTGACGTTCATCGTCGCCCTGTTCGCCGCGCAGCCGGTGTGCCTGCCCCCGCCCGCAGCCGCTGCCGCCGATCACCACGTGTCAGCCGACGGCCACCACGACCACCTCTCCTCCGTAGGCCACGACCACATCGGCCCGGCGATGACGCACTGCGAGAACGACGTCTTCGGTGACCTGCTGGCTCCCCGGGTCCGCGACTCGCTGATCGCCCTCGGGGTGGTGTTCGCCCTGGGTCTGTTGTGGCGACTGTCGCCGCGGCACACCGCCGCCGTGGGCCGCGATCCACCGAGAGCCGCGGTCGCTGTTGTCACGGGCCGCGAGGTACTGGCCCGCCTCTGTATTTCGCGCCGCTGATCGGACACACGCAGACCGAATGACCCCAGGGGTTGCTCGGTCGGTGCCTGCTGTCCCCTTTGTCAGCGGCCGCGCTTCGGTACGCGGCCTCCCCAGGAAGCGACCACCCGATGACCTCCGTTCTGTCCTCGCACCTGCACAATCGACCCGCCCCCCACCGCCGGCGCCGCCTACCGCGCCCCGACCCCGCGGCCACCCTCGCCGCCACGGTCGGCCACACCCCGGTCCTGCGGATCGGTGAGCCCTTCACCGACGGCAGCCGAGGCTTCTGGGCCAAACTCGAGGGTTTCAACGCCGGCGGCATCAAGGACCGCCCGGCCATGCACATGGTGGCGCAGGCCCGCGCCCGCGGGGACCTTCGCCCCGGGGCACGGATCATCGAATCCAGCAGCGGCACCCTGGGTTTGGGGCTGGCACTGGCCGGGATGGCCTACGGCCACCCCGTCACCATCGTCACCGACACCGGGCTGGAACCGATCGTGGCCTCGATGCTGCGCGCCTACGGCGTGCAGGTCGACCAGGTGGGCGAACCCCACCCCGAGGGGGGCTGGCAGCAGGCCCGCTGCGAGCGGGTCGCCCAGTTGCTGGCCGAGGATCCCCACGCCTGGCACCCCGACCAGTACAACAACCCCGACAACGTCGCCGCCTACCGCGATCTTGCGCTGGAGCTGCAGGCCCAACTCGAGCGGGTGGACGTGCTGGTGTGCTCGGTGGGCACCGGTGGGCACTCCGCCGGCATCGCCGGTGTGCTGCGCGAATCGAACCCCGGCATGGAGCTGATCGGGGTGGATGCGATCCGCTCCACGATCTTCGGCCAGCCCGCCGGGCCACGGCTGATGCGCGGGCTGGGATCGAGCATCTTTCCCGGCAATGTGGACTACCGGGCCTTCAACGAAGTCCACTGGGTCGCCCCAGCCGAGGCGGTGTGGGCGGCCCGGGCGCTGGCCGAGACCCACTACGCGACCGGCGGGTGGAGTGTGGGGGCGGTCGCCCTCGTCGCCGGGTGGGCGGCCCGCACCTACCCGGCCGGCACCACGATCGCTGCGATCTTCCCCGACGGCCCGCAGCGCTACTTCGACACGGTGTTCAACGACGACTACTGCCGCGAACACGGCCTGCTCGACACCACCCCGGCCAGAGAGCCGCACACGATCGCCGACCCGAGGCAGGCCGTGGTCGACACCTGGACCCGATGCACCAGCGTCCTCAACCCGAACCGGGCGCAACGCTGATGGAACTGGTGCGACAGTTCCGCAGCTTCGGCTGGCCGAGCCGGCTGCTGATGGTCAATCAGTTCGGCATCAACCTCGGCTTCTACATGCTGATGCCGTATCTGGCCGGCTACCTCGCCGGGCCGCTCGGTCTGGCGGCGTGGGCGGTCGGGCTGGTGCTCGGGGTCCGCAACTTCTCCCAGCAGGGCATGTTCATCGTCGGCGGCACCCTGGCAGACCGGCTCGGCTACAAGCCGCTCATCGTCGCCGGCTGCCTGCTGCGCACCGTGGGTTTCGGACTGCTGGTGGTCGCCCAGTCACTGCCGGCGGTGCTGATCGCCTCGGCGGCAACGGGTTTCGCCGGGGCGCTGTTCAACCCGGCGGTGCGGGCCTACCTGGCCGCCGACGCCGGACAGCGTCGGGTGGAGGCGTTCGCGGTGTTCAACGTCTTCTACCAGGCGGGCATCCTGGCCGGTCCGCTGGTCGGGCTGGCGTTCATGGCGGTCGACTTCCGGCTCACCGCAGCCGGGGCGGCGGCGGTGTTCGCGCTGCTGACCATCGCCCAGCTGTTCGCCCTCCCGCGCCGCGACGCCGAACCCGGCGAGGCGGCCGGCACGGTGTTGCAGGACTGGCGCACCGTGGCGGCCAACCGGTCGTTTCTGCTATTCGCCGCCGCGATGATCGGCTCCTACGTGCTCAGCTTCCAGGTCTACCTGGCGATGCCGCTGCAGGCGGCGGCCCTGGCACCCCAGCACGCCTCGGCGGTGGTGGCCGTCATGTTCGCGGTGTCCGGGGTGGTCGCGGTGACCGCACAGTTGCGCATCACCCGCTGGTTCTCCCACCGGTGGGGCACCGGCCAATCCCTGGTCATCGGGATGGCGATGGTGGCGCTGTCGTTCGTCCCGCTGATCGCGCTGCCCGACACCCGATTCGGCGTCCCGGCCGCG
Source organism: Actinomycetes bacterium (assembly GCA_029780675.1). GTDB lineage: Bacteria > Actinomycetota > Actinomycetes > Mycobacteriales > Mycobacteriaceae > Mycobacterium. The sequence continues at coordinate 17,054 of JAKOYE010000070.1, forward strand.
ATCGCCGCCCTGCTGATCAGCACCGCACTGCTGGCCATCGGATCGGCGGCGGTATTCCCCTTCGAGATGGACACCGTGGTCGCCCTGTCCGGCGGGCGCCTGGTCGGCACCCACTACGGCTTCTACAGCACCATCGTCGGGGTCGGCATCCTGGCCGGCAACGTCGCCGTCGGCGCACTGGTCCACACCACCCCGGGCCGCGGCACCGGAGTCGAGGTGTGGGTGGCGCTGGCCGGGATCGGATTGTGCTGCGCCGCCGCCCTGCACGCCCTGGCCCGCACCGGGCACCTGCAACCGCAACCGGTCGCGACCGCACCCTGATCGCTGATCCGGCGTCGCGGCAATGGCATTCACCCACTCGGACGCCACAGCTGCCCTGTTCGTTCCACAACCACGACAACGGAGGTACTCATGTTCACATCCCTACGGCGCGCCGCCGCAACACTCGCCGTCGGCACGGCGGTGGCCGTGCTGGCCAGCCCGTCCGCGGCCGCCCACGTCGACGCCCGACTCGACGGCGCCGGCCCCGGCGGATTCGGGGTCGTCACCCTCGGCGTTCCCACCGAAGCCGGGAAACCCGCCACCACCAAAGTCCAGGTGCGGATCCCCGACGAGACACCGCTGCGGACCGTGCGCCCCCAACCGGTCGCCGGCTGGCAGATCGCGATCACCAAACGCACCATCGACCCGCCGCTGCGCAAGGACGACGGCAGCCCGGTCACCGAAGTGGTCGACACGGTGACCTGGACCTCCACCGGCGAGGGCATCCCGTCGGGCCAGTTCGCGCAGTTCGCGATCTACCTCGGCCCACTCCCCGACGCCGCCACCCTGACCCTGCCGACCACCCAAACCTTCTCCGACGGCAGCAGCGAAGCCTGGACCGAGGCGGCCACCGGGTCGGACAAGCCGAAGTTCCCGGTGCCGGCCGCGACCATCACCAAACCCGCCGGCGCCATGCTGCCCATCGTGGCGTGGTCGGCGCTGGGCATGTCGGTGATCGCCTTAGCGCTGGCGGTGTTCGGCATCGACCGCGCCTCACGCCGGTCCACCGCCGCCGCGGCGGACACCGGGGCACTCACCGCCTCCTCTGCGGGCGGGCAGGTGGACACCCAGTGATCGCCGTCAAGCTTGGCATCGCCCCGGTCGTGGCCGTGGCGGGCGTCCTGGCCGCCGGGTGTGCCGGTCCGGCCCCGACATCCGGGACCGCCCGGACCTCCCCGGCCGGGCCGGCGGTGAGCGCCACCGAACCCGCGGCGGCGCCACCGCCCGCACCGGCGGCGGGGCCCGTCATCACCGTCACCATCGCCGCGGGCGTGGTCACCCCGACCAACGCCGAGGCCGACGCCGTGGTGGGCCAGCCGATCACCCTGGCGGTGAGCAGCGACGCCGCCGACAGCATCCATGTGCACTCCATCCCCGAACACACCTTCGAGGTGCAACCTCTGCCCGATCAGAGGTTCGAGTTCACCGTCGAGGTCCCGGGAAGTGTCGAGGTGGAACTGCACGACCTCAATCGGACGCTGGTCACCATCGCGGTCAGGCCCCAGTGAGCGGCACCACCCTGCTCGCCCACGGCGTGGGCGGCTCCACCGACCTGCCCCTGCCGCTGAGCTACGCCCTCATCGGTTGCGTCTGGGCACTCATCGCCACCTTCGCGGTGGTCGCCGTCGCCTGGCGCACCCCCCGCTTCGATCCCGACAAGCCCGGGCGGGCGCTACCGCAGTGGGTGAGCGCCGCGGTGGACTCTGCCGCGGTGCGGGCGATCCTTGCCGCGGCCGCGCTCGCAGCCACCGCGTGGGTGGCGGTGGCGGCGATCTGGGGACCGCAGGACAGCGACAACGCCCTGCCCGGGGCGTTCTACGTCCTGCTGTGGGTGGGACTGGGCGCGGTGTCGGTGCTCCTCGGCCCGATCTGGCGGGTCATCTCCCCGGTACGCACGCTGTGGCGGCTGACCCACCGGCGCCCCGGCGAGCGGGGTGGGGCCACCACCGACGCCCGGCGCCGCTACCCCGCCGGCCTCGGTTACTGGCCGGCCGCGGCGGGCTTGTTCGGGTTCGTCTGGTTGGAGTTGGCCAGCCCGGATCCCGGCTCGCTGACCGCCATCAAGGTCTGGATTCTTTGCTACGCCCTGGCCATGTTCGCCGGCGCGGCGGTGTTCGGGCCCAGGTGGTTCGCCCGCGCCGACCCCTTCGAGGTGTACAGCGTCACCGTGTCGCGGCTGTCGCCGTTTCGCCGCAACCGCCAGACCGGGCGGATCGTGGTGGGCAATCCCCTCGACCACCTGCCGACCATGCCGGTGCGCCCGGGCACCGTCGCGGTGATGGCGGTGCTGCTCGGGTCCACCGCCTTCGATAGCTTCTCCCAATTCGCCGGGTTCCGGAATTTCGTCGACCGCCACGGCGCCGCGGTGCCGTTGGTCGGTGAAGCCGGCGGCGCGTCGGCGCTGCGGACGGTGGGCCTGATGGGGTTCGTCCTCATCGTCGGCGCCAGTTTCACCGCCGCCGCCCGCGCCACCGCCGGAATCACCCCGCAGCAGCGCCGGGAGATGCCCGGGCGACTGGCGCACTGCCTGATCCCGATCGTGGTGGGCTACATCTTCGCCCACTACCTGTCCTATCTGATCGAGCGCGGCCAGGAGACGTTGGTCCGGCTGGCCGACCCCCTGGGCAGGGGGTGGCATCTGCTCGGCCTGGACACCGGCGACGTGGTCTACCTGCTGTCGACGAACCCGACCCTGCTGTGGGGGATCAAGGTCGCCTGCGTGGTCCTGGGCCATGTGGTCGGGGTGATCGCCGCCCACGACCAGGCCCTGCGGGTCATACCGGTCGGCCACCAACTCAGCGGGCAGCTGGCGATGATGGCGGTGATGGTCGCCTACACCTTGACCGGTCTCTACCTGTTGTTCGGCGGGTAACCGGTGCCCGGCGGGGGAAAGCCGTGCCCGGCAACGACGACCACCAAGTATCGGGGAGGCGCAAGTGAGGATGGTGTCGAGGATCGCCGCGCGCCGTGTGCTGCTCGTTGTCCACCTCGGCGTCCTCATCGCGGTCGCGGTCGTCATGACCGCGACACCGGGATGCCCGGGGTCAGGCTGTGCGCTCGGCGCCGCGGCGCAGTCCCACTCCGCGGTGGTGGCCCCGCCGCCGGGTCCGGTCCAGTTGTCGATGACCCCCGCTCCCGGGGCCACCGGCGTCGACCCGCTGGCACCGGTGACCGTCACCGCAGCCGCCGGCGGCTTATTGACGGTGCGGATGGTCAACGACGCCGGCAAGCCCGTCGAGGGGGTCACAACCCCGGACGAAACGGTGTGGAAGCCGACCGTGCCGCTGGGGTACGGGCGCACCTACACCGTCACCGCGATCGGCCGCGGCGCCGACCACGTGACCCGCGCTCTGGTGTCGTCGTTCACCACCCTGGTGCCCGGCAACCAGACCGCGGTGCGGCTGACCACCACCGGCAACCAGGCTTTGGTCGACGGCGCCACCTACGGTGTCGGGACCGTCGTCGTGGCCCGCTTCGACGAGCCGATCCCGGACCGGGCTGCGGCCCAAAGCGCCCTGCGGGTGAGCACCGACCCACCCCTGGAAGGGGCGTGGACCTGGGTCGATGACCAGACCGCGCACTGGCGCCCGCAGCACTACTACCCCCCGGGTGCCACCGTGCGGATCGCGGCCGACATCTACGGTGTCCCCCTCGGCTCAGGGCTCTACGGGCAGGCCGACGCGGCCGTGAGTTTCCGCATCGGCGACGCGCACATCTCGGTCGCCAACGACATCACCAAACAGGTCAGCGTGTTCAGCAACGGCACCTTGATGCGCACCATGCCCACCTCCATGGGCATGGGCGGCAGCGAAACCATCGGCGGGCGCACCATCAGCTTCTGGACCCAGCCCGGGATCTACACGGTGATGGACAAAGCCAACCCGGTGATCATGGACTCCTCCACCTACGGGCTGCCGATCAACTCCCGGCTGGGCTACAAGGAGACCATCAACTGGGCAACCCGGATCAGCACCGACGGGATCTACCTGCACCAACTCGAGGACACCGTGTGGGCCCAGGGCAACACCAACGTCTCCCACGGCTGTCTGAACCTCAACGCCGACAACGCCCGCTGGTTTTACGACTTCTCCCAACCCGGCGACGTCGTGGAGATCATCCACACCGGCGGGGCGCCGCTGCAGCTGTGGCAGAACGGCGACTGGAGCGTCCCCTGGCCGCAGTGGCTGGCCGGGGGCGCCGCCGGACCCGCTTCACCGCCACCACCGCCGGCCACACCGCCCCCCACCCCGGAAACGCAGGCCGCCGGTGGGTGAGCACCGCGGGGATCGGTCGGCCCGCCGGCGCCCCCTGATGGTGACCGCCGCGCTGATCGCGGCCGGCGGGGCCGCCGCCGCCGCGGCGGTCGCCACCGGAACGCTGCGCCCCGGACCGTCCCCCGACACCGCCCTTGCCCCCGAACAGATCGCCCAACAGCGCTGCACCTCCGAGGTGCTCACCCGGCTGGTCAGTCCCGAGAACGCCACACTCTCCGATCTGCGCACCGAGACCTCCGCCCTAGACGTCGAGGGCCGCGACTTCTCCTCACTGAACGCCAGTGAGGCCCTCACCGGCATCGACACCGGACGCATCACCGTGCTCAACGTGTCGGGAACCGTCAACGCCCCCAGCGAGGTCGGCACCACCCTGCGCGACCGTTTCGACTGCCGCGCCTACTTCGTCGACGGCGCACTGACCCACACCCTGGTCGTTTTCGACCACGGCCACTGATGCCCCCGCACACGGCCGCACGGGTTTGGGCCGCCCCCACAGCGTGAACGCATACCCCGAACACTTCCCATTTTTCTCCGAGGGGTCACCCATGATGAAAACCTGGCCACGCAGGATCGGCGCCGTCATGGTGGCGGCGGCTGTGCTCGCCGGCTGCTCGGCCAACCCGTCCCCGCCGACCCCGGCGGCGCCCCGATCGGGGTCGGTGTGGGTGGCCGACGAGGGCCGCGACAGCCTCACCGTGATCGACGCGGCCACCGGCGCCGTGGCGATGACCCTCACCGGGATCGACGCTCCGCACAACGTCCAGGTCGGTCGCGACGGCGCCGTGGTCTACGCGGTCAGCGGCGCGGACGTCGTCGTGGCCATCGACCCGAACAGCTACCGGGTCACGGCCACCGCCCCCACCGGAGCCCACCCCGCCCACGTCATCGAAGCCCCGGGCGGCAAGGTGTACGTCAGCAACGCCGGCGACGGCACCGTCTCGGTGTACGAGGGTCCTGGACTGCGGCCCGTGGGACAAATCACCGTCGGCGGCATGCCGCACGGGCTGCGTCCGGCTGCCAATGGATCGGTGATCGTCGTCGCCAACACCACCACCGGCGCCGTGGACCTGATCGACCCCGCCACCGACGCGCCGCTGGGCGCCGTTCCTGTCGGACCCGGCCCGGCGCAGGTCGCGGTGAGCGCCGACGGCGCCTACGCCTACACCGGGATCAGCGACCCGCCCAGCGTGGTGAAAGTCGATCTGGCGCAACGCACAGTCGTCGCCAGCGCAGCCGTGCCCAGCGCACCCGTGCAGCTGTACCTCACCCCCGACGAGACCCGGGTCCTCTCCGCCGACCAGGGCACCCCCCAGGCGCCGGGTCACACCCTGTCGGTCATCGACACCGCAGCCATGACCACCCGCGGCACCGTGAGCACCGGCGCAGGGCCCCACGGCGTCGTCATCGACGCCTCCGGTGACTGGGCGTGGGTGACCAACAGCTACGACGACACCGTCACCGCCGTCGACCTGGCCACCCTGACCGCGCAAACCCCCGTCGCCGTCGGCACCCAACCCAGCGGCATCAGCTACTCACCACAAAGCCCCGCCGCTGCCCCGGCCGCCGCCGCCACTCTCGACATCCCCGCACCCCCGCCGGCGACCGACCAGAACAGCGCCCCGCCCGACCCGCACCGCGGCCACCACTAGCCCGACAGCACCGTCCGCCACCCGTGCCGACTCCGGCGCACGCATCCCCACGGTCAGGCGCGAGTCAGCCCCTCGACCTCAACCGCCGCCCGAGAACCACCCTTGACACCGAGGTACCCCCAGGGGGTACTATCGCCGATACCCCCTGGGGGTATTAGGGAGAAGGGAGGAGGACATGGCGGCACCGGGATACGCGGAATCGAGGGGCGCCCACCTCAAGCGGCTGCGGCGCGTCGAGGGTCAGGTCCGCGGCGTGACCCGGATGGTCGAGCAGGACGTCTACTGCATCGACGTCCTCACTCAGATCTCCGCGGCCACCAAGGCACTCGAGGCGGTGGCGTTGTCACTGCTCGCGGAGCACCTCACCCACTGCGTCCACGACGCCGTGCGGCAAGGCGGTGCGGTGGCCGAGCAGCGGATGAGCGAAGCCTCCGCCGCCATCGCCCGCCTGGTCCGCTCATGAGATCCGCTCGGCCCCCAGCAGCCACACGCCGCCGCACACCACAGACAGGAGCCCGGAGATGAACCAGCATCGCCCCACTGCGCTGCCCCTGATCACCCCCGCCGCCGCCGGATGCGGATGCTGCCGGCCCACAGCACTACCCCCACCCCCACCGCCCATCGACACCGATCACCGATCACCGATCACCGATCACCGATCACCGAGCACCGATCACCGAGCAGGAGACGACCATGACCGCCGCCCCGGCAACGCATTCCTACCAAGTCACCGGCCTGACCTGCGGGCACTGCGTCGGCGCGGTCAGCGCGGAACTCTCAGCGCTGCCCGGCGTCGAAGCGGTCGCCGTCGATCTTGTCGTCGGCGGCATCTCCACCCTCACCCTGACCGCCGACACGCCTCCCCCACCGCAGCAGATCGCCGCCGCGCTCGAGGAGGCCGGCGACTACCACCTGGTCACCGACCCACAACCCCGGTGATCGCCCCTGCCGGCAGCCCCCACCAAGGACACGTCATGATCCCTGCCGATTCCACCGCCGCCCAGCACACCCGCCGCATCGACTTGGCGATCGGCGGGATGACCTGCGCGTCGTGTGCCGCGCGTATCGAGAAGAAGCTCAACAGACTTGACGGGGTGGAAGCCACCGTCAACTTCGCCACCGAGAAAGCCCACGTGGCCTACACCAACTCGGTGGATCCGCAGGTGTTGATTGCCACCATCGAAGCCACCGGCTACACCGCAGCCGCCCCACCGACCGCCGACAACGTCGATGGGCCCGCCGAACCCACCCTGCAGCCCGGCGAGGCCGAATCACTGCGCAGCCGGCTGCTGATCTGCGCGATCCTCACCGTCCCCGTGGTCGCGATGTCGATGATCCCCGCGCTGCAGTTCCGGAACTGGCAATGGCTCGCCCTGACGTTGGCCTCCCCCGTCGTGATCTGGGGGGCGTTGCCGTTCCACCGCGCGGCCTGGACCAACACCCGCCACCGCGCCGCCACGATGGACACGCTGATCTCGCTGGGTGTCAGCGCGGCGTACCTGTGGTCACTGTGGGCGTTGTTCATCGGCCACGCCGGCATGCCGGGGATGCGGATGCCGTTCACCCTGCTGCCGGAATCGGGTGCGGGGAACGAGCACATCTATCTCGAAGTTGCCGCCGCGGTGACCGTGTTCATCCTGGCCGGCCGTTACTTCGAGGCCCGCGCCAAGACCCAATCCGGGGCCGCACTGCGCGCGCTGCTGTACATGGGCGCCAAAGATGTGGCCGTGCTGCGCGACGGAACCGAAATCCGCATCCCCACAGCACAACTGAACGTCGGCGACGTCTTCGTGGTGCGCCCCGGGGAGAAGATCGCCACCGACGGCGTCGTCGTGAAGGGCACCTCGGCGGTCGACGCGTCGATGCTCACCGGCGAATCGGTGCCCGTCGAGGTGCGCCCCGGAGACGACGTCACCGGCGCCACCGTCAACGCCGGCGGCCGGCTGCTGGTCCGCGCCCGCCGGATCGGGGCCGACACCCAACTCGCCCAGATGGCCCGCCTGGTCGAAGACGCCCAGAACGGCAAGGCATCGGTGCAGCGGCTCGCCGACCGGGTATCGGGAATCTTCGTGCCCATCGTCCTGGCGCTGTCGGCAGTCACGCTGGCGGCGTGGTTGCTGACCGGCCATTCGGCGACCGTGGCGTTCACCGCCGCCGTCGCGGTGCTGATCATCGCCTGCCCGTGCGCACTCGGGCTGGCCACACCCACGGCCCTGATGGTCGGCACCGGACGCGGCGCCCAACTCGGAATCCTCATCAAAGGACCCCAGGTGCTCGAGTCCACCCGCCGGGTGGACACCATCGTCTTGGACAAGACCGGCACCGTCACCACCGGCCGGATGAGCCTAACCGGGGTGCACCCCCGCACCGAGCACCGTCGCGAGGACATTCTGTCCCTGGCCGGCGCGGTGGAGAACGCGTCCCAGCACCCGATCGCCGCGGCGATCGCCGCCGCCGCGTCCGCCGACGGCCCACTGCCCGCGGTGGCGGACTTCTCCACCCACAACGGCCACGGGGTCAGCGCCGTCGTCGACGGGCACGCCGTGATGGTCGGCCAACTCAGCTGGTTGATCGGTCAGTGGTCACTGACCGCCCCAGACGAGCTCGCGGCCATCGCCGACCAAGCCCAGGCCCAGGGCCGCACCCCGGTCTGGGTGGCCTGGGACGGGGAGATACGGGGTGTCATCGTCGTCGCCGACACGATCAAGGACACCTCCGGGCAGGCCATCGACCAATTCCGCCGGCTCGGGCTGCGCCCGATCCTGCTGACCGGGGACAACCGGCGCGCGGCGCTGGCCGTCGCCGCCCAGGTCGGTATCGACCCCGACGATGTGATTGCCGAGGTGCTGCCAGCCGACAAGGTCACCGCCGTGAAAACCCTGAAATCCCAGGGGCGGACCGTGGCCATGGTCGGCGACGGCGTCAACGACGCCGCCGCCCTGGTCCACGCGCATCTGGGGCTGGCGATGGGCACCGGCACCGACGTCGCCATCGAGGCATCCGACCTCACTTTGGTCCGCGGTGATCTGCGCACCGCCGCCGACGCCATCCGACTGTCCCGGTCCACCCTCCAAACCATCAAAGGCAACCTGTTCTGGGCCTTCGCCTACAACGTCGCCGCACTTCCCCTCGCCGCCCTGGGGCTGCTCAACCCCTTGATCGCCGGCGCTGCGATGGCATTCAGCTCCGTCTTCGTCGTCACCAACAGTCTGCGGCTGCGCCGCTTCGCCAGCACCGCGACCACCACACCCACCGAAGCCGTGCACACTGCCGCACCCCCAGCCCGGAACAATCCCCTGCCCGCTTCCTGACTAGGCGTCGCAGCGGAGGGACGCCGGGCCCCACGAACCCCGTCGTCGGTGGCACTGCACTCGCCCAAGGTGTTGTGCGCACGAGCGCGTACGGCGGTGAGGGACTCCTCGACCGCGGGTCATAGACGGCAGAGCGGGCCAGCAATGCCCGGCCGCGGCGGTGACGCGCCCCGCACTGAGTACTGAGGGGCCGCGTTCTTCATTGAACCTTCATTGAAGCGCTACAAGACCCCTAGCCGGCCGCGGGAAGGTCGTAGATGAGAACCATTCCACCTCACGAAAGGAAGGCGCCGTGAACGCCGACTCCTCCTCCACGCCAGACGGTTTCGCCGATAGCGGCCCGAGGCCAGGAATCCAGTGTTCCGAGTATGATCAGACGAAGGAGTTGCAGAGCCACAGACCGTCGCCCGGAGTGAAACATCACCCTGCAGTGACCGTCCCGACGCACCACCGAACACTGCAGAGAATCACCACCGCCGTCGTCGCTCCGGCACTCGCGGTCGGACTGGGCTTCGCCGCTTTCGCCCTCAGTTCTGCTGCGCCCGCCCTGAGCGAGCCCACCACCGAATGCAGTCCCATGGCCCATCCGCCCGCCGACCTTCCCGACGCGGGTGCGGGCAACCCCCTCACGCGGCCCGGGCAGCTCGGCGGCCTCAACCAAGCACCCCAGTCCGACGGACCGATGCAGATGGAATGCCCCGACGTCGGTCACGGGTGAGCACACCCGACGCACCGGGGACGTCCGAGATCCTTTGTTAAGGGCCTATGTTGGGTTCTCGTCGGTCAGCGTTCTTGACGGCGGCATGCGATGGGCGAACGTGATCCCCGGTGCGTTGAGCGCTGGTTCCAGCGTGCGACCCAGTTAGTTTGCCCGGTAGCTTCGGGATCGAGCGCCCGGGTCGCCCAGTAGAGCGCATTAAGCGCCGACTGCTCGACCGGGAAGCGCCCACGCGCCCGCCCCGACCACCGGTAGCGGGCATTGAGGCTCAGCGATAGGCCCGGGAAATTCAGTGACTGCTTTCGCGACCCGATTTCCAAAATCGGATGCTGTCATTGGTGTTCCGCGTTTCGCGCGTTTGAGCAGCGGCTGGCCGAGGTCGCGTTCGAGGCGCTTCATCTGGGTGATGATGCTGGCTTGCGGGATTCCCTGGGCGGCGGCTGCTTGTTGAAGGGTGGGGTAGTTCAGCGCGGTGGCGAAGTGGTGGAGTCGTTCCCAGCCGCCAGCGGTGGCCAGTGCGGGATGCAGGATGGCCGGTATCGCGGCGAGTTGTCCTGTGAAGTCAGCGGGACAGCTGAGCCGGCGCACGGGAATGTCGAGGATGCGGCTCCAACGGGTCATGCTCGCGACGGCGACGCCGAGTTCGGCGGCGATGTCGTAGAGGGCCCGGCCCCGGGTGATGTGCTGGTGGTAGAGCCAGTCGCGGTTGATGCACAGGGTGCGACCACGGTGGGGCGGGCGGATGTCGAGGCCGTAGTCGCGGGCCAGTCGGCTGATGACGCCGCGGCTGACGCCGACGGATTCGGCGATGTGACGCAGGCTGATCTTCTGGTGTTGGTAGAGCTCGATGAGGCGTTCCCGCGGCAGGGCGGAGCGGGCGTCGGCGCGGGCGGTGGGGTTGCGGCAGTAGCGCGGTGTGGGCGTGTCGGCGGTGGAAGCCGGTGGTGCGGGGTGGGTGCTGAGCAGGTAACGGATTTCGTCGAGGGTGGCTCCGGTGCGGGTCGCGGCGACGCGCAGGCAGCGGCGGTCGCGGCTCATGCACCGGTGGACCTCGGCGATGTCGAGGAGACCGGGGTCGGGGCGGGGCAGCTGGAGGTCGGCGATGAGGTCAGCGGGTGGCTGCCACAGCGGTGGCTCGTTGATACCGCGGTCGGCCAGGAACGCCGCCGCATGGGTGATCAGTGCGTCGTGCAGTCCCGGGTTGAGGCGACGCGGGAAGTCGGGCACTTTCAGCAAGACCCTGCCGAGGGGGGTGTTGGGGGCGGCCGTCGGCGCGGGAACGGCGCTCAGATGGGTGCGAAGCCACTGGCGGGCCACCGCGGCGCTGACCGGACCTTGCCCGTTGGTGCTGGTAGCCCGGCACATCTGCGCCCAGAGCGGGTCGGGCAGCAGGGTGTCGTAGTCCAGGGTGCGGCGGCGGCGGTAGTCGATCGGGACGGGGTCAGTGTGCAGGTAGTCGGCCAGGCGGTAGAAGGCGATGCGGATAGCCGGCCAGTGCGGGTCGCGGGAGAGTAATCGGATGACTCGGGTGACCGCGTTGGCCGACAGTGGGCAGCCCAGCAACGCGACGGCGTCGGGCAGGGCGATGCGGTGGCCGGTGAGCAGGACTGCCGCGGACAGGGCGGGGCGCAGGAGTCGGCGGTTGCATCCCGGGATGGTCATGCGCAGCCACCAGTCCGGCCACAACAGGGTGGGCAGGTGCGCGGCAAGCGCCCGCGCGGACGAGCGACGGCGGTCGGGTTGGCCAGCCAGCGGGATGCCGATGCGGTAGCGCAGTTGGTCGGTGCCGCTCAACTCTGGGGCTAGGGCGTGCAGTTGGATGCTGCGTACCCAGTCGGTCATGCCGTGGCCCCACCGGGTGGTAGTGGCGCGCACGATCAGCCCTCGGGAGCGGGCTCCCAGGACCAGCCAGCCCGCCGCGGCGGTCGCGGCCTCGAAGCTGGGGGCGTTGAGGATGGTCATGGCCCCGCTGACCGCGACCGCGGTCGTCGCGGCGTGCGCGGGGGCGGCCAGGCACGGCCGGCGTTCGGCGACACCTTTGCCGAAGCGGGGGTCGGGATCGTTGGTGCGGTGGCGGTGCTCGGCGAGGATGTCGGCCGCAGCGACGGCGGCGATCTCGCCGGCGGTCGCGCTGGACAGAATCCGCCCACCTATCGCGCGCAGGTCCGCCAACGCCGCCGCGGTGCTGACCGGATGGGTGCGGTAGACGCCGAACTCGGCGGTGCCGGCGTCGATGGCGGTAGTGATGATTGACTGGGCCGTGATCGCCGGGTGCCGGGCCCCCAACGGCAACGCCGGGGCCGCGGTGAGGTCGGCGCCGCAGCGGATGGGTGCGTTGGTGGGTCCGCGGACCGGGTTGGCGCAGCGCCCCGGGGCGGGGATGTCCCTGCCGGGATGCGCGAGCAGGCGTTGCGCCCGCCCGCAGGCCGGGCAGGCGTCGAGCAGCAGGCAGCGGTGCTCGAGGCAGGCGAAGGTCCAGCCCAGCCGCCAGTGCAAGAGCCACCGGCCCCCGGTGTCGGCCAGGCAGTGCGGGCAGTAGCGGCTGCCCCGCCCGCGGCCCCACGGGAATCGCCGGACAAACGCCCCGGTCTGCGGATCGACTCCGACCGCGCGCCCGGCGTAGTGCGACAGGGTCATCGCCGCGAGCCGCTGCGGGGCCAGGTCGCTGGCGGCAGCGAGGTTGGTCAGCGCGGCGCCCGGCAGGGTGATGATCCATTGGTTCCATCGGTTGTCGGGAGTGAACAACCCCATCGCCGTTTGCAGGTCATCGAAGGAGCACTGCAGGCGGTGGGCGGTCGTCTCGAGCCAGGAGTCGATGCCTTCCCCGGGCAGCGGGTCGACGGTGATCGGCAGGGTGCGAATCACGCGGTGGCCGGGCTGGTGTCGGGTCGGATGGTCGTGCGTCGGCGGTCGGCGGCGCGGCGGGTGCGGGTGGTGCGTAGACGGGCGGCTTCGTGGTCTCGGGATTTCTCGGCGGCCTCGTCGATGCGGGTCGCGTCGAGCACGGCTTCGGTCAGGGCTTCGGCGCCGGTGCGGATGGCCCGGGATGCGGCGCGGTTGATCAGGGTCATCAGCGATCCCATATGCCCGGAGCTGCGGGCGAACAAGTAGTCGGCGAGGGCCGGTAGGCTCCCGCGGCGGTGACAGGCGAGGATCAGGCGGTCGTCGATCGCCCGCAGCACGGCTTTCCAATGGCGCTCCCCGACAGGGTCTGCGGCGTCGAAGCGGTCCAACGTCAATCGGGTTGTGCGCCGGGCGGTTTGGGCCAGCACCGCCCCGCTCACCGAGTGGCCCTCGGTGAACAATCCGGAGTTCTCCAGGTTCACCCCGACCATGAGCAAGGTGATGGGGAATTCGTTGGCGATGAACTTCAAGTGGTTGCTCACCGCGACGCCGTCGGAAGCCCGCCAGCGCAGGAAGTGGATGTCGTCGACGATGAGCAGCCGGACTTCGCAGGCCAAGAAGGTGTCCAGGGCGCGGCGCGCCAGCAACGCGGCGCTACCGCGCCGGATACCGGGGTGGGCGAAGAAGTGCAGCAAAGACAGGTTCAGATCCCGCATGGTGGGGTGCCCGCTGAGCGTCACCCGGCACACTGGCCAGCGTTCGTTGCCCTCGCTGGTGCGGGGGCCGTGTTCGGCGACCTCGCGCAGGTGGAACTCCTTGGCGAACTGCTCGACCACCGTGCTCTTGCCCAGACCGGCCGCGCCTTCCAACGCGACCGCCCCCTTGATCCGGTCGCCGTCGTGGACATTGCTGTCCAAGACGTCCCACAGGGTGTCATGGATCGCGGTCAGCTGCTGGGTGCGCAGCACCCCCATGTTGGCGTGCCAGTCGCGGCGGCGCCGGTCGTACGCCGCTTTGGTGGCGGGCGTCAGCGCCGCCAGCTCGCAGGCGCTGACCCTTTCCGGGGCGGTGCGCGGTTCGGCGGTGACGAAGGCGGCCCAGTCCTCCTTGCGGCCCAGGCTGATATTCTCCAGCCCCCTCACGCCCATTGCAGTGTCTCCCCGGCGGGATTCCCGAAGGGCTCGTCGTCGCTGTCGTCGGGCTCGTCGGGGTCGTAGTCGGCGTGCAGCTCGGCGTCGTCGTCATCATCACCGCCGAAAGCCGCGCAGGGATGCGGTGGGCGGACAGCGTTACGAGACAGTATCTCTGCCGCGGCAGCGGCGTCGTCGGCACTGACCTGTTTGCTCAGGGCGGCTTCGGCGCGGGCCAGCCGTAGTGCGATACGCCGCTCGGCCGGGCTGGCGCCCATCGCGATCTGCCAGCGGGCCAGCAGTTCGGTCAACGCCAGTCGGTCATCGACGAACCCGTGCCGGCGAGCGCCGAGCCGCCGGGCGAAATGCAAGGTGTCCTCGCTGAACGGCATCGGCACCTCGCGGGCGTGCTCCCACACCAACTCATGCCAGTCGCGGGTGCTCGGGTGTCGCACGAACACCCGGGAGATGTCATCGGGATCGACGTGGATGGGCCAACGCCCGGCCAGCCGGCCGGTGTACGGGCTGCCCAGCTCGGCCAACTCGCCCAGGACCGCGCCCTTGTAGACCAGGTTGGCGATGTGGATTCCGTCGTGCTGAATGGTGCGGGGCACCACCCGCAGGAACTCATAGGCCAATTGCGGGTCGCGGGGGGCATGCAGATACCCGGCGCGGACCATCCCGTGGGCGAACATCTGCGCCGGGCTCATCCGCACCGCTGGCAGCCCCGGATCCAGCAGCGAACGGTGCCGGCGGTGGTGATACACCGTGGCGACCCACTCTCGAACCATCGCTTCCAATTGGTCGAGATAGAAAAAGGAGTGGCTTTCCACGTCCAGGCCGCGGGCATTGACGTCGGGACCCTTGTAACCGGCCAAGTACTGCAGCAACCCCAACCGGACGGTCTTGAAGAACCGCTCCAGCGGGGCTTTGTCGCGACCCTCGCGGATGCGGGCCGGCTGGATCGAGATACCCATCCGGGCGCACACGCTGCTCAGGTGCTCGGAGAGGTAGATCTTTCCGTGATCGACCACGATCGTGCCCGGGCTCATCGGCGGCGACATCACCGCCGCGCCGGTGCGGTCGATGCGATCCGGGTCGATCAACACCTGCTCGGGAATGCCGTGGGCGGGCCACACCGCGTAGTCCGGCCATTCTGCGGGGGCCGGCGGTGGGCGGAACACCTGATACATCAACGCCGCCGCGTCGACGGCCTTGGTCGACACCGGGGTCAACCGCAGCCCAACGATGCAGCGGGTATACCAATCCATCGCCGCACTAAGCTCGACCTGCACCCAACGCAGCGTGGCCGGATCCAGCGCGAACACATCCAGGCGGGTGGTGTCCAGGATCAGGTACTCCCCCGGCCGGGTGGGGCGCAACTTGCCGTACGGATGCGGTGGCCGCCCGGCGATATCCCGGTTGCGTTTCGTTGTGCCATGAAACGTCGGGTGTTGGCCGTCGAGCTGAGCCAGCTTGCGATACGCCGAGGCCCGCGAAGGCTCCACGACCACCCCGTCGGCGATCTCCCGCGCCAACCGCGCCCGGGTCTGCAGAATCACCGCCGATTGCGACGGCTGCGATTCCTCGGTGTATTCGGCCATGATCGCCAGCGCCGTCTGAGCCCACACCGGATCCACCCGGTCACAACCCGCGCCACGACCCGGCACCAACCCCGCCTCGCCGTGCTCCCGGAACGCCCGCACCCATCGCCGGACCGTTCGGCAGTCCACTCCTAACTCCGCGGCCTTCGCCTGGTAGCGGGCCCTCAACGGCAGGACCGGATCGAATTCACGTCGTGGTTCGCCGGGCAAGGCGGCCTCCGGGTGCCCCAAGCGGTGCCCGCTCAACACTTCCCGCACATGCCCCGCCCGGTCGTTGACCTGAGCCAGTTGCTGCGCGTTCAGGCCCAGCAGAGCGGTGGCGGCCGTGTCGACATCATCGTCGGGTTGGGGTCCGGGCCGCTCGGGGATCAGCCGGACCCTCTGATCGCTGAGCAGCGCCACCACCGACATCCGGCACACCGACCGCGCCCCCCGCAGCACCACCTCATTGCCTGCCCCGCTGGGCAGCCACTCGATGATCTCGTGCACCTCCCCGTCGAGCCACACCCGGGTGCCGATCCCCACCCGCACCCCCGCCCCGCTCACGCGGACCCCACCCTAGTGTGAAGAACACTGTTGGCCGACAACACTTCCGCCAGTTCAGTCACCAACTCATCGGTCCACAACAGGTGCAGCAAACCGGCCCGCACCAGCGGCTCCGGCGCGTCCACCCCGGCGGCCACCGTGCCGAAGCGCAGCCCGTCGAGATTGATGCCGCGCAGGCTTTCCAGCACCGCGGAGTCGATCCACTCGACACGGCGAAACCCCGCCAGAAAGCGCACGTTCTCCAGCACCGCCGCCGGCGGCTCCGACGCGACCTCGAAGCCCCACCCCAGCCGTTGCGCCACCTCACTCACCCACGACAACGTGAACGCCACATTCGGATCCGTAACCAGCGCAGCAGGTTTGACCGCCACCAACACCGGGCCGTCCCGCGTCAACAACCAGTAGTCAGGGATGTGCCGGCGAATCTTGCCGTTCACCCGCGCTCGGATCAGACACGGCTGCGCCCTGATCTGTCGCACCGCCGGATCGAAATCGGCCAGCAGCAGCCGGCTCAACTCCAACAACGACTCATAAACCACATGGCCGGACTCCGTCGTCGACCAGTAACTGCCCGAATAATGCTTCTGGCCCCGATACCAGCGGAACCTGCGCCACGGCACCGTGTCCCCAAACACTTCAGAACGGACGTTATCCGCGCGAATCTCGACCTCTTCGTCGCGCTTGGTTCTGACAATCAACAACGCTGCAGCACAATCGAATTCCATCGCGCACGCCCCTCACCAGAAACAGCTATAAGCACGATGGTCCGCGCGAATCTCCCCAATACCTAGAAGCTTCTCTCAATCGGAACCGGTGCGAGACAAAGCCTCCATCACAGACCGACGTCTCAAATCATGTCCACAATTGGACACCGGGTGGACATCCCATCTGAGAAAAGGACATCGAGAGTGAGAATCTACAAAAATGTAGGTTCCGTTTTCGGTTGGCGAACCGATACCTCCGTTAGCTCAGTCTTCTGTGTTTTTCCGCTCCGCTTGGCGGGGTGGTTTTTCCGGTTTTCGTGGCGAATCCGAGAACCGTACGGTTGTCCAGGTGCCGGGCTGCCGGGCCGGGTTCGGTCGCGTCGGCCTGGCGCTTGTCTGAGGTCGCGTCATCGCGACTCTTGATTCACTTCGGCCAAGCCTTTTTTTGAAGATGGTCCGGTTTCCGTCGGGATCGTAAGCGCTCGCGAAGTTCTTGGGCGCCCGTCTTTCGAAGGGGATTTCAGCGGTGGTCAGGCGTCGAATGAGCCAGCAGCTCACAGGCGTGGTTTATGGGTGAGCGGTCACCCCGGCGGGTGGATGAATCCGGTGAAACTCCGGGCGGTCGCGCCACTGTGAGAGTCAGACCTGAGGCCCGTCACCGCTTAATCTGGGACGCGAAACATCCCGGGGAACCGGCTCTACGCCCTCGGTACCCAGGTCGTCATCTGGACCAGCCTCGGCCTGGTGTTCTGGGTGTTGGTGTCGCGGCTGCTGGAAGGCCGACGCCGACAGCACATTTCGGTGTGAGCGGGATCGTCCGGTTGACCTTGCTGGCCCACGGGATGACCGAGGCCATGTCAGCCGGACGATTCCCTGCCGACGAACCTCTCAGCGAACTGGGTGTGCGCCGAGTCCGCGCGGTCGATCATTTCGGGCCCGTGGACCGCGTTCTGGCCGCGCCCGAGACCAGAACCCGGCAGGCCGCTGACCTATGCGGCTGGACAGCCGAGACCGACCCGCGTTTGGTGGACCTTGACTACGGGGGCTGGCAAGGGGCGATCCTCACCGCCGTCGACCCTGCCGCGCTGCAGATGTGGATGACCGACCCCACCAGTGCACCCATGGCGGGGAATCCCTCACCGCGTTGATCAGGCGCACCGCCGGTTGGCTCGACTCGGTCAGCCGCACCAACGGGCGCGTCGTAGCGGTGACCCACCCCGCCGTCATCGGCGCGGCAATCCTTACCGTATTCAACGTCACGCCAGAATCGTTCTGGCGCATCGCCATCGCCCCGGCTTGTCGAACCGTCCTCCATTACCGGCACGGCTGGACAACTTCGAGTGCCGTAGCGGGTCGGGTGGTCAGATTCTTTGACTCAGCAATAGCACTTGCTCATCGTTGGCTGCAAAACAGTGTGCCCGCAATCGGTTTCGCTGTGACTGGTCAACACCGGCATCATCGTGGAGACATGGGCATTCACGGTGCATTCTTCGCGGATACGACCGACTTGCCACTGATTCTCGTCGGTGGCCTCGGCGGTTACCTTGGTGTGCCGCACCCGCCACACGGTCAGCAGGATCGACAGCCCCAGGCCCAGCAGTACGCCGTTGAGCAGGTTCAGGAAAATCACGCCGAGAACGGTCACGACGTAGACCGAGAGGTCTCCGGTGCGTCGGGCGGTTTGAATATGGGTGATCTTGACCAGTTGCACGCCGATCACGATCAGCAGGCCGGCAAGGGCGGTCATCGGGATCTGCGTGGCCAGGCCGGCGAACGGCAGTGCGAAGACCAGGACCCACAGCCCGTGCAACATGGCCGATGCGCGGGTTTTGGCGCCGGCGGCGACGTTGGCTGAGCTGCGGACGATGACGCCGGTGATCGGCAGGCCGCCGATGGCACCCGAGACCATGTTGGCCGCACCCTGACCCACCAGTTCCCGGTTGAGGTTGCTGCGCGGTCCGGTCTGCATCCGGTCGACGGCGACCGCGGTGAGCAGGCTCTCGACGCTGGCGATCAGGGCGACGGTGAGCACGCCCACGGCGAAGCCGCCCCAATTGCCCTCGGGAAGGCCCGGCAGTTGCAGGGCGTCGATCAACGACCCGTTGAGGTCGATCCTGGGCACCCCGGGGGCGAACACCATCGCGGCCAGGCTTGCGACGACGATGGCGACCAGCGGCCCGGGAATCCTGCGTACCGCAGGGGGCGCCCAGCGCCACGCCAGAAGGATCGCAATGACCATCAGGCCGATGACGATCCCCGCGCCGTAGGCCTCACCGATTTGCATCGGCAAGTCCACCAGGTTGCGCCACGCCGAACTGTGCGACTCGCCCCCGAGGAGGACGTGGAACTGCTGCAGGGCGATCGTGATGCCGATGCCTGCCAGCATCGCGTGCACCACCATCGGGGAGATCGCGAGCGCCGCCCGGCCGGCTTTGGTGAGTCCGAAGACGATCTGCAACAACCCGGCGCAGACCGTGATCCCGCACGTGACGGCCCATCCGAATTCGGCGATCAACCCCGCCACGATCACCGTCAGGCCGGCGGCGGGACCACTGACCTGCAAGGGGGAACCGCCGAGGGCGCCGGCAACGAGGCCGCCGACGATGGCCGCGATAAGGCCGGCCAGTGCCGGGGCGTCGGAGGCGATCGCGATGCCCAGCGACAGCGGCAGGGCGACCAGGAACACCACCAGAGAGGCGGGCACGTCGTAGCGCAATACCGCTCCGAACCAATCCGATCGGGTGGGGGCGCTTCCGGTTGTCGGGGATGCTGACGTTGGTTCGGCCATGGTCTCGAGGTTAGGTATCGCTCATGGGGTCGCCAAGCTCCGGAGTCGTTCGCATAGAAAACGCATAGGCATCGCCTATGGACCGTCAACAACACGTTCGGGCAACAGGCGCATTCCACAATGGTGGCGAAATCATGACAGCTAGACCATGCGGAAATCATTCTCGCGCAGAGCATTTAGAAGGGTCACCGGCAATTCGCCGCGAGTGAATGAGGTTTTTATGGGTTTTCATAACGTCGGGCGACATGCTGCAAATCACGTGTCACACGTCGTTATCGCTGATTTATCTCAGGCCGGATGCCATTTCCCAAAGGGGTCCCGGTGGCCTGACGGAACATGCTGTCGCGCCTTCGTTGCCCCATTATCTCCGACGGTGATTCCCAGCGGGCGTGCAGGATTCACCAATCCCAAGGCTGCTGGCCCATCATCCCCGGACCCCACGGACCCGGACCCATCATTCCGGGCCCCATCATCCCCGGCCCCCACGGACCGGGCCCCATCATTCCGGGCCCCATCATCCCCGGCCCCCACGGACCGGGCCCCATCATCCCCGGCCCCCACTGGCCGGGACCGGGGCCCCATTGGCCGGGGCCCGCGCAGTCGGGGTACCAAATGCCGTCCGCGCCCCAACATCCGGGCGGGTCCATCGGGTTTGGTCCCTGCGCTGGATACGGCGGCGATGCTGAGGTGCGTTCGGCGACAACGGGTCCGGCTTGGGCGGTGGCGTTGCCAGCGGACCCGCCGAGGATGGTGCCGGACCCGAGCATCACGATCGCCAGGATGGTGGTGGTGAGTCGTCGTGTGGTGAACATGGTGTGTCACCTCTCCTAGAGCGCGTGGGTCACCTACTGGGCTGGACTCACATCTAATTCGGTGTACATGCCGGTCCAGTAGTGGCCGCTGATGTTGCAGATCAATTCATAGCGGCCCGGCGTGAGGGTAACGGTGGTCCAGCCACTGGCTCCCGGTGCGATGCCCATGGCGTTCTGGTTCTCCTCACCTCGGTCAGCGCCGCAGGTCCGGGAAGCTTCCGCGACGCTGCCTGTTTCGTCGGCCTTGCCATCCGAGCCGATGGCCCGCTGTCCGGGGTATTGACCTTTGGCCAGGGGCAGCACGACCAGCTCGTGGTTCAATGCGCCGGCGTTGGTGACGCGGAAAGACACCTGGCCCGGCGGGACGGTCGCCGGATTGACCACGATGCGCATCATGCCCATCATCCCGGGCCCCCTCATGCCCGGCCCCATCATCCCGTGCATATCAGTGAAAGTGACGTCGACAACGGTGCCCGCCAAAGGCGTTGCGGCACAGGAGGGGACGGCCGGGGACCGCGGCGTGCCCATCATTCCGGGCCCCATCATTCCGGACCCCATCATCCCCGACCCTGGAGGTGGGTAGGGTCCGCCGGCGCCGCCACGGCTGGGGCGCATCGCCATCCCGACGCTGAGCGCAACGGCGCAGGCGATCGCGATCACCACCGCCGCGAGCGTGATCCCCAAGTCGCGGGATCTGCGATCAGATGCCATGGCGGTCAGCGGTGTTCGCGTAGCAGGGTCATGCGCCGCTGGAATTCGTCCTCGTCGATCTCGCCGCGGGCGAAGCGGTCAGCGAGTCGATCTTCGGCTCGGATGCCGTCGTGGCCCTGAGCGCCCCGGTGATGCAGGCTGGCACCGCCACCGGCGAGGTTGCGCACGGCGAACACGACCGCGACGATCACGGCGATCAGGAGCACCACCATCAGCACCGTGGCCAACACACCACCGAGGCCACCACTCCAGCTGTTACCCCACCCGTATCCGCACATCGAATCCTCCAACCTCAACAGGGCCCTCCCAGCCTACGAGCGCGCACCCCACCGCCAGTAGGGCCAAAAGTCCTGTCAGTTCGCTTTGTGGCTATAACATCGTGGCGTGGAGATGACCGATGTTGGGCAATTGCGCCGGATCGAGCTGGCCCCGGCGGCAGCGGTGTTTCGTTCACTCGGGGATCCGACCCGGCTGGCGATCCTGCGCCGGCTGGCCGAGGGTCCCGCCCGGGTCGGCGAACTGGTGGACGAGGTTGGCCTGGCGCAGTCGACGGTGTCCAAACACCTGTCCTGCCTGCGTGAGTGCTCGCTGGTGGACTCCGAGCCGGTGGGTCGCTCCTCACTGTTCCGGCTGACCCAGCCCGCGCTGCTCGACGTGCTCTCCGCCGCCCAGACGTTGCTGGATACCACCGGCCAGGCCGTCGCACTCTGTCCGACCTACGGCGTGGACAGCCTCACCCCCGAGACGTCGTGACCGGCCCCCGCGAGGTGCCCGCCGCCGATCAGGCGATCCTGCCCTGCGTCTGCCGGGAGGTGACCTGATGAGCGATGCATGCGGCTGCGGCGGCGACGACGACGACCCGACGGGAACGCAATCCGAGGACGAACCCGAGCGGATCTGGCAGATCAGCGAGCTGCGGGCGGCCGCGTTTGCAGGGGTGGCGTTACTGGCCGGCTATATCGTCGGCTGGGGTGGCGGACCCCACCCGATCCAGATCGGGTTGTATGCGGTCGCACTGCTGACCGGTGCGTGGACGTTCGTGCCGGGCACGCTACGCCGATTGGTCCGCGGCAAAATCGGTGTCGGAACGTTGATGACGATCGCCGCGATCGGCGCCGTGATCCTCGGCGAGGTCGGCGAAGCCGCCATGTTGGCGTTCCTGTTCTCGATCAGTGAGGGTCTGGAGGAGTACTCGATCACCCGGACCCGCCGCGGGCTGCGGGCGCTGCTATCGCTGGTCCCCGATGAGGCCACCGTGATCCGCGACGGCCGCGAGCAGAAGGTGTCACCGGCGGATCTGAAACTCGGCGAGACGATGGTCGTCAAGCCCGGTGAGCGGATCGCCACTGACGCCACAATCCTTACCGGACGCAGCTCCCTGGACATGGCGGCGATCACCGGGGAATCCATGCCGGTGGAGGCCGGGCCCGGCGATGAGGTGTTCGCCGGATCCATCAACGGCACCGGGGCCCTGGAAGTCACGGTCACCGCCAGCGCCGAAGACAACTCGCTGGCCAAGATCGTCCGAATCGTGGAGGCCGAGCAGTCCCGCAAAGGTGCCAGCCAGCGACTCGCCGACGCCATCGCCAGACCCTTGGTGCCCGCGATCATGGTCGTTGCCGCAGTCGTTGCCGCCCTCGGCAGCCTTCTCGGCGACCCGCGGGTATGGATCGAACGCGCCCTGGTCGTCCTGGTCGCGGCGTCGCCGTGCGCGTTGGCCATCGCGGTGCCGGTGACGGTGGTCGCCGCGATAGGCGCGGCCAGCAAACTCGGCGTGCTGATCAAGGGCGGCGCAGCGCTCGAAGCCCTGGGACGCATCCGCCAGATAGCCCTGGATAAGACCGGCACCCTGACCCGCAACCGCCCCGTCGTCGTCGATGTCGCCACCGCCAGCGGCGCCTCCCGCGACGAGGTACTGGCGGTGGCCGCGGCCCTGGAAGCGCGCAGCGAACACCCCTTGGCCCGGGCCATACTGGCCGCCGTCGCAGAGGTCACTGCGGCCGACTCGGTAGAGGCCGTCACCGGCGCCGGGCTGCGCGGCCACCTCAACGGCATCCCCCTGCGGCTCGGGCGCCCCGGATGGATCTCGCCGGGACCGCTCGCCGTTGACGTCGAGCGGATGCAGCAGGCCGGGGCAACCGCGGTGCTCATTGAGCGGGATGGCGTTGTGATCGGTGCGGTCGCGGTCCGCGACGAGTTACGACCCGAAGCCATCGAAGTCGTCTCCGCCCTGCACCACGACGGCTATCAGCTGGCGATGCTCACCGGTGACAACGAGCGCACCGCCCGAGCCTTGGCCGCCGATGTCGGCATCGACACCGTGCACGCCGACCTGCGGCCCGAGGACAAGGCCCGGATCATCCAACAGCTGCGCACCGGATACCCCACTGCAATGGTCGGTGACGGTGTCAACGACGCCCCCGCGCTGGCCTCCGCCGATCTCGGCATCGCGATGGGCGCGATGGGCACCGATGTCGCTATCGAAACCGCGGATGTCGCCTTGATGGGCGAAGACCTCCGCAACCTGCCCAAAGCGCTGCGCCACGCCCGCCGTTCACGTCGGATCATGCTGCAGAACGTCGGCCTGTCATTAGCGATCCTCACCGTCCTGGTGCCGCTGGCACTTCTGGGAGTGCTCGGCCTGGCCGCGGTCGTCTTGGTCCACGAAGTCGCCGAGATCGTGGTCATCGCCAACGGCGTACGCGCCGGCCGCACCCCACCCCTGGCCGCCCTCCCACACCCGGAAGGCCCCCACGCAACCGCGCAACCCGAAAACACCGTAAACAACCGAGCAGGAATGAGATGACGATGACAGCCCTGGCACTATCAACCACACTGCACACCACCTTCGACGACGCGGTAACCCGAACACGAAAAGCGCTGGCCGACAACGGGTTCGGAGTGCTCACCGAGATCGACGTGAAAGCCACCATGAAGGCCAAACTCGACGCCGACATGGCCGACTACCTCATCCTGGGAGCCTGCAACCCGCCCCTGGCCTACCAGGCCGTGCTCACCGACCCCGAGATCGGACTGTTCCTGCCCTGCAACGTCGTGGTACGCGCCGACACCACCCACGGCGACGACACCGTCATCGTCGATGCCATCAACCCTGCGCTGATGGCCCAACTCAGCGACGCACCCGCCATGGAACAGGTCGCCCAACAGGTCACCACCAAACTGCAAGCCGTCATCGACGCCCTCCGCGGGCGCTAACCCGACCCGGGGGAAGGATCCGAGCACGCACACATGCCGCGGCAGGACAAGCGGCGTCGCTATCGGGTGTCCCTGCGCGGCGAGGGGCATCGTGACATACCTGCTGCTCGGATCGAGTGACCTCCTTGCTCATGGCGTTGCGCATGAGGTGCCGGTACAACAATCCCTTGAAGCCGCGGGCGTTGACGCCGTGCGCGCGATAGAAGGTGTCCGGCTCGTCGAACGTCATAGACCGCGCCGATACCGGGGGCGCGGCCGGCTATCGCTTCGGCGGTGACGACGACCAAGAGGGGCGGGGCAGTGCTGATCCGCTTCCACCCCGCCTGCACCGGTACTCCCTTAAACGCACCGGCGTTGCGGCCGGAGGACTGATCGGAACACCCCGGCGGCGGCGAGCGTGTCATCGTGATGGTCGACGGTAGGCCGACGCTCAGTGTGTGAATGGTCATGCAGGGCGCCGATCACCCTGGGGCGCAACCTCATTCGACCTCGGCCTTGGGCAGCGGATAGCGCAGCAGGCGCAGCGCGTTGGCCACCACCACCAGTGTTGAACCCTCGTGAACGAGCACGGCCAGACCGATACTCAACCCGAGGATGGTCGCCGGGATCAGTAACGCAACCACCCCGAGGCTGGCGAGAAGATTCTGGCGGATGATCCTGCGAGTGTTCCTGCTCAGGCCGACGGCGAAGGGCAGCGCGTTGAGGTTGTCGGCCATCAAGGCGATGTCGGCGGTTTCCAGGGCCACATCAGATCCTGCGGCGCCCATCCCGATGCCGACGGTGGCGTTGGCCATCGCGGGGGCATCGTTGACACCGTCACCGACCATGGCGACCCGGTGCTCGCCCTCACGCAGGCGGCGGATCGCCTCGACCTTGTCCTCGGGCAGCAGATCGCCCCACGCTTCGTCGATGCCCGTTTGGGCGGCGATGGCGTCGGCGACCTGCTGGTTGTCACCGGAGATCATGATGAGCCGCCGGATTCCCAGATCCCGCAGGCTGGCGGCGATGGTGCGGGCGGAGTCGCGGGGGGTGTCCATCAGGCCGATCGCGCCGAGGTACCGGGCGCCGCGGCGAACCACCATGATGGTGCGGCCCCGCATCTGGGCGGCCTGAATATCAGCCATGAGCTCGGCGGGCATGGTGGGGCCGCCCACTTCGCTGAACAGGCCGGGTTTACCGATGTAGACCTCCTCTGCCTCGACCATTGCCCGCACGCCGCGGCCGCTGAGCGCCTCCAATCCGGTGGCCTGCAGAGGGGTGTCGCGGTTCAGGCGGGTACGGCCGTCACGGGCAACGGCCGAAGCCAGGGGGTGATCGGAGAGTTGCTCCACGGCCACGGCGACCTGCAGGAGTTCGGTGTCCTCGACGCCAGGGGCGGGCAGAACATCGACGATGCGGGGCTGCCCGGTGGTCAGGGTTCCGGTCTTGTCGAAGGCGATGGCGGTCAACCCGCCCAAGTTCTCCAGTGGTCCGCCGCCTTTGACCAGGACGCCGGCGTTGCCGGCCCGGGCGACCGCGGCCAGGACAGCACTGGGAGTGGCGATGGCCAGGGCACACGGACTGGCCGCGACCAACACCGCCATCGCCCGGTAGAACGACTCGGCGAAGGGCTCATGGGTCACCAAGGGTGCCAACAGCAGCGCTGCGACCAGTGCCAACACCAGTGGCACGAAGATCCGCTCGAATTTCTTGGTGAACCGCTGGGTTGGGGAGATCTGCGTTTCGGCCTCGCTGATCAGTCGCACGACGCGGGACATGGTGCTGTCGGCGGCAAGGCGGGCCACGACGATGTCTAGGGCGCCTTGGCCGTTGACAGTGCCGGCGAAGACCCGGTTCTCGGCGCCTAGACCGTCAAGATTGGCGGCGGCCTGGTCACGGTCGGCCACCGGGGACTTGTCCACCGGGACGCTCTCGCCGGTCACCGGTGCCTGATCGACACTGCTGGATCCGGCGATGACGAAGCCGTCGGCGGGGATTCGGGAGTTGGGCCGCACCGTCACGACATCGCCGACGGCGAGTTCGGCGACCGGAACCTCAGTGACGTCCGCACCGCGCCGGACCAGTGCGGTCTTGGGGGCGATGTCGGCCAGGGATTCGATGGCCCGTCTGGCCCGCCCCATCGCATAGCCCTCCAAGGCATGGCCGATACCGAACAGGAATAGCAGCAACGCGCCTTCGGCAAAGTCCCCCAATGCCGCGGCACCCAAAGCGGCGACAAGCATCAGGAAGTCGATCTCGAAGCGCCTTGCCCGGATCGACTCAATGGCCTCACGGGCGGTGAAGTAACCTCCGGCACCGTAGGACAGCACGTAGAAGATCAGCGAAACCGACTGCGGCACAGCCGATACGAACGACAGGGCGAAACCAACGGCCAGGAAAACCCCACAGGCCAGGGCGAAGACCAGTTCGCTTTTCTCGCCGAAAGGCCCACCATGATCGTGGTCTTCGCCCTGCGCAGCACCTGGTCGGTGGTCCGCAGCCGGTGCCGCCGCCGGCGCCACCGGCTGCCCGGCCACAGCTGGTTCGGTCTTCACCTGCACACCCAAGGCGGCCAGTCTGGCGGCCAGTTCGTCCTCGTTGATCTGTTCGCGGTCGAACTCGATGCGCAACGGCCCGTCGGACCAGGCGCGGGCCTCCAACACCCCGGCAACCCGCTCCAGCTCCGCGGTGATGCGCGCCGCCCGTCGGGGCCGCTTGAGCCCGCTGGCCTGCCAGACAACATGACCGTAGCGGTCGGTGATCGCCGCTCCGGCCCGAAAGGCCAACTCGCGCAGCGTGCTAACGGTCAGCGCATCGCGGTCATAGTGCAAACACAGCTGTGCCGGGCCCTGATCTTCGGTGACGATGTGCGCCTCGTCGATACCCGGTGTTCGGGCCAAAGCCTCCGACAGCCGTCCCAGGCAGCCATCGCCGTCCTCATGCCCATCAGGCAACAGGGTCGACACTTCCAGTTCCAGCTTCGCCGTCACTGACACGCCTCCGTCTTAGTGCCGCAAGCCAGGCCAGGACCTCCCCTGGAGTGGACAGCGCGGAACGGAACAGTACCGCTGGCAGCCATCGGCTTTAGATCCATCGACGCACAGTCCGGCAGTAAGCCGAATAGTCCGAGCCGAATCGGCTGAGTAAGGCGCGCTCCTCGGGGATGATCTGAACGCGCGTCATGGCGGGCACGAAAAGCACCGCAGCCGCGAGTGAGGCGGGGTTGGCCAACCACCAGGCGAAGGCCAGCAGGCACAGCAGCATCCCGAGGTACATCGGGTTCCTACTCACTCGGTAGATGCCAGCCGTCACAATGGCGGACATTCGATCCAAGTCCATCGGATTGACCGAGGTTCGCTCCTCCCGGAAACCGTGCACGGCAAACGCGATCACCGACAACCCCATGGCGGCCAGCGCCACGCTGCCCGCGATCCGGAGCCACAGTGCAGGATCCACGCTCGGCGTAAACAACGACACCGACCACATCAGCACGGCGAAAATTCCCGTAACTGCTACGGGCGGCATCTGCAGCGGCCGTCTCGCCGTCATAGACCCCTCCGAGTGTTAGGTCAGTTCAGTGTTGTGGCCTGGATTCCAGACGTTGCTCGGGAGCCGCACTTCACCCTACCGACATCTACGTAGCTGGATAGTGGTTGGCTTCACGTCGGGAACGATTCGCGGTTCCAGTGGGAGGTTCAACAGCATTGCAGCCAGATCAGGGCAACGCCCGCCGCGGACCCGATTCGGATGCCGATTCACCCCGGTCGGCGGGCCGCGCCCGTGGTCGCCGCGCCGCTAACTCAAACCGACCGGCCAGACATCGAGGGGTGCTCGAGAATCCCCGCCGCAACGCATCGGCGCGGGCGGGCACGGTGGCGGCCGTGGCCGTCGCGTGTGGGGTGGCCGTGGTGCTCGCGCTGGTGTGGATTTCTGTGCGCACTGATTCGGCAGTTCCGCAGTCCGCCACACCTGAGGTCGACCACGACATCGTCATACAGGTCCAGCCCGGCGATAGTCTGGAGGCTGTCGGGGAGCGACTGGCTGCGTTGGGAGTCCTCGACTTGGCACAGTCACTGACCGCCGCGGCGCGATCGCGCACCGCACCCGTGCAGGTTCCCGGCCCGGGCTTTTATGTGGTGTCCCCCGGTCAGGAGCCCGACGAGATCCTCGCTCAGTTGCGCGACCCGGCCAGCAGAGTCGGATTCATCACCGTGCAGGCCGGCCGCCAACTCGAGGACGTCACCGATCCGGTAACCGGATCCGTCCGGCCGGGACTGCTCTCTGATATCG
This sequence comes from Actinomycetes bacterium, assembly GCA_029780675.1. Lineage (GTDB taxonomy): Bacteria > Actinomycetota > Actinomycetes > Mycobacteriales > Mycobacteriaceae > Mycobacterium. Next base: position 45,672 of record JAKOYE010000070.1, read on the forward strand.
CGCGGGCGAGTTGTGCGCCGACCGGCGGCGGCCGACGGTGTCTGTCGGTCGAGGAGTTGCGGCAAAGCGCGGCGCAGTCCGACATCGCGGCACTGGGCATTCCGGATTGGGCGCGTGACCCGGTCGAGACGATGGCCGGGGACTACCGCCGCCTGGAGGGTCTGATCGGTGTGGGTCAGTGGAATTTCGATCCGACTGCCACACCCGCACAGGTGCTCGCCACGCTGATCGGTGGCAGCGCAGCGCGCTATGACCTGAACTACTTGCTGAGCAACGCCGCCGGTGAACACGGGATTAGTCCCTACCAGGTGCTGATCGTAGCCTCACTGCTGCAGCGCGACAGCACGCCCGAGCGGTATCGGCAGTCCGCGGTCGACCTCTACGACCGCATCCGGGGCGGCCGGGACGACGGGCGGCTGCCGCAGGCCCCGGTCACCGTCCCGGGCCCCGAAGCCATCGCGGCCGCCGAACATCCCAACGGGTGACCGCGGCCCTGGGTCTGACCACCGTGTAGGGCACTCAGGTCCTGTTGAAGCCCCAATCCAGCACCGCACGGGCCTGATCCTGCAGGTCGTCCTGGCTGTACATGAGGACCGTGATCAGTCGCCTTCCGTTGCGCTGAGCCATCGCGACGTAGGTCTCCCGGGCTAGGTTGGTGAAACCGGTCTTGCCGCCGATGAACCCCGGGTAGGTGGAGAGCAACGCATCCTGGTTGGCGATTTGACGCATCCCACCCATACCGTCCGGGAACAGCGCCACACGCTGGTGCATGATCTGAACCAGCATTGGGTATTTCAGCGCGGCACGATAGATCACCGCAAGGTCATGGGGGGAACTGACCGATTCCCAGCCCGGCCCGTCGAGCCCGGACGGCGAGTTCGAGCGGGTGGAACGGGCGCCGACAGCGGCGGCCTTGGCGTTCATCTTGGCCACCGCGATCCGATAGCCCCCGACCATGTCAGCGAGCATGTTGGCCGCGTCGTTTCCCGATACCAGCAGCAGTCCGTCGAGTAACTGACGGACGGTGTAGGCCTGGCCGGCAACCACACCGGCGCATGAGCACTCGACCTGGGTGTGTGACTGGTTGGCCCGCGCGGCCGCATCGGGCCGTAACTGGTCGAGGACCACCATCGCCAACAGCGGCTTAATGGTCGAGGCCGGCGCGTAGGCGCCGTAGGGATCTTGGCCACCGAGGATCGCTCCGCTGACCATGTCAGCCACCAGCCAGGCACGCGCCGGGCCGCCGGGCGGTACAGCCAGAGGCTGGTTGGCGTTGGGCTGAGCCGCGCTGAGGGGAACGACGTGAGCCGGCGAGGCGGTCAGGATGCAAACAGCCGCGGCCACAAGTGCGGTCACGCGCCGCCATCGGTACATGATGGTCGACCCTAGTGGCGCTGGGCCGCGGCGAGGACTCAGTGCCGTCTCGAATCAGGCACAGCGCGGTGGTTGAAGCACCCGGGCTTCGTCCGAAGAGTGGCACCGCTGAAAACCGTTCCGGAATACAGCTCAACTACTCACGGGAACGCTAAGACGACCTTCAAATCCGTTGCGCGAAATGCTCTTTCGCTGGAAGGCGGGCCGGTGCTCTTCTTCTCGCCGGGCCGGGGATGGTTTGCCTTTGCGGGGTGTCAGGACGGGGCGCACACCCAGGTCGCGCAGGGCGTCTTCGACGCGCTTCTCGCAGTAGCCGCGGTCGGCGGTGACGATGCGTCGCGAAGGTTGCCGACCTCGACGGAGTGGTCGAGCACGATGCCGTCGTCGGTGACTGGCCGTTGTGACCGAACTCGACCGGTTTGCCCAAGCGGACCTCGGCGATCGGGCGGGCACCGCTTTCGTGCAGGCTGACTCGCCGGTCGGCGCCGGCGGGTGTCTGCCCGGCGACCCGCTGGTGGGTCGGGGTGACGATCTATTGGGTGAGGGCGACCAACTTCTGCAATTCGTTGACCGCTCGCACGAATCGGCCCCGGGGCCGGCAAGCGGCGGCGTCCCGCTGACCACGGGCGGCCAGTTGGGCGGCTTTGACCCTCCCTCGACGGATCGCCTGCTTGACGTTGATGAGCAGCCGCTGGGCATCACAAGCGGCGGCGCGGGCCAATCCGGCCAGCTCGCCACCCGTGGCCAGCACCGCCGCGGTGGCTTCGCCACAGCCCATTACCGAGCCTGAGCCGCAGCTTGGCAGCGACCGCATGAGCACGCTTAGCGGCCGCGCGGGAACTGTCACGCACCCGGGTGCGCACGGCCGGCGTCCTGAATCCGCTTGGCAGCCGACCCGATCCGGCGCACCGCTTTGGCCAACAGCCCCGAATCGGGTCGAGTAGGCCACATTGGCCGGCACCACCGTGGTGTCGGTGCGAACCCTATTGGTGCGAAGCACTTTGGCCGCGGCGGCGGCCTTGGCCAACAGGGCCTCGTTGAGTCCGTCGGCAGCTGCCGAACCGCAGCGGGTAATCAGCCTCATCAGCGTGGTCGGATGCGGCAGACGCCCGTCAAGCGGGATGCGGCACGCGTGCGACTTGGCCGCCGCGGGAATCCGGGTCAATACCGTGGCGGCGGGCTACATCGACAGGCCAGAGCGAGAGCAGGGCCCGGGAAATAGTTCCCGGTGTAGCGTCCGCAACAATCGGTGGAGCGCCCTCGACCGCCGGCTGACCCGGAACGGAGCCCATGACGTCCACAGCTACTGACACCGGCCGGGCAGCAGTCCCGTCGCTGCTGCTCGGCTTCGCCGTGGCGGCCGGCGCGGTTGCGGTGTATGTGCTCACGGCACTGTCCCCCGCGACGGCCACGACCGTCGCCGAGGCCGTCGGCTACTTCACCGCCACCCTCGCGGGAGCGGTGTGTCTGGGTGGCCTGGTGCTGGTTGTCATCACCGCCCGCCCCGACGACCGGGGGGTCCTGGACCTGGCAGCATTCCGGGCACACCTAGTGGTGGAACGGGTGGCTCCGCTATGGGTGATCGCCGCGCTGGTCATGGTGGTGGTCCAGACCGCCGCCGACGCGGGCGTCTCCGCGACCCGGTTGCTCGTCAGCGGCCGGCTCGCCGCCGCTCTGGAGGCGTCGGAGACCGGGCGGGGGTGGGTGACCGTCGTCGTGGTCTCGGCGGTGCTCGCCGTCACGGTGCGGCTGACGGTGCGGTGGGAATGGCATGTGCCGCTGACGATTCCGGCTCTGGTGGGTGTGATCGCCGTACCGGTCACCGGAAACGCCGGTCAGGGTCCCGACCACGACTATACGACCAGTTCGGTGATCGTCTTCGCCGTCGCCGTGGCCGTGTGGGCCGGCGTGACGGTCGTGAACGCCGCGGCGCCGAGCGATCCCGCCGTGCGCCGCCGCGTCACGGTCACGGCCCTGGCCGCGGGGTCGGTCGCGGTGCTCTACGGCCTGCTGCTCCTGGGTTTACGGGCGGGAGATCTCACGAGCGGGTACGGCGTGCTCGGTCTGTTCGCCGGCGCGGTACTGGCCGTCGGACTCGTGGCCGGGGTGGTCGCACTTCGCGGGGGGCGCAGCACCCCGGTGCCGGCGCGGCTGGCCGCGGCGATGGCCGTGCCGGCGGCGCTGTCCCTGATGGCGATTCAGACCGCGCCCGGCCTGCTGGCGACCCGGCCGAGCATCTGGGACGTCCTGCTGGGCTATGAACTGCCCGGCGCCCCGACCGCGCTGCGCCTGGCGACGTTCTGGCGTTTCGACACCTTCCTCGGGGTTCTGGGCCTGACCCTTGCCTGCGGGTACCTGGTCGGCGTGATCCGGTTGCGTCGGCGGGGTGACCGGTGGCCGGTCGGCCGCACGGTCTCCTGGCTCGCCGGTTGCGCGGCATTGGTGGTCGCAACCGGTTCGGGAGTGCGGTCCTACGGATCGGCGATGTTCAGCGTGCACATGGCCGAGCACATGATGCTGAACATGTTCGTGCCGGTTCTGCTGGTCCTCGGGGCGCCGGTCACCCTGGCGTTGCGGGTGCTGCCCAGCGCCGCGCCGGGGACGCCACCCGGTCCGCGGGAATGGATTGTGCGCGCGGTGCATTCGCCGTTCACCGCGTTCCTGTCCAGTCCCGTCACGGCGTTCGTGTTGTTCGTCGGCTCGCTGTACGCCGTGTACTTCACCCCGTTGTTCGACACCCTGGTTCGCTACCACTGGGGACACGAGTTCATGGCGGTGCACTTCCTGATCACCGGCTACCTGTTCTACTGGGGCATCATCGGCGTCGATCCCGGACCGCGTCGGCTTCCCTTCATCGGCAGACTCGCCCTGTTGTTCGCCATCATGCCGTTCCACGCATTCTTCGGTGTCGCGATGATGACCATGACATCGGTCGTCGGCGGGAACTTCTATCGCGGACTGGCCCTCCCGTGGGTGGCCAACCTCAACGACGACCAGCATCTCGGCGGCGCCATCGCCTGGGGCGCAAGCGAAGTGCCGCTGATCATGGTGGTGGTCGCCTTGGTGACGCAGTGGGCACGCCAGGACCGGCGCACCTCGACCCGCTCAGACCGGCACGCCGACGCCGGCTACGACGACGATCTGGCGGCCTACAACAACATGTTGCGCGAACTGGAACGTCAGCGCACTCGGGACGTCAGGAGACCGTGACGTGGACGTGGTTGAAATGATCCGGCACACGCCACATCGTGTAGTCGATACCGAAGCGTCCTGCCTGCCGCTGGAGGTCGGCGTTGATTGCGTCCCCCAAGTCCATGTTTGTGCCAGTCATGATGTCCAGGGCGCGGCCACTGGGGTGGTCCGGAAGCGGGTCTGCGCGGACCCCACCGATGGACTGCACACCGGGGAAGGTGGACATGATGTAGGCAGCCAGCACACTCGCGTTGGGCACCAGCCCATTCATCCCGATCGCGGGGACCGGTGCGACCAGATCTGACGCCGCGATGACGGAGCCTGGCAAGATGACGGAGCCTGGCGATACGGCTTGTCCAGCGGTGTCCAGCATGAGGCCCTTCGCTTGCACCGCGGCGATTCGGCTTCGAAGCTCTGACTGCGTGCTCTGCAGATCCGCTCGCACCTCGGCAGCCGCTTCAACGGCAGCCGCAGCTGCGGCCGCAGACTTGGCGGCTGTGGCTTCGCGGAGCTTTGCCTCCCGCTCAGCCTGTCGGAATCCCCGCATCCGCGACGACATCTCCGTGGCCATCACCCGTTGAACGGACAGCTTGTCGATCAGGCCCTTGGGCGTGGTAGCCGTAAGGAGCGCGTGGAGACCATCTGCGCGCCCGCCGGTGTAAACCGCGGCCGCGAGAACGTCGACGGCCTGCTGGTAGCTGGCCAAACGCCCGCTGGCGGCATCGAACTCTGCCAGATCGACGGCGTGCGCCTCATCCGCGCGCGTGAGTGCTTGAAGTCTGTTGTCCAGATTCGCCTGCGCTGTTTGAACAGTCGCGGCCAGCTGCTCAGCCTGCTGAGACAGTTCCTTGAGCTCCACCAACGGGTCATCTAGCGGGTCGGCAGCGGCGGGACCGCACCACGGCGGGACGAGCAGCGCAAGCGCGGCGATCGCGATGACGAAACGAACACCGCCAGCCCGCCTTGCCGCACGCGGGGCAACGAAATCCAAGACCCGACCCTCCCTTTCGCCACTAATCGACCGACCCGTCACATGAGGTCTCGAAAAGATAACGAACGCACGGCCGCGCTGTCTAACCTCCAGCGGAGCCGCGTACCCCAGCCGCGCTCGTGGCTGGTCAGCGGACGTCGGGATCGGATGGGAACCCTCGGCTGCTTCGCTTCTGCCCGTCTCGGCGAACAGCCCGCTGACACCCGCACGGGCGGTCGGAGCAGGTTCCACGTCTGGCCGTCACCACAGGGACCTGTTGCCGTCCCCGCGATGCCCGCCGCGAACGCCAGCTCTTGAAGCCCCGACTTGCCCCAGGATGCCGTACTCGTCGATCTCATAGACGTGGGCTGCGCCAATGTCGAAGAACATGCCGACCACTCGCACGCGACCAGCTTGCACCGCTTCAGCCAGCATGGGATGGCGGGTCAGACGTTCTACTTGAACCGCGACATTGACGATGGCGAGCTGGTCGGCCGAGCTGAAACCCTGCAGTTCGGCGCTCATCCGGGC